>JAMPIW010000001.1 GCA_040183005.1 Gammaproteobacteria bacterium
CCTGTAGCCGATAAAGGATTAAGTGGTTTTTATATCGCTGACTCACTTTTGTTTTTTTATGGCCCAGAGGGCAAGCAACTAATGAAATCAATCAAGCATTCTACAATCGTTTTATCCAGCATGCTGAGTTTGGTGTGCGCAACATCCGCAATAGCTGAGTTATCCGCCAATCTTGGTGTTACGAGTAACTTTGTCTTTCATGGTGTGAGTCAGACGAATGGCGGACCAGCCCTTCAGGGTGGGTTGGACTATAGGCATTCATCAGGTATGTATCTTGGGACGTGGGCGTCGAACGTAGACAAGGCGAACGCAAAAGGCGTTGAGGCGGATGTTTATGGAGGAGTTTCCAGAAAATTAGGCGACTTCAATTACAATGTTGGAGCTGTGACACGCCAGTTCACGAATTCGGCTCACAAAGACTTTAATGAATTTTATATTGGTGGTGGTTACAAGATGCTCCACACCACTTATGTTTTGGGCGATGGCTATGATTACGCTGAAATTGTGGCGGATGGAACGCTCTCGGGAATCCATGTGAACGTCCGTGCCGGTTCCAAAATGCCAGACCAAGGCAAAAATATCCTTGATTACGGCTTCAGCGTAGGCAAAGGATTTGCTGGTTATGATGTCAAGGCTGGGGTTGCGACTACAAATGTGAGTGGTGCTAAAAGGGAGTTTTTTGTTGCGGTAGTTAAACCTTTTGATTTTTAGAAAAGTTGCCCAGTATGCTGCCCACTGTCTTGTAAATGTCAGCCAAGGGCGTACTTCCGCTCCTGGCTGACGTTATTTATATCTCAGCTTAGCCTAAGCGCTGGTACTGTTTCCCATACTCATAGCCAACACCGCCAGAAGATTTTTCCGGTTGGGATATTCCCTCGTGGGGTATCCTTTGATACTGCCTGCCATAATTATATCCCTCAGGATTAGCGGCATCTTTAGCATCCGCAGCAACCTCAAACCCGGCATTCAACGGGACATATCTCTTGCCGTAACCATATCCTTGGTACGCAGCACTGGTTGCCGTAGTGGACGCGTCAGATGCCCAAGCTGACGCAGATATCACGCAAGCCAACGTGGCGGAGGCGGCTATTGTGATGATTATCTTTCTCGTGCTGTTCATGACTCAGTCTCCTCGGGTTGCTTCATGGGTGTGAAGTGATTCGCGATCGTTGGCTAATCCTATATTAGAATTAGTCTAAATGTCAAAGGATTTTTGTGCGCGTGGCAATCATTGTTGTTAATGGCATGGCATTGGCCAATAGCATTTTCTTGACAGTCCAGTAGGGTGGGCACGCCTTCTGTGCCCACACGGACAAGCATCCGCCCCACCGTTTAGATCTTCCATAAAATAACCAGAAACAATAAAAAATCAAACCACCCGTTGCGTACATAGCGATCTTTGATTCCGCGTGAGCCCAGTGGGGGCGGCAACGCAATCCAGCCTATGCACTTTACCCCAAGCACCAGGACGCCAGTACTCGGTAACTTACGCCCTTGCTCCCGGAGACAGACTCCACCAGGCAAAACCGTTGGACGCGCCAATCCATGGGGCCAATGGCGGCTGCGGCAGGACGGCGAACCACCTTGCGCATGAGCGTCAAATGGGGTTGGTAGGGCCGGGTTTCGAGGGGGATGCCGCAGTTCGCCAAGCCAGTCTGCAATGCACTCACCAGCGATTGCAATGCCTCCGGGGTCTGCATCGAACCGGCCCACAGGATACGAGGCGTGGACCAATAGCCAGTCCGGTCCAGCGTCAGCGTAAACCGCTCACACCGGATGGCTGCCGCCACCTCCTCCGCGCATTGCCTGCGCGCGCTGTTCAGGGCGCCAAGAAAGACCAGCGTGATATGCAGGTTATCCTCCGCCACAATCCGGCCTGTCACGCGCGAACCGATATCCTCCGCGAGCCCAGCCAACTGCCGGCGCAGGGTATCGTCCGGCCATAGAGCGAAAAACAGCCGCTGAGTCAAACCCTCCTTGGCCTGGTCCGCCGGAGTGCTCTGCATTTGTTGTTCAGCGACGTTCGTCAAGGGTTGCCAGCACGCCACGCAAGGCGGCCAACACCGCCTGACGCCGCACCGCCTCGCGGTTGCCTAAAAAATGTTCGGTGCGGCTGCGCACGGGCATATCTATCCCCGCCCACGCAAAGCACACCATTCCTACCGGCTTATCGAGGGTAGCCCCGCCCGGCCCGGCGATACCGCTGATGGCAAGGCTGATCTGGGCATGGCTGTTGTTGAGCGCCCCCTGGGCCATCTCGCGCACTGCCTGTTCACTGACCGCGCCAAATTCGGCCAGGGTGGCAGCACGCACGCCCAACATCTCCTGCTTGGCGATATTGGTGTAGGTGACAAAACCGCGCTCAAACCACTGCGAGCTACCCGCCACCGCCGTCACGGTCTGCGCCACCCAGCCACCCGTGCAGGACTCGGCGGTGGCGAGCATGAAACCATGGCGCCGCAAGGCATCGCCTACCTGCGCGGACAATGTGTCAAGTTCTTCATCCATATCTAAATTCTAGCAACCACCCTGATTAAACACCATGCAACACTGCCCAAAAGCGGGTATTTTTGGTACAGTGGCGCGTTTGACTACAAAACAGGGACTCATTTTCCGCATGGCCGATTCGCCGATCACGTCCTCTTCGCTTTCTGACCATCTAAAAACCCTGCTTACCCAGTACCCGCTGCCGCACCATTGGCTCACGCAACTCATGTATATCCTGACGCGCGCGCGCTGGCCGGCCTGGAAAAAATGGCAGATTCGATGGTTTATCAAGCGTTACCAGGTGGACATGGGCATCGCTCTGGAGCCCGACCCGCTTGCCTACCCGGACTTCAACACTTTTTTCACTCGCGCCCTGAAGCCTGGAGCACGCCCAATAGTACACGGTCCAGGCGAAATCGCCTGCCCGGTCGATGGTGCGGTGAGCCAGGCTGGCGATATTGTGGATGGACGCATCTTCCAGGCCAAAGGACACGATTACAGCCTGGAGACCCTGCTGGGTGGCTCACCGGAGCGGGCAACTCTGTTCGCCGGCGGGCGCTACGCCACAATTTATCTCTCCCCCAAGGACTACCACCGCATCCACATGCCACTGACGGGGCGTTTGCAAGAAATGGCCTATATCCCCGGCCGCCTGTTCAGCGTCAACCCACGCACCACACGCTATGTGCCCGGCCTGTTCGCCCGCAATGAACGGCTGGTCACGATCTTTGATACCCCTGCCGGGCCGATGGCGCTGATCCTGGTCGGCGCGCTGTTCGTCGCAGGTATCGAGACCGTCTGGGCAGGGCTGATCAACCCACACCCCAGCACTAACCCGCAGACCTGGAATTACCAGGATTCCCCCATCATGCTGGAGCACGGCGCGGAGATGGGGCGCTTCAACATGGGTTCGACGGTGATCGTGCTGTTCGGCGCGGATTGCGTCGATCTTGCTTCGACCCTCCAGCCCGATGACCCGGTCAATATGGGACAGCTGATGGGAACATTTGACCCGGCAGGCCGCTAAAAACCGCAGATGCAATGACGAGCGTTATTTCGGAGCAGTGACGCCCCGCCGCATTTTGTTATTTCTCTCATCCTGCAGGTTTCTATGGTATAGGCGTGAAAATGTGGGATCGAGAACAGATTTTTGTCAATTGGAAGAAAAGGGGAGAAGATGCCATGTAGCTAATTGCTCCCGGTGTGCGTTTGACGAACTGGATAACCTCGACATCGTCTCGCTTGCTTTGGGGAACGGTAAGCCCCTCCTGAAATGCCTTTTTTGCCCAAACGTCCTCGTACCTGACCCTGCTGATCTTGAGAAACTTGCTAAGGAACTCTTCTTGGGCGGCTTCATTATCCGCCGGAACAAGATTGACTCCATCAACCCTTTGCCTTTCGCCCAGAAATATACTTCCCACATCGCCATTGGTTATAGGCATGCAGGAATGGGTGATGGCGTAGATCTCACCCGCATCCGCAGCCACGGTATACACCAGCCACAGCGCTGCGGCACAAGACACCATCGCAGGTTTGATTCGCATGATGCCCCCTCTTTTTTTAGAACCGAATGGCATATTGCGCGCGCGCTTCATTGAAACTCCCGGCGGAAGGGGGACTATCAGTTTGCTTGGTACGATTGATTTCGAACTTGATGGCCGCCCTGGGATTCACGTCGTAACGGATGCCCAACGCCTGACGCGTGTAGGATCGGCCACTAGCCTGCTGCGCGAAATAACTGTCATCCTGGTTAAGATCAGCCTTTTCCGCGCGCACATAGGGCGTAAGCCCCGTACTGAAGGAATGGCCAAGATGCACAAAACTCGCCCAGCTTTTATGGCTCCCCGTGCTTGCGGACAAATCCTGGTTGTTAAACCGGTAGTACTCGGTGATCCCTTCCCAATTATTATTGATATAAACCATGTAGCCACCAACCGTTTTCAGCATCGTCCGGTTGGCAGGCGTTGAGGACGCACTGACATAAGTACCTACCTCCTGCCTGAGGCCGTGCGCGCCAAGCCGTAATCCTTCCAGAAAGCCTCCGAATTGGTAACCCAAATTGAATCCTGTGGCTTTGCTGCCATTATCATCCCTGGTATTGCTCGGATCCAGGACGCCATTCGCGGGAGCATCGGAGAGGATGCGGCTACCATTGCCGACATACACGTCATAGGTCAACGCCCCCTGTGACACCCCATACTTGCCGGTCGCCCACAGACCAGTGGTGTGGACGGGCAGAATACCGCCACGATCCTCGAATTCCATAAATTTCGGCCGCAGTAACGAAGTTTGAATTTGGGCGCCATGGTGATAGGCGGTATTCCAATAACCCAAAGGCGTATGGAAACGCCCGACCCAGGCGGTAGTCCTGTCGCCGATCGCGTATCCCAGCTGGAGCCGCTCCAGATCCGTGACCATCCCGCCCGTCTCTTCAAACTCAAAATAAAGTTCCGCCAACATCTTGACCCGATCGCCAAATTGCGGCGTAAAAAACAAGTCCAGCGAACCCAAGGCAAAGCCGCGTTCGGGCTTGTCACCGTTTAAATTCTTGCTAACGTGGCTATAGCCGATATCGGCAAAACCATGCAGAGGTACCTCACCCCCCAGAACCGCAGCCAATGTGGATTGGCTGGCCACAAGAAATGGCGTCACAAACGCGGCCATCACTAAGGCATGGCATGTCTTCGATTTTTCTGTTTTCTTCATATTTTCCTCCCGAATTAACCCCAGTTCCCCTTAAAACTTAAAAACGGCGGTTAACAAGATGTTTTGAACCAGCCTTATCGTGCCCCGCCATTTTCAGGTTACATCTCCCCGTAAAGCACCAAAGGCAAATGCTTATCGGCATAATTTACGCCATAAATTTTTGCATTCAATAAAATTTATTATAAACAATGTGATATTGGTTTCGTCAGCGGGCTTGATGAAGCGGGTAGTGTAAACTTTACCGACGGAGCTTAAAAGGATTTTGATGATATTGGAAGCTGGCCATGAATGAGACGGCGAAAATGGAGTTATATATCTGATTTTTTCTAAAAAAACATTACCCTAAGCCGGACGAGCCGGAACCAAAAAGGTTAAAGTCCGCGTAGCCCACCTTCCGAGGAGACGCCGATCATGAAACTGCTGACCGAACGTTACCAAGCAGACCTGCTGGGTGTGCTTTCCTGCTATGACCGGATGATTATCACGGGCACATTGCCCGGTGCCTGCTATGCGGGCGGCATGACCAGCTTCCTGTATTCCCGCCATATCAAGATATTTGACTATGCCAAAGTCTTTGCCGACCCTTTGCGCGAGCGCATCCGTAAGCACGCGCATGAACTCGCCACTGCGCAGGGCGTGTCCATAGAGCACGTCAACAAACCACACATCCGCAAAGAAGACCTGGTGGCCAAGGTGATTGCCCGGCGCGGCAAGCATCCCGGACTGGCGCATGTCCTTTCCGCGATGGAGGCCTGTTCCGCCTATGAACCGTGCTTATCCGGTTGTCACACCCAACGCCCTAAGCTAAATTGATGCCAGACAGACGGCCTAATCGAGGCGCTATAGGGTTTTCTGGCGCGAACCAAGGCATAATGTCCTCCGTGAAACGGCCTCGCCATACCGGCGTGTATGTCGGCAATGCGCCTTATACGCACTTGGGTGCGTTAACCGGATAAGCACGATTCGTTGTTCGATGTCGGTGGTGCTGAGCTTCTCTACCATCGTACGATACCTCCCGTTAAAAACTAGGGGTTTCTGTTTTACGTCTGTTTGTATATGGACGTTACCCCCAGGAATAAGTTATTCTACGCGATTCCGCGCCCGTAGCTCAGTTGGATAGAGTGTTGGGTTCCGATCCCAAAGGTCAGAGGTTCGAATCCTCTCGGGCGCGCCACAACAGAAATCCCGGCATACATAAAAGATCGAAGACATGAGCAATCCACTGGTCGGTGTGGTGATGGGCAGCAACAGTGACTGGGATGTCATGCAGCATGCCGTCAAACAGCTAGACGCCTTTGGTATTCCGTATGAAGCCAAAGTAGTGTCGGCGCACCGCACGCCTGATCTCCTTTTTGAATATGCCGAGACCGCCGAGGCGCGCGGCCTCGCCTGCATTATTGCGGGCGCGGGTGGCGCGGCGCATTTGCCGGGGATGCTGGCCGCCAAAACTATCGTGCCGGTGCTCGGTGTGCCAGTACCATCCAAACACCTCAACGGCATGGATTCCTTGCTGTCCATCGTACAGATGCCCAAGGGCATTCCTGTCGCCACCTTCGCCATCGGCGAGGCGGGCGCCGCCAATGCCGGCTTGTTTGCCGCTGCCCTGCTGGCGCGCACCAACCCCGATCTTGCGCAACGCCTCAACGCCTTTCGCTCCCGCCAGAAAGAAACTGTTTTGGCGATGGAACTGCCCGCGCCTCAATGATATTGCCGGGTGCGATGCTAGGCATCCTTGGTGGTGGCCAGCTGGGCCGAATGTTTGCTGTCGCGGCGCGCACCATGGGCTATCAGGTCACCGTCCTGGACCCCGACCCTGACAGCCCTGCGGCGCACTTTGCCGACGTCCATATCGTTGCCGACTTTGCTGACAGGAAGGCGTTGGAGCAGCTCGGTGAAACCTGTACCGCCATAAGCACTGAGTTCGAAAATGTTCCCGCCGATACCCTGCGTTTTCTCGCCCAATTCTGCATAGCACGCCCGGCGGCGGAGCCGGTGGCGGTCGCCCAGGATCGCATCACGGAAAAGAGCTACCTGGCGGCAAACGGTTTTCCCTGCGCCCGCTTCGCCGTGATCCACTCACAGCAAGATATAGCCCAGGCGGTGCAGCAGATCGGTGCTCCTGCCCTGCTCAAGGTTAGCCAGTTTGGTTACGACGGCAAGGGCCAAGCGCGGGTGAACAGCGCTGAAGAGACGCTGGCGGCCTTTAATGAAATGGGCGCCGTGCCCTGCGTGCTGGAAGAATTGCTGCCGCTGGCGCTGGAAGTTTCAGTGGTGCTGGCACGTGGCGCGGATGGTCAAACCGCTGTCTATCCAGCGGCCGAAAACCAGCACCGCGATGGCATTCTCGACGTGAGCATCGTCCCTGCGCGTATCTCCGGTGATCTGGCACTCAAGGCCACACAGACTGCCATCGCCCTGGCGGAGCGGCTCAATTATTGCGGCGTGCTGGCCGTGGAGTTTTTTGTTTTACAAGGCGAACGCCTGCTCATCAATGAAATGGCCCCGCGCCCTCACAACAGCGGCCACTACACGCTAGACGCCTGCGTTACCAACCAGTTCGAACAACAAGTGCGCGCCCTATGCGGCCTGCCGCTCGGCGACACCCGCCTGCTTACCCCCGCCGTAATGGTCAATCTCATCGGCGACCTGTGGGGCAAGGGCGCGCCGCAGTGGGAGCACCTTCTTATGCATCCCCAAACCAAACTCCATCTCTACGGCAAACGCGAAGCCCGCCCTGGGCGCAAAATGGGGCACTATACTTGCGTGGATAGTTCAGTCGATGGCGCATTGGCCGTAGCGC
The DNA here is from genome assembly GCA_040183005.1 of Gammaproteobacteria bacterium. NCBI lineage: Bacteria > Pseudomonadati > Pseudomonadota > Gammaproteobacteria > Gammaproteobacteria bacterium. Next base: position 7,994 of record JAMPIW010000001.1, read on the forward strand.
TGGAGATTAAGCGGCGAATTAGTGCCACTGAAAGCTGCTAACAGCCAGTCGGCCGCGTGTCACGAACGCAAACTGTCATCGCCCTCCTACTTTCTCGCTACGACCCCTAAGTCCGAATAGGACTAGCCCCGCAGTTTATCTCGAAGAGTTTCAGCCCCCTCTTCAAATCATTCATGGCTCCAGAGGGCAATTCTCTGCAGCCTGAAAAGATTCTCGATGCGTCCCGCTTTAGTTGATCTGGCGTTTAATTTCCGGCGGCTTGATAAAGGTCTCAAGTCCCAGACGGACCTGGATGAGTTTTTGATGGGATTGCGCTTCGGTTTTACTGATAAAAGGGCCGGCCAGGACGCGATATCCTCCCGGTGCGGCAACATGCAGCGCCGGAATGGGTGGCCCCAGATGGCGTAGCATGGCGGTTAAGCGGTGCGCCTTGCCCATATTTTTGAAGTTGCCGGCCTGCACATACCATCGCTTGGCATCGAATGCCGCCACTTCGGATGAAGGCGATGGCGCATCATTTTTTTCTGCATTGGCGCTATGTGCGGGCACTACGCTGGCGGGTGCGGGCGTTTCCCGTTGCTCGTTGACGAGGGGGAGGTCCGTGATGATATCTTCCAGCGCCGGGCTGTTTGCCGATATGGGCAGAGGGTATCCTCCCCCGCGCCGGGTGATGCGGATGACGTTGCGCCAGTTAATGTCGCGGCGCCGTTCGCCCGTGGCGCCAATAATGACGTTGACCACGGGCGTCAGATTGCCATCCAGCGCTTTGGCGTCTTCTTCCAGTGGCTTATGTGTTTCCAGGTACAATGTGCCATCTCGCCAGCCGGCAAGGTACGGTTGATTCGAGATCTGGACGGAGACGCCGACGGGGATTTGGTCGTACAGTCTGGCGATATCCTCGGGGTACAGGTGAATGCATCCGTGGCTGACGCGCATGCCTATGCCGGAAGGTTTGTTGGTGCCGTGGATGAGATAGCTGGGCAGGCCAAGCCGGAAGGCGTATTGTCCCAGTGGATTGTCGGGGCCGGGCGGCACTACCGACGGCAACGGCTCACCCTTCTTGGCGTGCTCTTCCTGAATGGAAACCGGAACATTCCAAGTGGGGTCCTTCTGCTTGGAGACCACTTTGGTGGCGCCCAGAGGGGTAGACCAGCCCTCTTTGCCGATGCCAACCGGGTGAGTGATGACTACAGGGGACTCTCCCGGCTTAGGCATGGGATAATAAAACATGCGCATCGTGGCGATGTTTAGGACAATACCTTGCCGCGGCACGTTGGGCAGGATGAATTGGGTTGGCAGCAATACCGGCGTCCCCGCGCCGGGCAACCAGGGGTCGACCGTGGGATTGGCGTCGGTGATTTCGTTATAGCCAAGATTGTAACGCCGCGCGATGTCCAGCAGGGTGTCTTCCTGGCGGGCCATTACCACGCGCAGTTCGCCGATAACATCGGTGCCGGGCAGGGGCAAGGGAAACGTGTCCGCCAGTGTGGGTAAGCCGGCGAATGCCAATATGCCTGCAAGGAAATACTTGGGCAGAGCCGCATTTGCTTGAAATGTCATCATGAATTAACAGCCTCCTTGCGCGAGTGATGGTGTGCATGGCGAAACGGGCATCCGTGCCCGTGGTTCATAGCCAGCATGGGCCGCTGGCTCTATAGTGCAACAAACAAATACTATTTTCCAGTATTTTACTATGTTTTGTGGCATGCTTTCAGTGAAAAGTACGCTGTGCTTGCATCTTGCCGCTTAAAACCTGAAACTTCCCCTTCAATGCAAGACCTTAATATTTATCTGGCTTCCTCATCACCGCGGCGGCGCACGTTGCTCGAACAGATCAGGATCCGCTACCGGACGCTGGTCGTGGACGTTGATGAAGATGTGCGCTTGCACGAAACGCCTGAAATGTATGTCTTACGCCTGGCACTGGAAAAGGCGCGCGCTGGCTGGCGGTCGTTGGATCCGCAGGCGCGATATCCGGTTCTGGGCGCGGATACTGCTGTAGTGCTTGACGGCGAGGTGCTAGGTAAGCCGCATGACCGCGAACATGCGCTGGCGATGCTGGCGCGGATCTCGGGGCGCAGCCACCAGGTCTTGACTGCGGTGGCGCTGGTGGATAATGAGCGGGAGGCGGCGCGCCTGAGCGTCAGCACAGTGACCTTCCGCACCATCACAGCGGCGGAACGTGAGGCCTATTGGGACAGCGGCGAGCCGCTTGATAAAGCGGGAGGCTATGCCATCCAGGGACGCGCAGCCGTTTTTATCTCGCGCCTGGAAGGGAGTTTTTCCGGAGTGATGGGGCTGCCGCTGTATGAGACTGCCGAGCTGTTGGGCGAGTTTGGGGTCGATGTTTTTGGCGGTTGACGGGATCTGTTTTTTTGCCGAACAGACGCAACACGTCATATGAATTCTCTGTGGCCTCGGTATGATCCGCGGCTAAATATAAGAAATTTTTGCAGGATAAATGCGTGAGTGAGGAAATACTGATCAATATCACGCCGCGGGAAACGCGTGTGGCGACTGTCGAAAACGGCGTGTTGCAGGAGGTGTGTATCGAGCGCACCGGGCGTCGCGGTCTGGTGGGTAATATTTACAAGGGCCGGGTCAGCCGGGTTTTGCCGGGGATGCAGGCGGCTTTTGTCGAGGTTGGACTGGAGCGGGCTGCGTTTCTGCACGCATCGGATATATCGGCGTCGCCTATGCCCGGTGAGGAAAAGCCTGCCGAGAACAAAAAAACGGATTTGATCACCGATTTGCTCAGGGAAGGACAGGAGGTGCTGGTGCAGGTGGTGAAAGATCCATTGGGCAGCAAAGGGGCGCGCCTGACTACGCATATCTCCATCCCATCGCGCTATCTGGTATTGATGCCGGGGATCCGCACCGTCGGGGTATCACAGCGCATCGAGAACGAGCAGGAACGGCAGCGTCTCAAAGAGGTTGCGGCGTCTTTTTTGTCCGGTATGGATGCAGGTTTTATCGTGCGTACTGCGGCGGAAGGGGCAACGGAGGAGGCCTTGCGCGCGGACATGGAATTTCTGTGCCGCTTATGGGAGTCGATCCGCGAGCGTATTCCTTCACTGTCTGCGGGCGCTGTAGTGCATGAAGATCTGCCGCTGGGTTTGCGCATTCTGCGTGATCTGGTCGCAAGCGCGGTGGAAAAGGTGCGCATTGATTCACGTGAGACCCATCGTCGTGCGGTCGAGTTCGCCGAAAATTTTATTCCTGACCTGGTGCCACGCATAGAATACTACCCCGGCGAGCGCCCGATTTTTGACCTGTATTCCGTGGAGGATGAGATCCAGAAGGCGCTGGAGTCCAAGGTTCAACTCAAGTCGGGCGGCTATCTGGTCATTGATCAGACCGAGGCGATGACCACTATTGACGTGAACACCGGCTCGTTCGTCGGGCACCGCAATCTGGAAGAGACCATCTTCAAGACCAATCTTGAGGCGGCGCAGTCGATTGCGCGCCAACTGCGTTTGCGCAATCTGGGCGGCATCATCATCATCGATTTTATCGATATGACCGAAGAGGATCACAAGCGTCAGGTGTTGCGTGCCCTTGAGAAAAGCCTGGAGCGCGATCATGCCAAGTGCTATATCAGTGGTGTTTCGGCGTTGGGGCTGGTTGAAATGACACGCAAACGCACCCGCGAGAGCCTGGCGCATGTGATGTGCGCGCCATGCGCCACCTGCAGCGGACGCGGCATACTGAAGACGCCGGAAACCGTATGTTATGAAATTTTCCGTGAAATTCTGCGTGCTGTGCGCCAGTTCGATGCAAAACAGCTTTTGGTGTTGGCACCACAGGTCGTGGTGGATATGCTTCTGGAAGAGGAGTCGGCCACTGTTGCCGAGCTGGAGGCATTTATCGGCAAGCCGATAAAGTTTCAGGTGGAAACACTTTATGCCCAAGAGCAGTTCGATGTCGTACCCATGTGATATGGCTCTTTTCCGTACCCTCTAACGTTTGCCGTCAAAGTTTGCTGTGAAACCGCATCGAAGTATAGCCCGTTATTACCGGTCGCTGGCTTGGCCGCTGTTCGCTGCCGTAGTGATGTTGCTGGCAGTGGCATTTACCTTGGCGCGCCTGTGGTTGCCGGAGGCGGGGCAATACCGCGAGGATATCCAGCGCTGGGTATCTGAATATACTGGGTTGCCGGTCGCCGTGGGCGCCATTCATGTGCAATGGCGCGGGCTGAGTCCTCGTCTTGCCCTAAGGGATATCTGTCTGCTGGAAAAGCAGGGAGTGCGTCCCGTGATGTGTTTCAAAGAGGCGCAACTTTCCATTGACCTGCTCGCGTCAATATGGCGCGGTAGACCAGAACCCAGTGAACTGACAGTGGTGGGCGCTAATCTCTCCGTGCTGCGGAATTTGGACGGTAGTTTTACTATCGCTGGCCTGGAAGGCATGCCGCCTGATCCTCATCTTCAGGAGATGTTGCAGCAATGGTTGCTGAGCCAGTCCTACCTGGTTGTCAAAAACAGCCAGGTGCACTGGCGCGATATGAGCACCGGGCGCGAGCGAAACTTTACCGGCGTCAACCTGGATCTGCGTAACGATGGACAACGGCATCGGTTGTCGGGCGCTGTCGTCCTGCCGGCTGGCCTTGGCAATAAGATTACCTTTGCGCTTGATCTGACGGGCAACGTGTTTCAGGCGAATGCCTGGTCAGGCAGGGGGTACGTGGATGGCGCGGGGGTGAACCTGGGGCAGTGGCTGGATGGGCACGAGGCAATGGGCCTCACCGCCGGCAAGGGTATAGCCGATGTCAAGTTGTGGGCCGAATGGCAACATGCCCGCCTGCAACGGCTGACGGGCGAAGCGAGTGTCCGTGATGTGCTTTTGACGGCGGGCCAGAGACCGGAGGACAGCGGCCCCCTGACGCCTGTCGATATCGCCACGCTCTCTGGGCGCTTTGTCTGGCAGCGGCAGATACGCCAAGGCTGGAAACTTGATGTGGATCGCTTTGTGCTTGCGAGCAATGGCAGCGCCATATTGCCCGCCACCTCCTTTAAAGCCACCATGACGCGCAATGGGCAGGCGTCCGTGCTTGAAGCGGGCGTTGGCCGGTTGCGGTTGCAGGATGCCGCGGCGTTACTAACGTTAAGCAATATGCTCGACACGTCCAGCCGCGACGCCTTGGCAGCATTACAGCCCAGCGCTGATCTGCGCGATGCCTATATCCGTTTTCGGTCTGGCGAGGAAGCAGGACACTCCTCCTATGCCGCCCACGCCCAGTTTCAAAATCTCGTTATGCAGCGCTGGAAAAATATCCCCGCCGTTACCGGGGCTGGCCTGAGTGGCGCGCTGCGCATGGATGATCAATCCGGCGTGATTGCATTGGCAGGTACAGGGGGTGGCTTGAAACCCGCACCGACCATCGTTGATTTCGGCACTTTGTTTCGCGGCCCCTTGTCTGCCGGTAGCCCGACGGGCCATATAGCCTGGCGCCATCAGGACGGCGCGTGGCGCGTTCAAGCCAATGACCTGGTGCTACGCAATGCGGACTTGAGCGGACGTGTTAATGGCGTGGTGGATATACCGGACAATGGCGCATCGCCCTTTCTCAATCTTGTGGCCAATTTTGAAAACGGCAATGCGGAGCACACCTCGCGTTACCTGCCCGTCGATGTGATGCCGGTTGATGTTGTGCAGTGGTTGGATAGCGCCATAGTCAGTGGGCGAGTAACGTCGGGGACGATGTTGCTGCATGGCCGTGTCAGTGACTTTCCTTACGCTCACGGCACGGGCCGCTTTGAGGTGCGCTTTAATGTCATCGACGGCATTCTTGATTATGCCCCTGGCTGGCCGCGCCTGGAAGAGATCGAAACCGAGGTTGTTTTCAGTGGCCACAGCATGGAGCTCAACGCCACTGGCGGCAAGGCTTTCGATTCCGCAATCAATCAAACACACGTCGCAATTAGTGACATGGGAGCAACGCCGGCCATTCTTACCATTCACGGCAAGGCACAGGGGCCAACGGGTGATGCGCTACGCTTTGTCAGGGAAAGCCCGCTCCATGAAATCCTTGGCAAATATCTCGACAAAGCCCGCGCTAGTGGGCACAGCACACTCGACCTTGATGTGCTCATGCCGCTGTCATCGCAGCATCCAAATCAAATCAAGGGCGCATTGAATTTTGATAACAGCACGCTGATTCTCGCCGATGGTGATCTTGAACTGACGCACGTGAACGGCGTGCTGGGCTATACCGAGTCCAGCCTGACGGCGCGCGGCGTCCATGCCCAACTGCTGGGTCAGGAGGCCGTCATCGGCGTGGATACGCCATCTTCGCCGCAGGATGGCGTGCTCCGTTTTGACGCGCGCGGCAAGGCTACGGCTAATGATCTTGTGCGGCAATTTAAATCCCCGCTTTTGAAGCACCTCGAAGGCAACGCGGATTGGCTGGCCACGTTGCGTATTCGTGAGGGGCAGGACAAAACAACAAGCGCGGAATTGCGCGTTGAGTCTGACCTGAAAGGCATGGCGGTAACACTCCCGGACCCGCTGGACAAAGCTGCGGCACAGCGACGCGCGCTGGTGGTTGAAACCGCTTTTCCGCGAACACAGGACACCCCATTTACTGTGCGCTATGGTGACAATCTGAGAAGCATATTTACGCTTGCCTCAAACAATGATCTGGAACGTGGTGAGCTGCGTTTTGGTGGTAGCGCGGCGGCACTGCCCGAGCGGAAAGGTCTGCGCATCGCAGGGGAGGCGCCGCGTATCTCCGCGACAGAGTGGGTGTCCTTCATGAAGCCGGGCAAAGACAGCGTCGCGTCGGCGCCAACTCACGATTTAAGCAGCATCGATCTGCGTATCGGCGAACTGGAAATCTTCGGGCAGCGCTTCAGCAAGGTCGATCTGCGGGCTGAAAATACGCCACAGACCTGGCGCGCCAATATTGATAGCGCCAGGCTGGCGGGTGGGGTGCAGCTTCCTCATGCGCCGTCCTCTCCCGTAGTTGTGGATCTGGAGCGCCTTGCCCTGGAAAAAATGCCGGAAGGAAAAGGCGCGGGCGAAATTGAGACTGATCCGCGCCAGATTCCGCCCATACGCCTGCAAGTCAAACATTTTACTTACGCCGGCAACGATTTTGGTGCCCTCACCGCAGCGACATCCCAGCGTCCCGCAGGCCTGCATCTGGACAACCTGTCCATGGTGTCCGACACCTTGCGTATTACCTCGTCGGGTGATTGGGTGATCGACAAGGGGCGGCAGGTGTCGTCCTTCACTATCGCCATGGAGAGTGACGATCTTGAGAAAACGTTCGCTCTGTTTGGTCATGGGGGCGCCATCGAGAACGGCAAAGGCCGCAGCGATATCGTAGCGCGTTGGGCCGGAGCGCCCAGCGCGTTTTCATACGAGCGGCTCAATGGCAGCCTGCGCTTGAATTTCAAAAAAGGACGGATACTAGGTATCGAACCCGGCGCGGGGAGGGTGTTCGGCCTGTTGGGGACGCTAAATTTCAATGACTTGTTCTCCAAAGGCTTCACGTTCGACCGCATCGACGGGGATTTTTCCATCAAGGATGGCAATGCCAATACCGACAATCTTGCCATGGAGGGTCCGGTGGCCAAGGTTGCCATTCAAGGCCGGGTAGGACTGGCGGCCAAGGATTACGACCAACGCGTCACCGTCACGCCGCGCTCATCCACCACGCTTCCCTTGGCGGGCGCCTTGGCGGGGGGGTTACCTCTCGGCGCGGCGGTGTTCTTGTTTCAGAAACTTTTTCAACCCGGCCTTGACCGCCTTACCCGCTACCAATACACAGTGAAAGGCTCGTGGGATAATCCCGTCATTGATGTGCCGGTTGGCGAAAAAAAGATGGATACACCACCGGGAAAGTAAACAACCCAGAAACGGCAGTTGGACGAGGTGGAGTATGGCCTGGCAAAGGAGGGCGATATTTTTGAAGCTGGACAAAAGCCACAGGGAGATTGGCGAGGAAGGAAAAACCACGGCGCGCAGAGGTAACCTCTGCGCGCCGGGCAAAAACTTATGCGGCGGAAGAAAGCTGGGTGCGTTGCGCGCCAACCTTGTTACGGCGCGTCAGCACCAGACCTATCACAACCAGCCCGGCCAGCATGGAAACCCAGGTCTGTGCCTCCGGTACGGGCGAAATCAAGCCGTCCTGTGTGACCACGTATTTGAAAGAGTCGCCTCCCAACGCGCCCTGCACATGCACCATGCCCAAGGCATTGGCACCGCTGCCGGAAATGGGCGCCAAAAAGCTGTTCACTTTGGCATTGGTGAGCGTCCATGAGGCCACGTCACCATCTACGAACCTGTCCGAATTCTTGCCGTTGGAGGTAGGGAACTTCACCTGGATGGCAAAATCGTAGCCGGCGTCCTTCCCGGACGGATCAACCTTAAACCCACCAATTGCCTGGTTGCCGACGTTACCAAACGACCCCAACAGCGCAGAACCGGAATACGTCAACGACAGCTCCGAAATGAATGAACTACTGCCCAGGCCGCTTACACCAGACACCTTGGTTAACGAGAAGTCTACATCGCCGCCATCCTGAGTCAGGGTAAGCGTAGCCACGGTAGCGGCAGGCGCGCCGCTGTTCAACGGAGTGCCAAAATTCATTACATAGGATTGCGCATACGCGCCGCTGGCTGCAAACATTAAGCCCAGGCCTAACCACACTTTCTTTGGCAACATTGCATTCTCCACAATTTTGTTTGTTATGACGAACCCGTGCCTGGGCCAATGAACCGGAATACCTTTACGGCAGTTTAACATATCTCCATGGGCAATTTACATCAGGATAGCGCGCGTGCTCTACGACGCCGCGCCCTTACCCGCCCCCGAGCAAATTGCGCAGATTCGCCAGATGCGCCTGGCCGCGCTCCTGGCGAATTTGTGGGTCAACCTCGGTCCCCACGCCTTCCCAGACCAGATCCTCTTCCGGCAACTCCTTCAAAAACCGACTGGGTTCGCAGGTAATCGTCTCGCCGTAGCGTTTACGCTGTCCGGCAAGGGTGAAGGTAAGGGTCTCGCGGGCGCGGGTGATGCCAACATAAGCCAGCCGCCGCTCTTCCTCCACATTGCCTTCCTCGATGCTGGTGCGGTGCGGCAGCAACTCCTCTTCCATGCCGATCAGAAAAACATGCGGAAACTCCAGTCCCTTAGCGGCATGCAGCGTCATCAGGTGTACGCAATCGCTGGTGTTTTCATCCTCACCACGATCCAGGATATCCATCAGCGTCATATGCGAAACCAGGTCGGCCAGGCTTTTTTCCTGCTGATTTTCGCCAAAGCCTTCAGACGGCTCATAAAGGCGCTGCAACCAGGCGATCAGTTCGTTGACGTTTTCCATGCGCCGCTCGGCGGTCTTGAGATCCTTGCAGGTGTCCTTGAGCCAGGTTTCGTAATCCATGGTGCGGATCATATCTTTAACTGCGGCAATGGGGTCACCACGCTTGGCGCGGTCACCCAGGTCCACCAGCCACTCAGAGAAATAGCGGATCTTGGTGACGGCACGTTCGGATAGATGCTGCTCCAATCCCAGCTCGAAGCTTGCGGTCAACAGACTAGTACCACGCGCGGTGGCGTAGTCGGCGAGTTTTTCCAGTGTGGTGGGGCCGATCTCACGGCGCGGCGTGTTCACCACGCGCAGAAACGCGCTGTCGTCATCCGGATTCACCAGAAGACGCAAATAGGCCATAACATCTTTGACTTCGGTGTGCGCGAAAAACGAGGTGCCGCCGCTCAGGAAATAGGGGATGCGCTGCTCGCGCAACATGCGCTCAAAGAGGCGCGACTGGTGATTGCCACGGTAGAGAATAGCGTAATCGCGAAATTCAGTGCGGTGCTTGAATTTGTGGCTGACCAGCTCCGAAACCACCCGCTCCGCCTCATGCTCGTCGTTGCGCGCCTGAATCACTCGGATCTGCGAACCAAAGCCCTTGTCGCTCCACAGCGCCTTCTCGAAGACGTGGGGGTTGTTGGCGATCAGGCGATTGGCGGCCTTGAGGATGCAGCCGGTGGAGCGGTAATTCTGCTCCAACTTGATCACCGTCAAGCGCGGGAAATCGTCCTGCAACAGGGCGAGATTCTCCGGCTGCGCGCCACGCCAGGCATAGACGGATTGGTCATCATCGCCCACCACGGTGAGCGCCCCGCGCGGGCCGACCAGCAGCCGCACCATGCGGTACTGGCTGGCGTTGGTATCCTGATACTCATCAACCAGCAGATAGCGGATGCGGTTTTGCCAGGCATCAAGGATTTCCGGGTGGCTTGCGAACAGCGTCACCGGCTTCAAGATCAAATCGTCGAAATCCATGGCATTGTATGCCTTGAGGTGACGCTCGTACTCGCCATAGACTGCCGAGGCGGCGGTCAATATGGCATCACCGCCCGCCAACTCCAACGCCTGCTCTGGATTGACCACCATGCTTTTCCAGCGCGATATCTGCCATTGAACTTTTTCTGTTTGTTCACCGTCGCCGGAAAATGCCTTGTGCATCAAATCGCGCAGCAGGGTGGCGGAGTCCTGCGCATCAAAAATCGAGAACCCCGACCGGTATCCCAACGCCTTGAACTCGCGACGGATAATATTCAACCCCAAGGTATGAAAGGTAGACACCATCAGTCCGCGGCTATCCTTGCCGCCCAGCAGCTTGCCCGCGCGCTCCTTCATCTCGCGGGCGGCCTTGTTGGTGAAGGTCACGGCAGCGATATGGCGCGGCGCGATGCCGCACTCCTGGATCAGATAGGCGATCTTTTGTGTAATGACGCGCGTCTTGCCGCTGCCCGCACCGGCAAGCACCAGTAATGGGGTATCCAGATGCCGCACGGCGGCGCGTTGGCGGGGGTTTAAGTCGGACATTAAGGGGTCACAGAAGCCTGGGGAAGGGGGCTATTGTAGCTGAACCAGAGGTGCAATACCTTCGTTATCGCACTCTACGTGCGGGCCTGAAATATCCGGTATTGTCATAATACTTTTCCTGCTCATTATCAGGATCGAGGCCGGGCAGGCCTAGTATAGGCAGGGGAGACAGGTCATGGGGCTGGCTCAGCGCCTCGCCAGTGGCGAACATCTGCGCCAATTGGGCATCAAGCCAGGCTAATTGTTCAGCCAATTCCTTGGCAAAGAAATCGTCGTCAACCGGCAGCAGGATGCAATTGGCCGTCATACCGACATAAGGCGCCAAAGCCTTTTCATACAGCGCATGACCAAAGGTGATGCACCGCATCTTTGCCGCAAGCTCGTCGCGCCGCTCCCAGAACAATGTTTTCCAGCGAAAGTCACGGATCAATTGCAGCAAGGACTTATCCGAAGAAACAACAATGGCACCACCTTCATCGAACAGTGAAAGCATATTTTCTATCGCGGAGCGACGCCCCGGCTCGGCCCCGCCACAAAGACGCTGCTTGACTGCAGGAATATGAATAGCGTTAATCACTGCCTTGGTTCTTGGAAATATTAACCACGTGAGAAGTTGAAAAAAATCATGCCAATTTTCGGTCCGGGTTTGTATCTCGCCCGTGATATATATTCTCGGCGCATAATGCTCTTCAAAGCGGCCAGGGCTTGCCTCCTGCCTGATGATTCTTATCGGCTTGCCAGTTGCAGTCAGAATCGGCTCGCCATGGTCATCTAATACACGCTGATAATCATCCAAAGCAGGCCATGCGTCTCTAAACGACGAGAACTCATCCGCCCATCGATGCAAGGGTTCATAGAGGGGTGAGCGGGACGGAAACTCCGGGTCCCATGGTAACTGCAGGCTTCTATTCATGGCGATGTATGCGGCGGTACGCCGCCTGTTCACCGCCCAAACGGACATAAGGCGACAACGTCTGATCAACCATAATCACTCACCCAACCAAACACCTAATGCACCTCGCGGTTACCTGACGTCACCATCCACATAAAACCACCGCCCATCCTCTTTGACGAAGCGGCTGCGCTCATGGAGCCGACAAGACTTCCCATTTACTTTGTAGCGGGCGACAAACTCCACTACACCCTGGGCATCGCCACCTCCACCCGCCTCGGTCACCAGGATTTCCAGGCCACGCCATTTCACGGCCCGCTCCGCATCCAATTCCAGATCCTGGTGCCGGGTGGAGACATGCCAGGTGTGTAATAAATATTTCGCGTCACCGCGCACATACGCGCTATAACGTGAGCGCATCAATGCCTCCGCAGTGGGTGCGGCGGCCGCGCGACCGATATAACGCCCGCAACAGGCCGCATAGTCCTGTCCCAAGCCGCACGGACATAATTGATCAACTTGCCGCATTCCGCCTTAACTCCGGTAAGTTGGCGTTAGAAGCCATCTCCCAACTACCACCCAGGGCGCCACTTGCGCTTGCCACCATGATAGATGCGGCATTTTAACGGAATAGCCCGATCAACCGCCACGGCACAGGTCGAAACAATAAAGCGTGCTGGCTGTAACCCCATTCGCGACTCACCGCTGCAGAGCCGCACAGGACTGGCATCCTCGTAACTGTGATGCGCGGGACGGAGATGGCCGCCACCGAGATTCGTAGGTACAGGCACGCCACGCAGGAATCAAAACAATGCATTGATCCAGGATTCGGCGTGGCTTATGATGCAAGTATCCAGCGCATTCCAGATCCTTTCTTCTCAGGCTTGTCAGTACTAATCGGACACGATGCTTGTATGGTTATACGCCTCTCAATCAACCTACGCCGCTGGCCCGTCATCGCTATGCTTTGGATTGCACTGGCCTCCATAGGCGAAGCGCAAGACGCCAATAGTTCTGGCATTGAACTGTTTGTCGCGGATGGACAATTGATGTCACATCCGTTCCGCGTATTCGTGACACACGATATCACGCCCGATATGCAGCCTCGCTTATTGTTACAGGCCAGCCACACCATCTCGCCTGTGCAGAAGGGGGAGTTTGAAAGAATCAAACCGCGCATAATAGCACGCAACCAGATCAGCACCGAGACGGTGGCTGATCAGAAGGTCCAGATGACGGGAACCCTGCTCTTATTCGATTTGCAGAAGTACCCAGCGCCACCATACAAAGGGATGATTCGCCTTACACCCATACTGGTTTGGTCGGAATCGACACCTACCGGGCCAGTAGAACAAACGGTTGTCGCCTCGCACGAAATCAACCTGGGTAACATCGGGGTAGCCGCCGCATGGGCAGTGGCGATCGTCGGCCTGTTTCTCACGCTGATCGTGCTGCTCGCGAGGCGCACGGGACATCCCGTCATATTATTTTTCTGCGGCAGTGATGGACGGCTGTCGCTCTCGCGCACCCAAGTGGCTTTGTGGACCTTGGCGATTGGCATGGTGGTCGGTGGATATGGATTATTAAAGCTGGATGTGCCAGACATTCCGGAAACGATTGTTGTACTCATGGGGATGTCCTTAGCCACAGGCGGCATTAGCTATGTCAAAGGAGACGGGAAAGGAACAGGCAGCGGCCAGGCGATACAACCTGCTCCATCAGCAGCGATAAAGCCGCAGTTTTGCGACCTTGTCTGTGCTACAGATGAAAACGGCCAGCAACAACTATCATTAGCGCGAGCGCAGATGGTGTTTTGGACCGGCCTGACCGTGGTGCTGTTTATGGTCAAGAGCGTTCTTGATGGCGTGCTATGGGACGTTCCATGGGAAATGGTCGCCCTGATGGGCATGAGCCAGGCAGCCTATCTCAGTCCGAAGCTGGTCACTCAGCCATAGTAGACCGATGCGGTGCTGCCATCATTTTGTCCTACTCCTACATGGTAGGTGAATCACGCATCCCCCTACTCCACTGTCACCGACTTGGCCAGATTACGCGGCTTGTCGACGTCGGTGCCTTTCTGTAATGCCGCATGATAGGCGAGCATTTGCACCGGGATGGCATGGACGATAGGCGAGAGCATGCCGGCATGGCGTGGCGTGCGGATAACGTGAACGCCCTCGCTTTCCGCGAAATGGCTGTCCAGATCGGCGAAGACAAAAAGTTCGCCGCCGCGCGCGCGGACTTCCTGCATATTGGATTTCACCTTTTCGAGCAGCGCGTCATTTGGGGCAATGACGACTACCGGCATGTCACTGTCCACCAGCGCCAGCGGCCCGTGCTTCAGTTCACCGGCGGGATAGGCCTCGGCATGGATATAGGAGATTTCCTTGAGCTTTAACGCGCCTTCCAAGCCGATGGGATAATGGATGCCGCGCCCAAGGAAAAGCGCATGATGCTTGTGCGCGAACGCCTTGGCCCACTCGGCGACCTGAGGCTCCAGATTCAACGCATGCTGCACGCTACCGGGCAGGTGGCGCAACGCGTCGCGATACTCCGCATCCTTCTCCGGCGTCAGCAAACCACGGGTGTTGGCAAGTGTGACTGACAGTACAAACAACGCAGCGAGCTGTGTGGTGAAGGCCTTGGTGGAAGCCACGCCGATCTCCGCACCGGCGCGCGTGTAGAACACCAGACTGGAGGCACGCGGGATAGCGCTTTCCGGTACGTTACAAATGGCCAGTGTCTTGTTCTGCCCCAAAGCCTTGGCATGTTTCAAGGCCTCCATCGTATCCAGTGTTTCACCGGACTGGGAGATGGTGATAATGAGCTGTTTCGAATTCGGCACCGACTCGCGGTAACGATATTCGCTGGCGATTTCCACCGACACCGGTAGCTTGGCGATTGCTTCGATCCAGTACTTGGCGGTGAGTCCCGCATAGTAGCTGGTGCCCGCCGCGAGAATCAGAATGCCGTTTATGTCCTTGAAAATCGCCTCGGCTTCGGCGCCGAACAACAGGGGATTAAAACCTTCGCTGATGACGGGTTCGATGGTGTCGGTGAGCGCGCGCGGCTGCTCATGGATCTCCTTCTGCATGAAATGGCTGTAAGGCCCCAGCTCCATCGAGGCGAGCGAGACATCACTGACATGCACCGGGCGCACGACTTGAGCGCCCGACCTGTCAACGATAGTCACATGATCACGCCCCAGTTCGGCGACATCACCTTCCTCAAGGTAAATCACGCGACGCGTGCTTGAGAGCACGGCAGAGACATCGGATGCAATAAAATTCTCGCCTTCGCCCAACCCTATCAGCAGCGGACAACCCACGCGTGCACAGGTGATGATTTCCGGCGACTTGAGGGCCATCGCGCCAATCGCGAAAGCACCGACCAGCTCAGCCACGGCACGCTGCGTGGCGGCAAACAAATCACCGCATTGCGCATAATGGTGATGAATGAGGTGCGCGATCACCTCGGTATCGGTCTGCGACTCGAAGATATAACCCAAGGACTGGAGGTGCGCGCGGTGCTCGTCGTGATTTTCGATGATGCCGTTATGTACCACCGCGATCTCGCCGTGGGAAATGTGCGGATGGGCGTTGTACTCAGTGACACCGCCGTGGGTCGCCCAGCGGGTATGTCCGATGCCCACCAAACCGTGCAGGCCTTCCTCCGTCGCCTTGGCTTGCATGCCGGCAACGCGGCCCACTGCGCGGACACGCTTGATACCGCCGTTAAGCACCGCCACACCCGCCGAATCATAGCCGCGGTATTCCAGGCGGCTCAAGCCTTCGATCAGGATGGGAACAACGTTGCGCTGCGCAACCGCGCCGATAATGCCACACATGATCTAATCTCCTATTTTTTTTTAATTGGGCGTTTCCACCCAAGGCGCGTTTGTTGCGGCGTACGGCTCAGTGTCAGTTCGCCGGGTGGGGCATCACGGGTGATGGTGGAGCCTGCGCCTATCGTCGCACCGTCACCCACTGTCACTGGCGCGACAAGCTGGGTACTGGAGCCGACAAACACATCATTGCCGATGATAGTGCGATGTTTGTTCGCACCATCGTAGTTACATGTAATCGTACCCGCGCCGATATTCACGTTGCCACCCACAGTGGCATCGCCCACATAACTCAGATGATTAATCTTGGAGCCCTGGCCGATCTCCGATTTCTTGATCTCGACAAAATTGCCGATATGCACATCGGCGGCCAAGCGCGTCTCAGGGCGGATGCGGGCAAACGGCCCAATGCGGCAGTGTGCGCCAATCACGGCATCCTCGATCACGCACTGCGCCAGGATCTCCACGTCATCCCCGATGGCCGCATTGCGTAGCACCACATTTGGACCGATCCGCACGCCGTTGCCCAGCACCACCTTGCCTTCTATTACCACATTCACATCAATCGTCACATCGCTGCCCGCGCTCAGCTCACCACGTACATCAAAGCGGGTTGGATCACGCAAAGTAATGCCGGCAAGCATCAAATGCTCAGCCTGAGCGCGCTGGTAATGACGCTCCACCTCCGCCAGTTGCACCCGGTTGTTGACCCCCATGACCTCAGCCGCCGAGCGTGGCGCGACCGTACTGACCTTCACGCCATCGCGCACCGCCATGGCGATGATATCGGTCAGGTAATATTCACCCTGGGCGTTATTGTTATCGAGCACCGCCAGCCATTTCTGGAGTCTCTCACCCGAGACCGCCAGCATGCCGGTATTGATCTCGGCAATAGCACGCTGCTCTGTACTGGCATCCTTCTCTTCAACAATGCGCACCACGCTGCCCTGATCATCGCGCACAATCCTGCCGTAGCCACGCGGGTCATCCAGCCGCACCGTCAGCAGACCCAGACTATCCTGCTGCGCCACCGCAACCACCTGCCGCAGCGTCTCGGCGCTGATCAACGGCACATCGCCATACAGCACCAACACCGTATCGCCCGCCCCCATATGAGGCAGCGTCTGAGCTACTGCGTGGCCAGTACCGAGCTGTTCGCCCTGCTCCACCCAGACCACCTCCAGATGGGCAAGCGCCGAGCGCACCGCCTCGCCGCCATGGCCGTACACCACCTGGATGCGCCGCGCATCGAGTTGCCGCGCGGCATCCACCACATGCTCCAGCATGGGCTTGCCACCCACCTCATGCAATACTTTGGGCAATTTGGAACGCATCCGCGTCCCTGCACCCGCCGCAAGAATAATGACGTTAAGACTCATAGCGATAACCGATGGATTGAAAAGGGGTTAATAATGCCAGAATTGCAGCACCTGAGAAACTCACAGGACACTCGATGTACTGACTCATCAAATAATGACTTAAATTCACAACCATGAGGCGCAATCAAAACCACACTTTAGCTGCACAAAATGACATTAATTCGGTTTCTTAGAGATTTCAAATCACATAACCCTCGTCGCAAACGTGAAAAGGCCGCAAACAGCGGCCTTTTCATTTTGAATCAGACATCACTCAACCACTTGGGCTTATGGAGAAACAGGCGTACATATTTTACCAAAATACCCGCCTCCCTTCCCAATAAGATCGCCGGTCGCATAGATAGTACCCTTCGCACCCGCATAGACGCCACTACCACCCGTGATCAACATTTGCTCGGTGGAAGAAGAACCTGCAGCCACGCCGGCATCAGCCGTATAGACTTCCCCTCCAGAAAGAGATAACGCAGTTCTCCCAGTAAATAGCCGCCGCGACTCAACAACACCAAACTCATTCGTAACAGCAGGAAGACCCTGCTCATTCAGCATCGCTGGAGTGCCACGCTGTGTCTGCGACCCTTCCAAGGGATGAGTCATTCCCTCGGCCGTCAGCCCCGCAACACCGGAAAGCTTCTGTTTTCCCATCGTAAACTTCACCGAGAAACAGGTGCCAGGCAAATCAACGTAGGCCAAACCCGGGTAGGCTTTTTTGATACCGCACCCGGCATCTGGCACTAAAACCACACTGCCACTCACCAAGTTACAGTGATACTCCTTCGCCTCAGACCCGGCCGTGCTCAACACACCGATCGCCAACAACGTGACAGATGAAATGATTTTATTTTTATTCATAATACCCCCGACCGTTATATTTAAGAAGATTCTGAAAAATTCATCCTAAGAATTTTTCAGCCACGTCCTTGTGCCGCTTAACCTCTGAATAAATCAGGGGTTCCTTAACTAGAAACGGTCATTGGACAGGGCGAGGTACGCAGATCTCGCAGTGAGGGCCTAGTCCTAAAAGGACGTAAGAGGACGCAACAATTGGTATGGCCGCTCCACCGTGAGTACCCGTGAAAGGGGCAATGGGTGGAAATATCTAATCGAGGTCATTCCATGAATGTTGCAACACTCCCTGCACGACTAAAACTGGGCAACCCGCCCGTAGAGGGTTCACTAAGTAAGTAAACCCGCATACCATGTTATAGTAAATTCAAAAATAAATTGATAACTTTTCAGAAAAAGGCAAATTGTCGCATGTGACAGATGGCAGCGAGCCTCTAAACTGCATGGAGGCCCGAAATATTAGAGGGGAACATCTATAGCCAAAGACCCGCGCGTGGATCTCTGGCTATCTGTTACAGCTTGCTACTTAACGACCCAACTTCTTACGCATTTTTTGTATGGTCTGCAGTTGCGCCATTGCCTCTGCAAGCTCGGTCTGCGCCTGAGCATAATCAAACTCGGAAACCTGATCCTGCAGCTTCTGTTCGGCGTGGTGCTTAGCCTCAAGCGCTGCCGCCTCATCAAGATCCTTGGCGCGCTGTGCTGTGTCGCTGAGAATCGTGATGCTATGCGGCTGGATTTCCAGAACTCCGCCAGAAACATAGAAAAACTCTTCTTCGCCTTCAGGGGTACGCACTCTTACCTCACCCGCTTTAAGACGGGTGAGGAGCGGGGCGTGGCGCGGCATGATACCGAGTTCGCCCATCACTCCGGGCGCGAACACCATGTGCGCCGGGCCGGAGAAGATCTCCGCCTCTGCGCTAACGATGTCTACGTGCATGGTCATGGCCATATTTTACTCCTGCGTGGACTACCGGATTAGAGCTTCTTGGCCTTTTCAATGGCCTCTTCAATGGTGCCGACCATGTAAAATGCCTGCTCCGGCAAATGATCATATTCGCCGCTGACGATGCCTTTGAAGCCGGTAATGGTATCCTTCAATGACACGTATTTACCGGGGCTGCCTGTGAACACCTCAGCAACAAAAAACGGCTGTGACAGGAAGCGCTGGATTTTGCGTGCGCGGGATACGGTGAGCTTGTCGGTTTCGGACAGTTCATCCATACCCAGAATCGCGATGATATCCTTCAGCTCTTTGTAACGCTGCAAAGTACCCTGCACGGCGCGGGCTACATCATAGTGCTCCTGGCCGATAACCAGCGGGTCAAGCTGGCGGCTGGTGGAATCCAGCGGATCAATAGCAGGATAAATACCCAGCTCGGCAATCTGGCGCGACAACACCACGGTAGCATCCAAGTGAGCAAAGGTGGTGGCCGGAGACGGATCGGTCAAGTCATCGGCTGGCACGTATACCGCCTGGATGGAGGTGATCGAGCCGGTTTTGGTGGAGGTGATGCGCTCTTGCAACACGCCCATCTCCAGCGCCAACGTAGGCTGATAGCCCACTGCGGAGGGCATACGTCCCAGCAGCGCGGACACTTCGGTACCTGCCAGGGTATAACGGTAAATGTTGTCGATGAACAGCAGCACGTCACGACCTTCCTCACGGAAGAACTCGGCCATGGTCAAGCCGGTAAGCGCTACACGCAGACGGTTTCCGGGCGGCTCGTTCATCTGGCCATAGACCAGCGCCACCTTGTCGAGCACGTTACTCTCGCTCATTTCGTGGTAGAAGTCGTTACCTTCACGGGTACGCTCGCCGACGCCGGCAAACACCGAGTAACCGCTGTGCTCAATAGCGATATTGCGGATCAGCTCCATCATGTTCACGGTCTTGCCAACACCCGCGCCGCCGAACAGACCGACCTTACCGCCTTTAGCGAAGGGGCATACCAGGTCGATCACCTTGATACCGGTTTCCAGCAAATCGGTGGAGGCAGCCAGCTCATCGAAGGCAGGGGCCTTGCGGTGGATACCCCAACGCTGCTCCTCACCAATCGGACCTTTCTCATCAATCGGGCTACCCAGCACGTCCATGATGCGACCCAACGTCTGCTTGCCCACTGGCACGGAAATCGGCGCTCCGGAGTTGGTTACCGCCAGCTCGCGGCGCAGCCCATCGGTCGAACCCATGGCGATGGTACGCACCACGCCGTTGCCGATCTGTTGCTGCACTTCCAGGGTCAGACCTACGTCCGTTACCATCAGTGCATCATAAATCTTGGGCATCGCATCATGCGGAAACTCCACGTCGACCACGGCGCCGATAATCTGTACCACTTTCCCCGAGCTCATTGCTTCAGTTCCTCACACATAAAGATAAAAAAACGATGTCGGTTGGGCTCAACCCAACCACTTGTTATACGGCCGCAGCGCCAGCCACGATCTCGGACAGTTCCTGGGTAATCGCCGCCTGACGCGCCTTGTTGTAGGCCAACTGCAAATCACCAATCAGATCGCCCGCGTTGTCGGAAGCGCTCTTCATCGCCACCATGCGCGCCGCTTGTTCGGAGGAGAGATTTTCCACCACACCCTGATAAACCAACGATTCGATATAGCGCATCAACAAGCCGTCCAGCACGTCTTTGGCATCCGGCTCGTAGAGATAATCCCAATGATGCTTGAGCTGCGGATCATCCACGCCGTGGATCGGCAGCAGTTGCTCGACGTGGGGCCGCTGCGTCATGGTGTTTACAAACTCGTTGTACACCAGGAACAACCGGTCAATTTGACCGGCATCGTAGGCATCCAGCATTACCTTCACCACCCCGATCAGGTCTGCCACCTGAGGTGTATCGCCCAGGTGTGAAGACTGCGCGATGACATTGCCGCCCAGGCGCTTAAAGAAGGCATTGGACTTTGCGCCTATGGTGCACAGATCAATCCTGACACCTTTCTCATTCCACTCGCGCATGGTGCGCACGGTGGCCTTGAACATATTGGCGTTCAGTCCGCCGCACAAACCGCGGTCAGAAGAAATGATGATAAACCCTACACCCTTCTTGACTTCCCGATCCTGCAAATAGGGATGTTTGTACTCCGGATGCGCGTGCGCCAGATGACCGATCACATTGCGGATCTTCTCCGCATAGGGACGCGCGGCATCCATGCGGTCCTGCGCCTTGCGCATCTTGCTGGCGGCCACCATTTCCATGGCGCGGGTGATCTTTTGCGTGTTTTTTACGCTCTTGATCTTAGTGCGGATTTCTTTACCGACGGCCATTTATCTGCTCCTGGTTACCAGACGCTGCTCGCCTTGAAGGCCTTGATCGTCTCGCGCATGCCGTTGGCAATGTCGTTGTTATAATCGCCGCTCTTGTTGATAAGATCCAACAATTCGGCGCTATTGGCTCTGGCATAGGCATGCAAGGCCTGCTCGAAATCCACGACCTTTTTGCGGTCCACATCATCCAAGAAGCCTTCGCTGGCGGCAAACAACGACAACGCCTGCTCGGCAACGGAAAGCGGTGCGTACTGCTTCTGTTTCATCAGCTCGGTGACGCGCTGACCGCGCTCAATCTGCTTGCGGGTCGTCTCATCCAGGTCAGACGCGAACTGGGCGAATGCCGCAAGTTCACGGTACTGAGCCAGATCAAGACGCACACCACCACCGAGTTTCTTGATAATCTTGGTCTGAGCTGCACCACCGACACGTGACACTGACAGGCCGGCGTTGATAGCGGGGCGGACACCGGCATTGAACAGATCGGTTTCGAGGAAGATCTGTCCGTCGGTGATCGAGATCACGTTGGTGGGCACGAATGCCGACACGTCACCGGCCTGGGTCTCAATGATCGGCAGTGCGGTCAGTGAGCCGGTCTTACCCTTGACTTCCCCATTGGTGATCTTTTCCACATGCTCGGCATTGATGCGTGCAGCACGTTCCAGCAGGCGCGAATGCAGGTAGAACACATCGCCCGGATAGGCTTCGCGGCCCGGCGGGCGGCGCAGCAACAACGACACTTGGCGGTAGGCCCAGGCCTGCTTGGTCAGATCGTCATAAACAATCAGTGCATCCTCACCGCGGTCGCGGAAATATTCACCCATCGCGCAGCCGGCATAGGGGGCAATAAACTGCATGGCGGCGGAGTCGGAGGCGCCGGCAGCCACCACGATGGTGTGGGCCAGTGCGCCGTGTTCTTCCAGCTTGCGCACCACGGCGGCAATGGAGGAGGCCTTCTGGCCAACCGCCACATAGATACACTTAACGCCGGTACCTTTCTGGTTGATGATGGCGTCGATGGCCACGGCAGTCTTGCCTGTCTGACGGTCACCGATAATCAGCTCACGCTGACCGCGCCCGATAGGCACCATCGCATCGATAGCTTTTAGACCGGTCTGTACCGGCTGGTTCACCGACTGGCGGCTGATGACGCCCGGCGCCACTTTCTCAATCGGGGACATGCCGCTGGCCTTGATCGGCCCTTTCCCATCAATCGGGATACCCAGGGAATCAACAACACGCCCCAGCAGGCCTTCACCGACCGGCACCTCAAGGATCTTGCCGGTGCACTTGACGCTGTCGCCTTCGCTGATATGCTCGTAGTCGCCCAGAATCACCGCGCCAACCGAATCACGCTCAAGATTGAGCGCCATACCGTAGGTGTTACCAGAAAATTCGATCATTTCACCCTGCATCACGTCGGCCAGACCATGGACACGCGCAATACCATCGGCGACGCTGACCACAGTGCCCTCGGTGCGAGCCTCGGTCACCACCTCGAATTTCTCGATCCGCTGTTTAATCAGCTCGCTGATTTCTGTAGCGCTCAATTGCATTATCTAATCCTCTATAAAACCTTAAATTAGCGAAACCTTGCGTGGCGCGGGGTGCGCCGGTATTTTCATAGTGCGCGGCTTTAAAGTCCGCCCCTACTTTATCCTCTCAGCGCGCCAGAGAGCTTAACCAATTGTCCCTTCACTGAACCGTCGATCACCAAGTCCCCGGCGCGGATAATCGCTCCACCCAGCAAGTCGCTGTCAACTTTGCAGGTCAGGCTGACGTCACGCCCCAAGCGCTTTTTCAGTGCGGCGGCAATATTTTTTTGCTGTTCCTCACTGACCGGGAACGCGGAAACCACCTCAGCCTGCATGGTCCGCTCCGCTTCTGCACGGTAAAACTCATAGAGCGCGGCAATTTCAGGCAGCAGCACCAGGCGGTGGTTCACAATCAACACCTTGATCAGGTTTTGAACACCTGGGGTAAGCCGCGCGCCGCCGATATCCAGCAGCAAGCTCTGCAGCCGGTCACCACGGACCCGAGGATTGGCGATCAGACGCTGCACCCTAATGTCAGCGGTAATCGCCGCCACCAGTTGCAGACTATCGGACCACTCGTGCAATGCCCCCTGGCTGTGCGCCAGATCAAAAATGGCTTGGGCATAAGGGCGGGCAACAGTAGATTTTTCTGCCATGGCTAGATCTGCGCAATTACGTCGTTAAGCACTTCACTGTGCGATTTGGCGTCGATTTCGCGCTTGAGGATCCTCGCGGCACCGGCCATGGCAACAGATGCCACCTGGCCCCGCAACTGTTCCTTGGCGCGATTGGTTTCGCGCTCGATCTCGGCCTGAGCAGCGGCAAGCTGGCGGTCGCCTTCGGCGCGGGCATTAACCCGTGCCTCGTCGACTATTGCATTGGCACGCTTCTCGGCCTGGGCCATGATTTCGGCAGCATTTGCCTTCGCTACTTGCAACTCTTCCTTGGCGCGCTTCTCAGCGAGCTCCAGATCGTGCTTGCCCTTTTCCGCTGCGGCCAAACCATCCGCGATACGTTTCTGGCGCTCGGCCAGCATGGCGGACATCGGTCCCCACAGCACCTTGTTCACAAACCAGATCAACAGCACGAAGGCTATCATCTGGGCTATCAGGGTTGCGGTTATATTCACGTTACATTCCTCTCGGCATGATCACCGTACAAAGCCGACAGAATTAGCCGCCCACCGTCTTGAGCGCAGCTTCCAAGGCGCCAACAAAGGGGTTGGCAAACAGGAACCACATGGCGAACGCCAAGATGATGAAGGGGAAGGATTCCATCAAACCGGCAAAGATAAACATGTTGGTCATCAAGGCAGGGCGCATCTCGGGCTGGCGTGCAATGCCTTCCAAAGTCTTGGCGCAGATCAAGCCCCAGCCAATGGCGGATCCTAAACCAGCGGCGGCCAGGATGACGCCAACGCCAATCGCGGTGTAGGCATAAATTTGTGCAACCATATCGGGTGTCATGTTACTGCTCTCCTCATTGATGAAAATTAAAGATAAAAATCAAAAAACCGCTTTTAATGCTCTTCAGTGTGCGCCATTCCCAGGTAAACGATGGTCAACACCATGAAGATAAACGCCTGCAAGGTGATTACCAGCAGGTGGAATATAAGCCAACCCAGATCCAGCACTACCTGCAGAGGGAACCAGAAGAATGCCGCGGCGCCTACAGTCAATGTGCCGCCGATCAATGCAATCAGCAAAAACACCAGCTCACCGGCAAACAGGTTGCCGAAAAGACGCAACGCCAGACTCAGGGGCTTGGCGAGTTCTTCGATGGTGGTCATGACGACATTGACCGGCACAAAGAACTTGCCGAAGGGGTGGAACAGGAACATTTTGAGGTAGCCCGCAGGGCCTTTGACCTTGATGCTATAGAAAACCACCAGCACGAACACTGTGAGCGACATGGCCAGCGTGGTATTCAGGTCGGTGGTCGGGACTGCCTTCAAATAGGGGATGCCTATGGTAGAAGCGATCAGCGGCAGCAAATCCACTGGGATGAGATCCATGAAATTCATCAGGAACACCCACAGGAAGATGGTCAGCGCCAGTGGGGCAATCAACGGATTGTGGCCGGGGAAGGTATCTTTAACCTGGGTGCTGACGAAATCCAGGATCATCTCAACAAAATTCTGAAAGCCGCTCGGCTTGTCCGGGTTGAGATTGCTACCGACACGCCAGCCAACAAACACGATCAACGCCGCAATCAGGTAGCCGAAAAATATTGTGTCGAGGTGTAGCGACCAGAAACCGGACGCCTGATGCGTAACGGGATCACAGTCGCCGACGCACAGATTGGTCAAGTGGTGCTGAATATACTCAACGGTGCCGCCACCGCCGGAATTATGTGCTGCCTCACTCAAGACTCTATCCCCCACCCAATGCTCAATAAAAAATCTTTAACCGCTCAGCTTGACCGCGAACCGCTTGCGCCCGCCAAATAAACCAACTGCGCTGCGCCAAAACCGGCGATGGTCGCCAACGGCGCAAGCTTGAATACCGCCAAACCCAATCCAAACAGCGCCAGCACCATCACAAAGCGTTGTACTGCGCCCATATAGAGCGTCAGCATGACATGCTTGGGGCCATGCTCGGCCGCCTGCGCTGCTGCGCGGCGCACACCCCGGCGCAACAATAGCGCGGCAGCGATGCTTATGAACGCGCCATACAGCGCGGAGCGCGCCTCCCAGCCACCCTTGCCAAAATAAAACCCCGCAGCGACCAGCAGGCCAACGACCACCTGCAGGACGATGATCTTGCGGGTTTTTTCAGCAATTTCGTGCTCGGCGTTATCCAATCTATCCCCACCTGCTCAACATCTGATGCGCCTTCAGTATGCCACCGACAAAACCGAGACAACCGAAGAGAAACATCAGCAGGGGACGGGTCTCCAACCAAGAATCCAGGGCATACCCCAGAACAAAACCCACAACGACCATTGCCGCCAGGTGGGAGCCAACTCCCACCAGCAACCAACCCATTTGCGGAGGGGTCTTCATGGTGCGCGCGCCGAACAAAAAGACGGGCGGCATTCTAACACTGGGGCAGCACACATCACAACCCCAAACTTTGCCAAAATCGCGGTTCAACCAGACATATGGGAAATAATGGCACTATTTTATGTGCGCCAGGATGCCGTCGAGCTCGTCGAGGCTATTATAATGGATGACCAATTTTCCTGTGCCGCGCGCGCCGTGCTGCACGTCCACCTTGGCGCCAATTTTCTCAGACAAATTTTCCTGCAATTTGCGGATGTCCGGGTCAAGGTGTCTTTTTTCCTTGGACTGCTCGCCCTTTTCTTGGGCGATCAATTGCAAGCGGCGCACCATCTGTTCGGTTTCGCGCACGGATAGCCCCTTGGCAACAACTTGCCGGGCCGCCTCGCCTTGACTCGCGCCTTGCAGGCCCAACAAAGCGCGCGCATGCCCCATCTCCAGGTCGCCGTGCTCAATCAGGCGCTTGACGTCGTCAGCCAGCTCCAGCAAGCGTAGCAGATTGCTCACCGCGGCGCGCGAACGTCCCACTGCTTCGGCGGCCTGCTGGTGGGTCATGGCGAACTCATCAATCAGCCGCTGCAGGGCGTTGGCCTCTTCAAGCGGGTTAAGATTCTCGCGCTGTATATTTTCGATCAGCGACATCGCGATAGCGGCGCGGTCCGGCACGTCGCGCACTATGGCGGGGATCTCCTGTAGACCAGCGAGCTGCGCGGCACGCCAGCGCCGTTCGCCGGCGATAATCTCGTAGCGGCCGTGCTCAGCCAGCGGGCGCACTATGATGGGCTGCACCACGCCCTGGGCGCGGATCGAGCTGGCCAGATCTTCCAGACTTTCCCTATGCATGTCGATGCGTGGCTGATATTTGCCGCGCTGGATCAGATCTACCGGGAGATTGCGCAAATCACCGGCGGCCTCGCCCTCATCCGACCCTATGGGACGGATATCGCCCAACAAGGCGTTAAGACCTTTACCCAAGCCGCGTTTTTTTGTCGACATATGCTTCACGTTTCGAGTAGGCCGGGGTATGCGAAACGCGCTCCCCGGTGTTTAAATTTGAGTATCAGGCAACCACGTTCGCGGCAACCTGACCTGCGTCCGCTTTTTGTTCCCGGCGCAGCACTTCCCCAGCCAGCGCCAGATAGGCCAAGGCGCCGCGCGAGGCCTTATCATACAGCAATACCGGCAAGCCGTGGCTGGGAGCTTCGGCGAGACGCACATTGCGCGGGATCACGGTGCGGTAGAGCTGCTCGCCAAAGTGCTGGGCAAGCTGGTCGGAAACTTCATTGGCAAGATTGTTGCGCGGGTCAAACATGGTGCGCAGCAGGCCTTCGATCCTGAGCTGCGGATTGAGGGTGGCGCGGATCTGCTCAATAGTTTCCATCAGCGCTGTCAAGCCTTCCAGCGCGTAGTACTCGCACTGCATGGGGATGATCACCGAATGCGCCGCCACCATGGCGTTAACGGTAAGCATGTTCAGCGAGGGCGGACAATCTATGATTATGTAGTCGTATTCTGCCTGCACCTGCTCCAGAGCTTGCCGTAGCCGCTGCTCGCGTGCGGCCAAGGGCGGTTTGCCGCGCGCAACGTCGAGGCGTTCGCGTAGCCGCTGCTCGCTCGCAGTTAGGGACATCAAACTCACCTCGGCGGCGGTCAGGTCGGCGTTGGCGGGCATCAGGACGTAACCAGCCTGCCCTGCCGCCACGGTGACGCCTGCCGCTTCCTGCTCGCCAAGCAAAACGTCATAACTGGAGAGCGCCAGGGATTTTTTGTCGACGCCGCTGCCCATGGTAGCGTTCCCTTGAGGGTCGAGATCAACCAGCAGAACACGGCGCTTGGTTGCCGCCAGCGAGGCGGCGAGATTGACGCTGGTGGTCGTCTTGCCGACCCCGCCCTTCTGGTTGGCTACCGCAATAATCCTGGCCATGCGCATTAGTTCGCGCCCCTAGCAGCGACACACACGACATGCCGTTTCGCATCCAGCCCCGGCACAATCAGCGGATGTACGTCAGCCGCCGCGTAACATTCGGGCACTACAGCCATCTCTTGCGCCGGATACTCACCCTTCATGGCGAGCATGACGCCGCCCGCGCGGCACAAACGATCCGTAGCGGTCAGCATGTCAACCAGCTCCGAGAACGCACGCGAGATCACTGTATCGAAGGGTTCGTCAGGACGATAGCTCTCAATCCGGCACGCCTCGACGGTGACATTACTCATCCCCAGATCCGCAACGGCCTGGGTGACAAAACGGGTTTTTTTGCGGTTGCTGTCGAGCAGCACGAAATGTACATCCGGCAGCGCCAACGCCAGCGGAATACCCGGCAGGCCCGCCCCCGTCCCCACATCCAGCACGCGGGGGCCTTTAATGTAGGGCGCCACAGAGAGGCTGTCGAGCAAGTGACGCATAACCATCTGCACAGGATCGCGTACAGCAGTCAGATTGTAGACGCGGTTCCATTTAGACAGCAGCGCCAGGTAGCCAATGAGTTTGGCTTGGGTTTGCGGCGGCAGGGGTAAATTCATCTGCTCCAGGCCGCGCGCCAGCAGCACAGACAAATCTTCGTTATTCGATGCTGTTGCAGCAGGCTCTGTCACGTTAATAGTTAACCTCGGTGCTCTTCCGGTACATATTTCGACCAGTCGTGCCGGCCATCGCCAAATGCAAGAAAGGACGGATTGAGCAGCGAATCCTTGGTGTTGTAGCGCAACGGCCGCAGGCTGGTATCGGTGAGCTGGCCACCCGCCTCCTCGACTACACACTGAGCCGCAGCGGTGTCCCACTCAGAGGTCAGCCCGAGGCGCGGATAAATATCTATTTTACCCTCCGCCACCAGGCAGGACTTGAGCGAGCTGCCGATGCAGATCACCTCGTGATCGGGGAGGTTGGCAAGAAAGGCATCGAACGCCTCGTTGCGATGCGATTGACTGCCTGCCACCGTCACGCGCCCACCGTCGCAAGGCCGCACACGGATCTGCGTGGGATCACCGCCATGTTCTTGCTTATATGCGCCGTCACCTTTGCTCGCGAAATAACAAACACCGCTCACCGGAACATACACCACTCCCAGCACAGCCTGATGGTTCTCAATCAGCGCAATATTGACCGTAAACTCACCGTTGCGCTTGATGAATTCGCGTGTCCCGTCCAACGGGTCCACCAGCCAGTAACGATTCCACGCCGCCCGCTCCGCATAGGGGATGGCCGCCGACTCTTCGGACAACACCGGTACGTCAGGCGTGAGTATTTCCAGGCCTGCCAGGATTGCATCATGCGCAGCCATATCGGCATCAGTGAGTGGGGAGCGATCATATTTGCTCGCGACACTAAAATCCTGCGCATAGACTTCCATGATCCTGCGCCCGGCATCCTCGGCTATGTCGATTACCGGCATGAGCAGCTTAGCAAGGCTTTCAATTATCATCACGCAATAACTCCCTCACCATGAATAGGGCTGCGATTGAACGCGCCTCGGTACAATCTTCACATTCAAGCAATTCGCCAAGACGACTCAGGCGCCACGGCACCACCTCGATCTCCTCCGGCTCATCACCAACAGACTTGCTGGGATACAGATCCTGAGCCAGCACCACATGCGTGGTATGACTCAGATAACCCGGCGCCACCGTCAGCGAAGTGATGTGCCGCAGCTTCTTTGCGGCGTACCCCACCTCTTCGGCAAGCTCACGATTAGCGGCCTCCAGCAGGTCTTCGCCTGGCTCGATGCGGCCCTTGGGCAACGCCAGCTCATAGCGCTGCACCCCGGCAGCGTATTCGCGGATCAGCAACACGGTATCCTCGTCCAGCATCGGCACGGCAAGCACCGCGCCACGACTAGAGCCTTTTAACCGCTCATATTGCACAACGACCCCGTTGGAAAACTCCAGGTCCATTTGCTCAATGTGAAAGAGCCGCGTCTTGGCTATCGTCTGCGCATCCAAGATCCGAGGGGGTTTACGCATGCCTGGTTTCTGAGTGAGTTTGAGAGGGTCCGGAACAGGATTCTACCGGATTATACCGCGTTATTCTTCTGGAGGCCTTGAAAAATCTCCGGCAGCCTTTCAGTTGTTGACGCAACTTGAAATGTGGGACACTCACATGCCATTCAACCTAAAAATAGCAATCGGCTGATGGTTATCGGAGAAGAAAGCATGGGAATTACGTTTGACATCCAGAGCGTCCCGCCCACAGCCACTGACATCGCGACTGCACGTGAACAACTCTTGCGAGACAAGGTTGTGCTCGAACACCGGGACTGGAAGCTTTTTCTGGCGATGATTATAGTCATGGTCGCACTGTTAATTCTGGCACTGACTGTGGGCCGCCCGCTCCTTGAGCCAGGAAAAAGCAGCTCCATCATTGTTACCTCACTCGTCCTTTTTACCCCGTACATCGTTTTCTGGGTGTTCGCCATCTACGGCAACATTCGCCAGAAGCAAGTGGATACGCCAAAGAAGGACGTGAATAACACCCTTGCGTCTTTGGCCGAACTCGCCCCTGATGAAACCGCAAGAATTGCTGCCTGGAACCATCAGGACGCCATTATTGCCGCCTATCAAGCACTGGCCGCCGCCCAGGGAAGGCCACTTGTTCAGGGAGAAGCAGATGCCATGAAGCACTGGGTAGACGCTCATGCCAACGTGCCTGCGGCAGAAGATTAACGTAGAGACCTTCAGGCCATGTACATCACCGAACATTTCAAAGAAACAGACCCAGAGCGCATCACCGTAAAGGTGACAATGTCAGCGCGCTGATCGAAGACTATCCCTTTGGCACGCTGGTGACCGCTCCCGGCTGTGCTAAAACCACTCGGCCGAAGACCAGCAGCGCGTGGCTGATGAATTGAGCCAGTCGCCAAATTTACTTGAAGTTGCCGTGGCAAAGTTAATGGCGGGGGCAAACGATGCAGAGCACTAACATCATTGCGGCTCCGTTGACATATTGCAGCCGGCCAAATGTCAACAGAACCTGACAGCCTGACGGACTTAGACGATCTTAAAAATAGAGCGGCTTAATCGTCATGATGGTCACGGCCGCGGTGCTTGCGTTTGTAATGCCCGCGATGCCGGCCACGGTCATGGCCGCGGTCATAATAATGGCCATCACCGACAACCACCCTTCTTTCCACAACCCGCTCGCCCCTATTAGTAGCTATCGCCGTGCCAGCCGCGGCGCCAATGGCGCTACCGATGATGGCCGTGTTGCGCCCACCCGCTGCTGAGCCAATCGCCGCGCCGGCGGCACCGCCCAAGGCGCCACCGATCACCGCGCTGCCATCCACACCGTCTGCGTGAGCCGGGGCAATCATGCTTACCGACACCAGCAACGCCAATCCGGCAAAATTTATACGACTCATGGTTTTTCTCTCCTTGGGCGAAAAAATGACAAGATAGATTATGCAATCATATTTTTTGGGAGTCTAGTCCCAAACTGTCATTTTTTCTATGAACTCTGTCACAGTTTTGGGTTTATTTTTAGAACTTCCCGCAAAACACCCCTGCCAGCGAGGCTGTATCCATGGTCATCGCCAGATGCGCTACCCACGTTCACCAAGCATCACATAGTCCCGAGCCTTTTCGCCGGTATATACCTGCGTAGGCCGGAAGATGCGGTTGTCTGCGAGTTGTTCGCGCCAGTGGGCGAGCCAGCCGGCGCAACGTGAGATGGCGAAGATGGAGGTGAATTGATCGGCGGGGATGCCCATTTCCGCATAGAGAACACCTGAATAAAAATCCACGTTGGGGTACACGCCCTTGTGTGCCAGCCGCTCGCGGCAGATCTCTTCCACCGCCAGGGCGGTCTCGAAGAGCGGGCTGACCCGGCCACCTTTGTAGGCCGCCAGTTTTTCCACCAGCTTTTCCAGGATGACGGCGCGCGGGTCTTTGACCTTGTATTCGCGGTGGCCCATGCCCCAGATCTTGGCCTTGGCGGCGAGCTGTTTTTCCACCCACGGCCGGGCGTTGTCCGGACTGCCGATGTCTTCAAGCATCTCCACCACCCGTTGATTCGCACCGCCATGCAAAGGCCCGGAGAGGGTGCCGATGGCGGCGGCGATGACACCATTGGGGGCGGCCAGCGTGGAGCCGGCCACCAGCGCGGCGAAGGTGGAGGCGTTGATGGTGTGCTCGGCATGGAGTACCAGGCAAGTGTCCATGATATCAGCGTAGAATGGCTCGGGCTCCTTGCCACTCAGCATATAAAGGAAATTTTCCGCATAGGTGAGATCGGTGCGTGGCGGCACTGGGTCGTAGCCATTGCGAATGTGTTCCCACATCGCCACCAGGGTCGCCATGCGCGCGAGGATCTTGACCGTCATGCTGTGCACATAATCCAGGTCTTCGCGGATGTCGCGCCCTGTTAGGCCTTCGGGGCCGGGATAAAACATTCCCAGGCTGGCCACGGCGGTCTGGAGCATTTCCATCGGGTGGCCAGTCGGCGGCAGGCTTTTCATCATCTCGCGGATGTTGTATTTAACGCGCCGGTTGCCGCGCAGCTGTTCGTCGAATTCGGCCAGTTCCCGGGCAGTGGGCAGGCGTCCGTCGAGCAGCAATAACGAGGCTTCCTCGAAGGTGCTGTGTTCGGCGAGTGATTCGATGGGGTAGCCACGGTACGCGAGTACGCCGCGCTCACCATCAATATGAGAGATATTTGATTGGGTGGCGGGGACGCCCTCCAGGCCAGGCAGATACTCGCTCATCACGCACCTTTTTCAGAACAAAATGACTAGGAAATCAAGGATAACAGAAAAATAGGAGGGGGAAACCCCTCCTATTTGGGCAGGAAGTGAGGATAAGGCGGATTAGTTCAAGAAATCACACAGAAAACGACGATCCGCATCCACATGTAGTGGTGGCGTTGGGATTGCGGATGACAAAATGCGCGCCTTCCAATCCTTCGGTATAGTCGATCTCGGCACCTACGAGGTATTGATAGCTCATAGGGTCAACCAGCAAGGTGACGCCACCTTTCTCAACAAGGGTGTCGCTCTCGTCAACGCTTTCTTCAAAAGTAAAGCCATACTGGAAGCCCGAGCAGCCGCCGCCCGAGACAAAGACGCGGAGCTTCAGGTTGTCGTTGCCTTCCTCGACGATCAATTCCCTGACCTTGTTGACCGCGTTATCGGTGAAATTCAGCAGGGCGGGTGTTTCAATGGCAACTGCGTTCATGATGATCTCCAGTAAAACATAGGATTACTTGCGGTTTTTGACAATCAACCGGCAGGAATGGTTCGATTCTGCTGCTTGGCTTGCTGCATGTCAAAAATCGGTCTAAGGAGGCGGATTTACCCGCGCCGTTTCGCCGCCGTGGCCGGCCTTCCCAGCGCACCGCGTTTGGCTGCGGGATCTGCACGCATAGGGCGTTTGGCCATGGGATTGTCAGTTTTGATTTTTCCCGTCCGCCGTACACCTTCCGGTGCGGTCCCCGTCCCCGCAGGCTGCCAGGCGGGGATGAGGTGGTGCTTGCCGTTGCCGATCAGGTCGGCGCGCCCCATGCTTTTTAACGCCTCACGCAACAACGGCCAATTTTCGGCGTCGTGGTAGCGCAAGAAGGCCTTGTGCAGGCGGCGCTGACGGCCGCCACGCGGTATGACCACGTCTTCACTGGCATGCGTTACTTTGCGTAGCGGGTTTTTGCCGGAGTGATACATGGCGGTGGCGGTGGCCATGGGCGATGGCAGAAAGTTTTGCACCTGGTCGAGACGAAAGTTGTTCTGTTTGAGCCACAGCGCCAGTTGCAGCATGTCCTCGTCCGTTGCGCCGGGATGGGCGGCGATGAAGTAGGGGATGAGATACTGCTCCTTGCCGGCTTCTTTGGAGTATTTCTCGAACAGTTCCTTGAAGCGGTAATACGAGCCCATGCCCGGTTTCATCATCTTGCTCAGCGGGCCTTCCTCGCTGTGCTCGGGGGCGATCTTGAGGTAGCCGCCCACATGATGGGTTACCAGCTCCTTAACGTATTCCGGTGATTCAACTGCCAGATCGTAGCGCAGCCCCGACGCCACCAGTACCTTTTTGATCCCAGGCAGGGCGCGCGCCTTGCGGTAAAGCTGGATCAGCGAGCTATGGTCGGTGTTGAGGTTGGAACAAATGTCGGGGTAGACGCATGAAGGTTTGCGGCAGGCGGCTTCAATTTCGGGGCTTTTGCAGCCGATGCGGTACATGTTGGCGGTGGGGCCGCCGACATCGGAAATCACGCCGGTGAAGCCCGGTGTGTTGTCGCGGATGCTCTCTATCTCGCGCAATACGGAACCTTCGGAACGGCTCTGAATGATGCGCCCCTCGTGCTCGGTGATCGAGCAGAAGGTACAACCGCCGAAGCAGCCGCGCATGATATTCACCGAGAAGCGGATCATTTCGTAGGCCGGAATGCGCGCGTCGCCATAGGTGGGATGCGGCAGGCGGCTGTAGTTCAGGTCAAACACACCGTCGAGCTCTGGCGTAGTGAGCGGGATCGGCGGCGGATTCAGCCACACGTCGCGGTCGCCGTGGCGCTGCACTAGAGCGCGGGCGTTGCCGGGGTTCGATTCGATGTGCAGGATGCGCGAGGCATGAGCATAGAGCACCGGGTCACGGCTGACCTTCTCATAAGAAGGCAGACGGATCATGCTCCGGTTGGGGTCGGTTTTGACCACGCGGCGCTGAAAACGCACCACGTGTGTCCCTTCCGGCGGTGTGTTGCTCTGCGTGGCTTGGGCAGGCTCCATCTCGTAAGGGTCGCGGTGCGGCTCGACGCGCCCTGGGGTGTCCACCTCAGTCGAGTCTATTTCCGTCCAGCCTTCAGGCAGATGCTTGCGCATGAAGGCCGTGCCACGCACGTCGGTAATGTTGGCGATGGGTTCTCCCGCCGCCAGGCGGTGGGCGATCTCGGCGATCTGGCGCTCACCATTGCCGAACACCAGCAGGTCGGCGCGCGCATCGGGCAAAATGGAGCGGCGCACCTTGTCGGACCAATAATCATAATGCGCGATGCGCCGCAGGCTGGCCTCGATGCCACCGATGACGATAGGCGCGTCCTCAAATGCCTCGCGCAGGCGCTGACAGTAAACGACCACGGAGCGATCCGGGCGCTTGCCTGCCACGCCGTGCGGGGTATAGGCGTCGTCGGAACGGATGCGCTTTTCCGAGGTGTAGCGATTGATCATCGAGTCCATATTGCCGCCGGTCACGCCAAAGAACAGGTTCGGCCTACCCAGGGCAGTGAACGCTTCGGCGGAGGTCCAGTCTGGCTGCGCGATGATGCCGACCCGGAAACCCTGCGCCTCCAGCAACCGCCCGACCACCGCCATGCCGAAACTGGGATGATCCACATAGGCGTCGCCGGTGACGATGATGATGTCGCACGAATCCCAGCCCAACTCCTCCATCTCGGCGCGTGACATGGGCAACACGGGCGCCACGCCGAAGCGTTTGGCCCAGAATTTACGGTAGGAAAAGATATTGGGAGCGGTATGCATAATTGTTGACATTATAACTCAGAAATTATTCACGGTCTCGCTGAAGTGCGCATCGCGGCGTTAAAAGTGGCCTCAAAATGCTCACATACTCCGTGTATGCTGCGCTTTTTCGGCCATTTTTGCCTAGCGCTGCATCCCTTGATCGAGACCGTGAACAGCTTCTCCGTCTTTAATCGCTTGCGCTGAAACCCTCCAGCATCGCCATCTCTGCCTCGCTGAACCCTGCCGCCAGCCGGGCGTTACGATGAAATGGCGGGCGAAACTGGGGGGCGTTGTGTTCGCGCAACAACTGGCGGAACGTGGCGATGGGGTTGACCCCGCGCTGGGCGCAGAACCAGGCGTACCAGTGATTACCGGTGCGGACATGGCCGATCTCATCGCGCAGGATGATTTCGAGAATCTCCACCGCCCTTTTGTCGCCGCACGAGGCCAGCTTGTGCATGATGGCGGGGGTAACATCCAGGCCGCGCGCCTCCAGCACGCGCGGCACCAATGCCATGCGCACCAGCGGGTCATGGGCGGTCTTCATGGCCATGTCCCACAGGCCATTGTGCGCGGTGAAATCCCCATAATCGAATCCGAATGTGCGCAAATGATCGCGCAGCAGGGTGAAATGGTAGGCCTCTTCCGCGGCAACCTGTACCCAGCCGTCATAATATTCTTCCGGCAGGCCCCGGAAGCGGTACACCGCATCCAGCGCCAGATTGATAGCGTTGAACTCAATGTGGGCAAGGGAGTGGATCAATGCCGCTCGGCCTTCCAGTGTGGAGACCTTGCGCTGCTCTACCTCCCGCGCGGACACCAGCACGGGCTTATCCGGGCGACCGGGCTCGTTGATGGGTTCGGGCGGCGTGTGGCTGCCCTCAAACGCCAGGTGGCCTTGCCTCCAATCCGCCTCCAGCGCAGCAACCAGCGCGAGCTTGGCGTCAACATCGCCGGCCTTAAGGCAAACTAATGCACGGCGGAATAGATCTTCTGGCATGGCGTGCTCAACATTCGGCGGGCTTCTTTGATTTTACCTCCAAAAGCAAGGATAATAGGAAAAAATTCTCTCACTCTCTGTAGTCTAAGATTAAGGAAACCACCATGCAAAACGGCACTACCCTTAACCAGTTTCTTATCGAAGAACAGCGCCGCCTGGGTGGCACGGACAGCGATCTTACCGCACTGGTCAACGACATTGCCGTTGCGTGCAAGCGCTTGTCCTATGTGATCAGCCAGGGCGCATTGGTTGGCGTGTTGGGCAGCGCGGGCAGCGAAAACGTGCAGGGCGAGACACAGAAAAAACTGGACGTGCTCTCCAATGACATCGTGATCGAGGCCGCTCAGCGTAGCGGCTATCTTGCAGGCATGGCCTCGGAAGAAATGGATGACCTTTACCCCATCCCCGCCGAGTACCCGAAAGGCAAATACCTGCTGATGTTCGATCCCTTGGATGGCTCCTCCAATATCGACGTCAATATCTCCGTCGGCACCATCTTCTCCGTTCTGCGCTGCCCAGAAGGCGTAACCGACCCCGCCGTCGCTGATTTCATGCAGCCCGGCACCCAGCAGGTTTGCGCCGGCTATGCGCTCTATGGCCCCTCCACCCTGCTGGTGTTGACCACCGGCAACGGCGTCAACTGCTTTACGCTGGATCACAACGTCGGCGAGTTTGTGCTGACCCAGCCGAACATGCGCATCCCCGAGGATACCCGTGAATTCGCCATCAACGCCTCGAATGCACGCTTCTGGGAAAAACCTGTAAAGCGTTATGTCGACGAATGCCTGGCGGGCAAAGAAGGGCCGCGCAAGGAAAACTTCAACATGCGCTGGGTCGCTTCCATGGTTGCTGAAGTTCACCGCATCCTCACCCGTGGCGGTATCTTCATGTACCCACGCGACACCAAGGACCCCACCAAGGCCGGCAAGCTGCGCCTGATGTACGAGGCCAACCCCATGTCCTTCATCGTCGAGCAGGCAGGCGGAGCGAGCTCCACGGGCCGTGAACGTATCCAGGAGGTGCTGCCTACCGGACTGCACCAGCGCGTTGCCGTAATTCTTGGCTCCAAGAACGAAGTCGAGCGCGTTGTGGCGTATCACAAAGAGGGTTAATGTGACTTCATTGGAGGGGGCGGGGTGCATTCGCCCCCTTCCCTGTTTTTTCTTTGATTTTTCTGTGGCCTTAAATTCACCCTGTTTGGGAATTTAAGAGGAAATCGCCTTGACAGGCACCTTCCATAGACGGTAAAGTGCGCGTCTAATTTTTGAGGGGCCATAGCTCAGCTGGGAGAGCGCTTGCATGGCATGCAAGAGGTCGGCGGTTCGATCCCGCCTGGCTCCACCAAGTTTCAAAGGTTGGTCTAACCGCCTTTTTGTTGTAGCCGTATACGTCCCCATCGTCTAGCCGGCCTAGGACATCGCCCTTTCACGGCGGTAACAGGGGTTCGAATCCCCTTGGGGACGCCATTTCAGTGCGTCACGCCTAACAAATGTTCCCGGTTTTCAGGGAACATCCCCAATGTCTTCGTTATTCTCGTCAGTCACGCACTACGTTTTCAATAGCTGTTTTCAGGGTGCTTGACATTCGGGAGCATGTTTTTCCGAATCCTCTGAGCCGTATCCAAATGTCACCTTATCGCCAGGCAGCATCCGAAAAATAGGCAGCTACGCCTTCCTCCTATCCCTCCGACGATTGGGCCTACAGACTTTACAACTCCACCTGCGCTCCTAATTCGATCACGCGGTTAGTTGGGATTTTGAAAAAGGTCATCGCGCTGGAGGCGTTGCGCGCCATGCCAATGAATAGCTTCTCCCGCCATAGCGCCATTCCTGGTATGCGTGTAGCGATGAGGGTTTCACGGCTCAGGAAGAAAGAGGTTTCGAGCATGTTGAATTGCGGTCCCAACGGTTCGCATCGGGCAAGGGCTTTGGGTACGTCCGGGTCATCCTTGAAACCGAAATGCAGGATGATGCGGAAGAAGCCGTTGCCCAACGGCTCTACCTCAAAACGGTCTTGGGCAAACACGTAGGGGATGTCTTCGGTGACGATGGTGAGGAATACCACTTTTTCGTGCAGCACCTTGTTGTGGGCAAGATTATGCAGCAGGGCGTGAGGCACGCCCTCGCAGCTCGCGGTAAGAAAGACCGCAGTACCGGGCACGCGCATCGGTGGGTGAGCAGCAATCGTCGTCAGAAAGGGGGCCAGCGCCATCGCTTCGGCGCTCAGGCGGGCAATAAGAATTTCGCGTCCCTTTTTCCATGTCGCCAGGATTGTGAAGACGATGGCGGCGATGACCAGAGGAAACCAGCCGCCGTGAGCGATTTTCAGGGCATTTGCGCCGAAGAATGCAAGGTCGACCACAAGAAAAAACGACATGACCGCCGCAGCGGCAATCCAGTTCCAGCCCCACAACGTGCTCACCACAACGAAGGCGAGGATAGTGTCGATCGCCATGGTTCCGGTTACAGCGATACCGTAAGCGGCGGCCAGGTTGCTCGAAGACTCAAAACCGATCACTAATGCCACGATGCCGATGAGCAAGCTCCAGTTGATGAAGGGCAGATAAATCTGCCCCGCTGCCTTGTCGGAGGTGTGCAGCATCTCCATGCGCGGCGCGTAACCGAGTTGGATGGCTTGACGCGTCACCGAGAAGGCACCGGAGATCACCGCCTGGGAGGCGATAACCGTAGCCGCCGTCGCCAACGCGATCAGGGGATACAGGGCCCAGGAGGGGGCCATCATGAAAAAGGGATTGCGCGCGGTGGATGGGTCGTGGATAAGCAGCGCACCCTGGCCGAAATAGTTGAGCAGCAGGGCGGGCAGAACCAGGAAGAACCATGCGACCTGGATGGGCTTTTTGCCAAAATGCCCCATGTCGGCGTACAGCGCCTCGGCGCCGGTCACCGCTAGCACCACCGTGCCCAGCGCGAGGAATCCCTGCCACTTGTTATGAAGAAAGAACTCGACGGCGTAGGCGGGGTTAACAGCCGCCAATATCTGGGGGAAATTAACAATATTGACAACACCGAGCACGGCGAGGGTTGCGAACCAGAGACCCATGACCGGCCCGAATAGCGCCCCGACCCCTGCGGTACCTCTGCGCTGAAACAGGAACAATATCACCAGGACTACCAGCGCCACGGGAATTACTTAGGGCTCCAGCGCGGGGGCGGCGATTTGCAGGCCTTCCACGGCGCTGAGCACCGAAATCGCGGGAGTGATCATGCCATCGCCATAGAATAAGGCCGCGCCAAACAGGCCCAGCGACGCCAGCAGCCAGCGCGCGCGGAAACTGGTTGAGGTGGCCCGCTGCGTCAGGGCAATGAGCGCCATGATTCCACCCTCGCCCTTGTTGTCGGCCCGCATGATGAACGCCACATACTTGAGAGAGACAACAATCACCAGCGCCCAAAAGATCAGGGAAAGTATGCCGAACACATTGTCCAACTCAGGAGCGACCGCATGGATGCCGCCGAAGGTCTCCTTCATGGCGTAAAGTGGACTCGTCCCGATATCGCCATAGACGACACCCATCGCACCCACCATGAGAGGGAGCGTGTCGCGCTGGCGGGAGGCGTGAGGGTTATTGACTGGCATCATAAATCCATGGGGCAACGGTAGGTGGGCTGGGCACTCGTATAGAGTAACCCTGCATTGTATCGCTTTGGCTGGAGCGTAGCGCAAGCACTTTTGACCGGAGGGGCTTTCGAGAAGCCTGCTTTTCTTGCCGGTGAAAACATATGCGGTCGTTGTTATGGTTGTAACCGGATGGTTGTTTAAAGGGAATGCGTGGATCTGCGATGGGCACGTCCCTTTTGCCTTACAATAACGCCATGACAAACTCACCTGCCCTGAAGGGCATAAACACCCTGACCATACTCGCTCCTGGCCTGTTCGGCCCGCCGGGCTTGCGTGCTGCGGATTTCGCCAATCTCAACTGCGTTGCAGTGGAGACCTTGCTTGCCCGCGCCGTCGCGGAAGATATCCCCGCCAAAGGCCTGGAGGCAACGCTGTTTCACCTGTTCGACGTGGAGCGCGATCCGGCGCAGGATCTGCCGGTGGCGGCGGTGACGCGGGCGGCGGATGTCGGGGAGCGATCCGATGCCTTCTGGCTACGTGCCGATCCGGTGCATCTGCGCGCCGATCAAGCCCATTTGATACTGTTCGACAGTCAAACATTGAAGATTACCCAAGCCGAGGCAGACAGCCTGGTAACGGAGTTTAACGCGCTGTTTTCGCCGGATGGCTGGCATCTCGAAGCGCCACACCCTGAACGTTGGTATCTGCGCCTGCCTGAAGATCCACACATCCGCACCTATGATCTGCGCGAGGCTTTAGGCCGCAGTATTGATGGCTTTCTGCCCTCTGGCGCACGGGGCAGGCGCTGGCATACCGTGCTCAACGAGGTGCAAATGCTGTTTCATGCCAGCCCGGTGAATCAGGCCCGCATAGCGCGCGGCGGCGCCCCCATCAACAGCGTGTGGTTCTGGGGCGGTGGGCAAGCGCCCCGCAATATACCGGCACGGTGGAGCCATGTGTGGAGCGACGAGCCGGTAGCAACGGGATTGTCGCATCTCGCGGGCACCTCTCATTCCGCCATCCCTGCTTCCGCAAATCAGTGGCTGGAGCACAACCCTGCACCCGGTGCACACCTGATGGTGCTGGATGCGGCATACGGCGCGGCCCTTTACGGCGATGTCAGCGCGTGGGGCGAGGCGATGGAGCGGCTCGTTGACAACTGGTTTTCACCCTTGCTGGATGCCTTGAAACGGCGTGATATATGTGCGCTGGATATTCTCCCTGCCGATGGCCGAAAGTATCGTATCACCCCGTCATCATTGCGCCGCTTCTGGAAGCGGCGACGTTCCCTGGAAATCTATCTGTGAAAAAAGTTGGTGAGAATTACCCCGAAGGGCAACATCAAGAAAAGATCATCGTCAGGCGTGCTGCCGCTGACGGCGCCGCATTGCCTGCGGAAATACACCCGGCACTCAGGCGCATTTATGCCGCACGCCACGTGTCTTGCGCACAAGAGCTGGAAAAATCGCTGGAACATCTACCACCCGCCGCACGGCTACGCGGTATCGAACCTGCCGTCGATTTATTGTGCGCGGCGCTGCGTGACAACAAGCGTATCCTGATCGTGGCGGATTTCGACGCCGATGGCGCGACCAGTTGCGCGGTGGCGGTACGTGCCCTGCGCCTGCTGGGGGCAAACGATGTGCGCTTTGTGGTGCCCAACCGCTTCGAGTTTGGTTATGGCCTCACGCCGGAGATCGTCGCGGTGGCGGCACAGCAGGAGCCTGATCTGCTCATCACGGTGGACAACGGCATATCCAGTGTCGACGGCGTGGCCGCGGCGCGCCGGCATGGCATGCAGGTGCTGATCACGGACCATCACTTGCCTGGGCCGGTGCTGCCCGAGGCGGATGCCATCGTCAACCCCAACCAGCCGGGAGACAGCTTCCCCAGTAAAAATCTGGCGGGTGTGGGCGTGATTTTCTATGTGATGCTGGCGTTGCGTGCGCGGTTGCGCGAGTCGGGCTGGTTCGAAAGTCGCGGCATCCCCGCGCCGAACCTCGCGCAACTGCTCGACCTGGTGGCGCTGGGCACAGTTGCCGATGTCGTACCGCTCGATCATGTCAATCGCATCCTAGTTTCACAGGGGCTGGCACGCA
Organism: Gammaproteobacteria bacterium; assembly: GCA_040183005.1. Classification (NCBI taxonomy): domain Bacteria; kingdom Pseudomonadati; phylum Pseudomonadota; class Gammaproteobacteria; species Gammaproteobacteria bacterium. The sequence continues at coordinate 49,724 of JAMPIW010000001.1, forward strand.
TCCGTGCAGGCGCGTGCTGCCCCGGCATCCGTGCATTGCTGGAGGTGGCGGGCAGGCCGCGCGACCGCATCAGCGCGGGCGACCTGGGCTTTGCCGTCGGCCCAAGGCTCAACGCCGCAGGCCGACTGGATGACATGGCGTTGGGTATCTCATGCCTGCTGACGGAGAGTGACCTTGAGGCGCAGGCCATGGCCAGGCAACTTGACCAGCTCAACCGCGAGCGCCGCAGCATCGAAACACAGATGCAGGACCAGGCACTTACGGCCCTTGCCGATTTGCCTATGGACGACGGCGCAACGCTTCCTGCCGGTTTGTGCCTGTTTGACGAATCTTGGCACCAAGGCGTGATCGGCATCCTCGCCTCACGCATCAAGGACCGCTGGCACCGCCCCGTGATCGCCTTCACCCTCGCCTCCATTAATAAAACTGGCGAGATCAAAGGGTCGGCACGCTCGGTCCCCGGCATCCACATCCGCGACGTGCTCGACACCGTTGCCGCCACCCACCCCGGCCTGCTCAGCAAATTCGGCGGCCACGCCATGGCGGCTGGCCTGACCCTCAAACGCGAACATTATGACGCCTTCAGCAAGGCCTTTGACAAAGAAGTGCGCCGCCAGTTGGGTGATAATGCACTGCAAGGCATCGTCCTCAGCGACGGCGAGCTGTCCGCTGGCGATATCAGCCTGGATCTGGCCGAGACCCTGCGCAATGGCGGCCCGTGGGGCCAGGGCTTTCCCGAGCCTATCTTCGATGGCCAGTTCCAGGTCGTGAATCAGCGCATCGTCGGCGAAAAACACCTTAAAATGGTGCTCAAAATAGCGGGCGATGCGCGGATATTCGATGCAATCGCCTTTAACGCAAGCGACGCGGCAGCGTTTCTGGAGGGATCACAGCAATCGCACATTGCGTATAAGCTGGATGTCAATGAGTACCAGGGGCGGCGCAGCGTGCAGTTGATTGTGGAGCACATTGTGGGGCCGGAGTAGGGGTGTTAGACGGCTCCTACAGCCCGCCTCTTCCAATATCTGGGCATCACTCTTGCCGGCATAAAAAACGTGCCTGCCCTACTTGGCTGTCCTATACTAATCAACAGCGGCGGTATATAAAATAAAGCAGGGGCAAAGCTCCTCCACCATACCGGCTCAGAATCCACATATATCCTAGAGAGAGAAACCATGAAAGCGGCTAACATTCTGGAAACTATCGGTCAAACCCCGCATGTGCGCATCAATCGGCTGTTTGATGGCCGCGCAGAGGTTTGGATGAAGCTGGAGCGCGCGAACCCCGGCGGTAGTATCAAGGATCGCATTGCCCTTGCCATGATAGACGCGGCCGAGCGCAAAGGACTGCTCAATAAGGATACTGTGATCATTGAGCCGACCTCCGGCAACACCGGCATCGGCTTGGCCATGGTGGCGGCGGCGCGTGGATACCGGCTGATTCTGACGATGCCCGAATCCATGTCCATCGAGCGGCGCCGCTACATGTCTGCCCTCGGTGCGCAGTTGGTGCTCACGCCAAAAGAAAAGGGAATGCCCGGCGCTATCGAACGCGCAAATGAACTCATGGCCGAAACGAAGAACGCCTGGATGCCGCAACAGTTCGAAAATGAAGCCAACCCCGAGATACATCGCCAAACCACAGCGCGCGAGATCATGGCCGATTTTCCTGAAGGTGTTGATTACCTTATTACGGGTGTTGGCACGGGTGGCCATATCACTGGCTGCGCCGAGATATTGAAACAGGCAAACCCCAACCTCAAGGTGTTCGCCGTGGAGCCAACCGGATCTCCGGTGCTCAGCGGCGGTGCGCGTGGCCCGCATCCTATCCAGGGGATCGGCGCGGGCTTTGTGCCGACAATTCTCAACACGGCGATTCTGGACGGCATTATCCAGGTGGATCATGTGGACGCATTTCGTTTCGCTAACCGTTGCGCCAAGGAAGAGGGCATTTTCATCGGCATCTCCTCCGGCGCCTCCCTTGCCGCAGTTGCCCAAAAACTGCCGGACATGCCCGATGGCAGTCGCGCATTAACCTTCTGCTACGATAGCGGCGAACGCTACCTGTCGGTTGATGGACTGTTTGACGCGTAGATAGTCAACATGAAGCAGGGTGCGCCATGCGCACCCTGCTAGAGATCCGCGCGGGCCTACAACTATTTCCCCCAACTCTTGAAGCGTTTCTTGCAGTATTTAAGCAACGCTTCATAGCCATCAAAAAACAGCTCGAAGCCATCCTCTGCGGGGGCGTCGTATTCGCAATAGTTATTGGAGTGATTGCGGCACACCTCGGGCCGTATTTCATAGATGCCACAACGCCCGCCGGGCTGGAGATGCAGGCAGGTATTGTTTACCAGCAGGTACCAGCCGTCCTTGTCCTTATATACATTGACGTTTTGATGCGACACCTGCCACAGAATGTGGTCAAAGTCGTGCTTGGAGCGCGGGGTGGTGATGTGCTGGGTGATGTAGGTGCAGCACTTTGAGTTGGTGCAATAGCCGCACTTGAGCTCGGACGGAATTGCGGGGTAAATGGGGATGACAGCGGCCATAATATTTTCCATGGAAAGGGGCGAACACCTGGTTCGCCCCGCATCGATAATCAGACTTTACGATAAACCTCCGCCCCTTGCGCCTTGAACTCCTGCGACTTTTCCGCCATGCCGGCCTGTACGGCGGATTGTTCATCCATGCCGTGCTTCGCGGCATAGTCGCGCACATCCTGGGTAATCTTCATCGAGCAGAACTGCGGGCCGCACATGGAGCAGAAGTGGGCAATCTTGGCGGAGTCCTTGGGCAAGGTCTTGTCATGGTACTCGCGCGCGCGCTCCGGGTCGAGGCCAAGGTTAAACTGGTCTTCCCAGCGGAACTCGAAGCGCGCCTTGGACAGCGCGTTGTCGCGCACCTGTGAACCAGGGTGGCCCTTGGCGAGGTCGGCGGCGTGGGCGGCAATCTTGTAGGTGATGATGCCGGTACGCACGTCCTCTTTATCAGGCAGGCCCAGATGCTCCTTGGGCGTCACGTAGCACAGCATGGCACAGCCGTACCAGCCGATCATGGCGGCGCCGATGCCAGAGGTGATGTGGTCGTAACCGGGGGCGATGTCGGTGGTCAGTGGCCCGAGGGTGTAAAACGGTGCCTCGCCGCACTCTTTGAGCTGTTTTTCCATGTTGACCTTGATCAGGTGCATGGGCACATGGCCTGGGCCTTCGATCATGGTCTGCACGTCGTGCTTCCAGGCGATTTGCGTCAGCTCGCCCAGCGCTTCCAGCTCACCGAATTGCGCGGCATCATTGGCATCTGCAATGGAACCGGGGCGCAGGCCATCGCCCAGAGAGAAGGACACATCATAGGCCTTCATGATTTCGCAGATGTCCTCGAAATGGGTATAGAGAAAATTCTCTTTGTGGTGCGCCAGGCACCACTTGGCCATGATCGAGCCGCCGCGCGAGACGATGCCGGTGACGCGCTTGGCAGTGAGCGGCACATGGCGCAGCAGCACGCCGGCGTGGATGGTGAAATAGTCCACGCCCTGTTCGGCCTGCTCGATCAGCGTGTCGCGGAAGATCTCCCAGGTCAGGTCTTCGGCGCGGCCATCCACCTTTTCCAGTGCCTGGTAAATGGGTACGGTACCGATGGGTACGGGCGAGTTGCGGATGATCCACTCGCGCGTCTCATGGATGTTCTTGCCGGTAGATAGATCCATTACCGTATCGCCGCCCCAGCGGGTGGACCACACCATTTTTTCGACTTCTTCTTCGATGGAGGAACTCACTGCAGAGTTGCCGATGTTGGCGTTGATTTTTACCAGGAAGTTGCGGCCGATGATCATCGGCTCCAGTTCGGGGTGGTTGATATTGGCAGGGATGATGGCACGTCCGCGCGCCACTTCGTCGCGTACGAACTCGGGGGTAATGACCTGCGGAATGTCTGCGCCGAACGATTCGCCAGGGTGTTGCACCAACCCTTGAGCGCGCGCCAACTCCAGCTTCTGATTTTCGCGGATGGCGATATATTCCATCTCGGGCGTGATGATGCCGCGCCGGGCGTAGTGCATCTGGCTAACATTGGCGCCCGCTTTGGCACGGCGCGGCGTGCGGATATGTTCGAAGCGCAGATGGGAAAGCTTGGGATCCTGCGCACGGCGCTGGCCATAGGTGGAGGTGAGGCCAGGCAGCGCCTCGGTATCGCCGCGCTCTTCAATCCATCCGGCACGTAATGCAGGCAGCCCTACGCGCAAATCAATGTTCATCTTGGGATCGGTATAGGGTCCCGAGGTGTCATACACATGCACGGGCGCATTCTGTTCCGCGCCAAAGCTGGCGGGCGTGTCCGACAGGGAAATCTTGCGCATCGGCACACGGATATCGGGGCGGCTGCCCGTGATATAGACCTTTTCCGAATTCGGAAAAGGTCGCACAGCATCTTCGCTAACGCGGGCGGTTTGACTTAAAAAATCTTTTGGTATGGCGCTCATCATCTGTTCCTCTACAAAAAAGGATCCGGCGAAAACATAAAAGTATTCGGAAACAAGCGCAGGAAAGGAAACGTGAAAGGCCGTGAACAGACGCCACAGGCGAGAATTCATTGTGATACTGCTTTCCCTACGCCAGAATTAACCGGATCAGGTTCAAAGGGTATATCTCAGCCTCGCCTGATACGAGGCACCCCCAGCAGGCACGCAGGGGTACTATAACCCCTGCTAGCCGAATTTAGCCCAAAATTATATTATGTGGCTACAATTTGCAAGCCGAATGCGCCTTGTGTCCGGCATTCAAACCGCTTAACCTAGTTGTTTAGCCTCTAAGTCAGAATAATGGTGGATAAGGATGGACGTAGAACAAGCCCGCTTTAACATGGTCGAACAACAGATCCGTACATGGGAGGTGCTGGACACTGGCATTCTTGACCTGATCACGAGCACCCGGCGTGAAGAGTTTGTCCCCGCGCACTACCGCGACCTGGCATTTGCCGACATCATGATCCCCCTTGGCCACAGCCAGGTGATGATGGAACCCAAGGTTGAGGCGCGGCTGTTACAGGCGCTGGCCATCGAACCCACTGACATTATACTGGAGATCGGGACAGGCAGCGGTTATTTCACGGCGTTGCTGGCCAAGCAGGGCAAGCACGTGTTCAGCGTGGACATCATCGCTGATTTCACACAGAGTGCGCAACGCGCGCTCACCGAACACGGCATCCATAACGTGACGTTGGAAACCGGCGACGCTGTCAGGGGGTGGGATAAACACGGCCCTTATGATGTCATAGCTATTACCGGCTCGCTTCCGGTGCTGCCGGAATCTTTTCTGAGTGCGCTGAAGCCCGGCGGACGCATGGTGGCAATCGTTGGCGAACCGCCCGTGATGGAGGCAATTCTCGTCACTCACGGCGGGGCGCGGGAGAGCCTATTTGAAAGCAGCATCCCGGTACTGCTGCATGCCGAACAACCGCCCCAATTTGTATTCTAAGCAGTAGTTAGAATATAATTAATCACTAATATATAGTGGAGCATGGCCATGAATCACCTCACCGCCACCCAACTTAAAGAGTACCTTGAACACGCCAATCCGGCGCCTTTGCTGCTGGATGTACGTGAGCCGTGGGAATTTCAAACCTGCCATATCGAAGGCTCGCGGAATATCCCCATGGCACAGGTACCCGCCGTTTACCGTGATCTCGACGCACAGCAGGAAACCATCGTCATCTGCCATCACGGGATGCGCAGCCAGCGTGTGGCTGTCTACCTGGAGCAGGGGGGATTCACAAAAATCGTCAACCTGACCGGCGGCGTCGCCGCCTGGGCGCGTGAGGTTGATCCGAGCATGCCTACCTACTAAAGAGCAGCCCTCCCCATGACCAAAAAAAACTTGCCGCTCCTGATTGCAATGCTGCTGGCGGTTAGCTCCAGCGCACATGCGGAAAATCTGCTCGACGCCTATCGCCTCGCGGCTGACAGCGACCCGCAGGTCAAGGCCGCTGAAGCGGCATGGCAGGCAGTGGGGGAGACGCGCAATCAACGTCTGGCACTGTTCCGCCCGCAACTGAGTCTCAACTCCAATCTCACGCGCAACCGGCAAGAGTTTTTGAGCGGCGGTTTTTTTGGCCGTTCCGGCACGTTCTATTCCACGAACGAAGGTTTGACCCTCAACCTCAACCAGCCCATTTATCACCGCGATTATTATGTACAGTTGCGTCAGACGGACGCCCGCACCCGCCAGGCCGAGGCGGATTATAACGCGGCACAGCAGGCGCTGCTGTTGCGGGTCTCGGAGCGCTACTTCGAGGTGCTGGCGGCCTCCGACACAGTGGAGTTCGCGCGCGCCGAAAAAGAGGCGATAGGGCGCCAACTGGAGCAGATGCAACGACGTTTCGACGTGGGACTGGTAGCCATCACGGATGTGAACGAGGCCCAGGCCCGCTTTGACCTGGCTGTAAGCCAGGAGGTTGACGCGCAAAGCCGCCTGTCCAGCAACCGCGAGGCATTGCGTGAGGTCACTGGCACGCTCCCCGAATCCCTGCGCGGCCTGACTGAACAAATACCGCTGGCCTCCCCCGACCCGCAGAACGTTGAGACATGGGTAGATACGGCGCTCAAACAGAACTTTCAGCTAATATCAGCCCAGGCCGCCACCGATGTCGCCAGCCAAACTATTGACCTGCAGCGCTCCGGCCATTATCCGGTGGTAGACGCAGTGGTAAGCCACGGCTACTCAAAATTCTCCGGGGGGGCTTTCGGCGCCAGAGAAACGCTGGATAGCGCCATCGGCTTGCAACTGAGCGTGCCGCTTTACCAGGGCGGCGCGGTCAACTCGCGCATCCGCGAGGCGCAATACCGTCTCAATCAGGCCAAGGAAACCCAGGAACAGCAAACCCGCGCCGCTTCACGCCAGACCCGCGACAGCTACCTGAATGTCACCTCCAGTATCAGCCGCGTCGGCGCGCTGAAGCAGGCGGTGGTGTCCAACCAGAGCGCGCTGGACGCCACCGAGGCTGGGATGCAGGTTGGCACGCGCACTACTATTGATGTTTTGAATGCGCAACGCGATTTATTCCGCGCCAAACGCGATTTGTCGCGCGCACGCTATGACTATCTGATCAACACCCTGCGCCTGAAACAGGCCGCAGGGATGATCTCGCTGGCCGATCTTGAGCAGGTTAATGGCTGGCTGAAGTAAGTAACTGCCATTTTCAGGGTTACTTTACCCTCTCCAGAACAGCCGCATAAAACCCGTCTGTGCCGTGGCGGTGGGGATACAGGCGCAGCGCGCCGTCCATGCCGCTGCTGTTGTCGATATGGATCTGTCGACGCGCCAGAATGTCTTGGACGGGCAAAGCGTGGAAGTCGGGGTTTTGTGCGAGGAAGTCGCTCACGACATCTTCGTTTTCCTCTGTCAGCAGGCTGCACGTGGCATATACCAGGCGCCCGCCGGGCTTGAGCAGTTTCGCGGCGGCGGCTAGGATGCGCTGCTGGGTGGCGATGATCTCCGCCAGGTTGATCTCGCGCCATTTGATATCCGGGTTGCGCCGTAGCGTGCCGGTGCCGGAACAGGGGGCATCTACCAGCACCCGGTCGATCTTGCCATGCAGCCGCTGCACGCGCACATCTCGCTCGTGGGCGATGGTGATCATGCGCACGGTGTCGAGTCCGGCACGGATGAGACGGGGTTTCATGCCTTCCAGTCGCTTTGGCGACGTATCGAAGGCGTACAGCGTGCCGGTGTTGGCCATCAGCGCGGCCAGATGCAGGGTCTTCCCCCCCGCCCCGGCACAGAAATCCACCACCATCTCGCGCCGCCGGGGTTCGAGCAACAGACTCAGCAATTGACTGCCCTCATCCTGGATCTCAAACAGACCTTCCTTGAAGCTGGCACTGTTGAATAACGGTGTGCGCTCGTTTCGCCGCAGACCCGTCGGCGAATAGAGGGTTGGTTCGGCGGGAAAGCCTTCCTCGGCGAGACGCCGCGCCACGGTGTCGCGGTCGGCCTTGAGGGTGTTGACGCGCAGGTCGAGAGTGGCGGGTTGATTGAGGGCATCGGCCAAGGCAATGGTTTCGGACTCACCGAGATGCGCAAGCAGCCGTTCGAGCAACCAGTCGGGCAGATCAGTACGCACTTCCAGCGGGAGGGACGATTTATCCAAGGTGCGTACCCGAGTGGCCAGTGCGTCGGCCGCTCCCGGCGTCCGGCCTCCTGCGGCACTAGCACTTCCTTGTGCGTTGGCTGCTCCCGGTATCCGGCCTTCTGTGGCACTAGCACCCTCATCTGCGTCGGTGTCTACCGAAAACCCCGCTTCCGTGAGCGCCCGCGCGCTCCAGCCTTGCGTTGCCAGCAGGTAGGCCATTATTAGCGCCTCGCTTGAGGTGTCCTGCGCGAGATATTCCAGAAAACGCCGTCGCCGCAGGCAGCCATAGACGGTTTCGGCGACGAATCCCCGGTCGCGGACACCCATGTTTCTATGCTGACGGAAGTATGCCTCCATATGCTTGTCGGCGGGGCGTCCGCCTTGGGTAAGGACAATGTTCAGCAACTCGATGGCTTGCTGGATTTGCGTATGGCGGGGGGGCGTGGAAGTGGTGTTTTTGCGGTGTTTCATCGGTATGTGGGTGTCTTACAATAGTTTACGGTAGTGACGCAGGTTTTTTTGAAGAAGTTGGCGCTGTTTTTTCCAGGGGTCGTCCCACGGCAGGCCGGTTTTCATGAGGGCGCGGCATAGATCAAGCTCGCCTGCGATGTCATCCAGATGAACAAACTCAGGGGCCGGGCCGTCGGGCCGTTTGCAATCGGGACCGCCTTCGAAGCCCTGGTTGTGGTAATTGCCGAGCGGTACCGAGATGCCGACGGAGGGAAAGCCATAGGCGGTCGCGGCGGTCGCTTCGCAGGCGCCGCCATCCATAATGCGGCGCTGATGACCACCGGGCAGTACCCGTTCCGCCACGTCCGCGAGCACCTTGAGCGCGTCCGGGTTGAACACGGTGCGCCGGTCTCCCAGGCGCACCACGGGGCCCTTGCCTACAAGCGCACCGGGCAGTGTCCGGGAGGCCTCCAGGCTCACGCACACCACGGGCCGCCGCCCCTGACTCTGGGCGAGCCAGCCAAGCTCGAAATGGCCGATGGCACCGACGAAGCCCACCTCTTCAGCGCGGGTGAGCAGCCCCAGGAACGGCGGCGGTTGTGCAGCGCGACGCTTGCTGAACAAGGCGAGCGCGGTGGCAACAATGGCAAATACGCCCACCAGATCATCGGCGGCCTTGGTATAGAGTCTTTTGCCGCTGCGCCATACCGGGGCACGGAATCGAAAGCCGCCGTACAGTGTGTTGGCAGGTAAATCCAGTGGGGCATTTATGTGGACTTCGGCGGTGTCGATGGTGCGTTTTGAGGCGGTGAGCTTAACGCGGGCAAGCGTGCCCGATCCCGCCCAGCCCTGGCTATCAGCCAGCCACACCGATGCGCCTGCCAGATGCTTGACCGGCGCGCCGCCATGCCATTGCACCTTGAGACGGCGTGGGGTTAGCCACTCCACGCCGTGAAATCCCGGGTGATCCATATGCGCGATAAACACCCGCAACGGCTCCGTGCTTGGCCCCTCGCTCCGCTCTCCCCGCACCAGACGCAGGTATTCGGCGCGCGATGCCGCACCGACCACCAGATTACCCAGCGGATCGGCAAAAAAGGGCACCCCTGCCTGCTCCAGAACGCGGGTCACGGTAGCGATAACATGCTCCTCACGAAAGGGCGCAGTGGGCTGGGCGAGGATGTCCAGAAGCAAGTCGAGGTGTGTAGCTTTCATCATAAAAAACTCAGTTATCCACGAAAAAAGCCGTCAAATGCTCAAAGACCGCCCGCCGTCCACAGTAAGCACATGCCCGCTGGTATACGCCGCATCGCGGATCAGGAACAGCACGGCCTTGGCGATATCTTCTGGGCGGCCTTGGCGCTTGAGCGCGGTGCGGGAGAGGATGTGCTGCTTGGTCTCCTCGTCCATGCTGTTTTCCGGCCACAGGATGGCGCCTGGCGCCACCGCGTTGACGCGTACATCGGGGCCAAGCTCACGCGCCAGGGACTTGGTCAGCATCACCAGCCCCGCTTTGGCCAGGCTGTACACCGGGTGCGACTTGAGGGGGCGGTCGGCGTGGATGTCTACAATATTGACGATGCAGCCATGGTGATGCGCAAGATAGGGTGCGGCGGCCTGGGATAGAAAGAACGGCGCCTTGAGGTTGGTGCCCGTCAGGTCATCCCACTGTGCTTCAGTGACGCCGCCCACCGGCGTGGGGTAAAAACTGGAGGCGTTATTCACCAGCACGTCGAGCCGCCCCCACGTGTCCATGGCATACTGCACAAGACGCGGTAGATTGGACGTATCCAGCAGATCGGCCTGCATCAACACCACCGAACCCGCGCGGCGGGCGTTGAGGTCATCCCGCAGCGCGTGAGCGGTGTCGGAAGATGAGCGATAGTGCAGCACCAGATTTGCGCCCGCCTCGTGCAGGCTGCGCGCGGTAACCGCGCCAATGCGATGGGCTGCGCCAGTAATAAGCACCACCTTGCCGGTTAAGTCTTCACAATTATGGCTAGTCATCTTTCAAGTATACTACGCCCGCGATTTTCTAAAGGATTGGCGCGCCTCTCATAATGGTAAATTTGTAGGAATTTTTCGTGACCGGCACCCCAAAGATCCGCCCCATCCGTAGTTTTGTTCTGCGTGAAGGCCGCATGACGGACGCTCAGCGCCATGCGCTAGAGACGCTCTGGGCAAAATATGGTGTGGATGAAGGCGCGGATGCTCTGGATTTGGAGGCGCTGTTTGGGCGTACCGCGCCATGTCATCTGGAGATCGGTTTCGGCATGGGCGACGCGCTGGCGGGCATGGGCCACGCCCACCCGGAGAATAATTATCTCGGCATCGAGGTACATAGCCCCGGTGTCGGCAGCCTCATGCAAAAGGCGCACGCGCTGGAATTAAACAATATCCGCGTGATCAGCACCGATGCCGTTGAGCTGCTCGAAAAACGCATACCTGCCGCCTCCCTGGATGCCGTGTACCTGTTTTTTCCCGACCCCTGGCCCAAGCGCCGCCATCACAAACGGCGCATCGTCAATCCCGCCTTCGCCACGCTGGTTGCCCGCAAACTTAAACCCGGCGGACATTTCCACATGGCCACCGACTGGCAAGATTACGCCCGGCACATGTTGCAAGTGATGAGCGCCACACACGATTTCACCAATGTGGCGGGGGAAAAACAATACGCGCCCCGCCCGGACTACCGCCCCCTCACCAAATTCGAGCGGCGCGGGCAGCGACTGGGGCATGGGATATGGGATATGATCTTTGAGCGCAAAAAAGCCTGAACAAAACCCTCATCACAAAATTGACAGGCTCCAATATCACGATTACCTTGCCTTGACATAACCACCCGTGGAATACATCAGTGACCGGGCCAGACAACACCCCAACGGCTCGCATCTCCTTGCCCAGTTCAAAACTGTTTGCTTGCCCCCCTACCCCCCCAATGCTAGACTCCCCGCACATAACCGTTTCATATCAAACCATTTAATTCCATAAGGAGCCCCCCATGCCCATCCCCTACCTCCCCGCGCCCGACGCATACCTGGCGCGCTTGGGGGCGCTGGTGAGGGAGCTGGGCTTTGGGTCACTTTTCACGCAACACGCGCGCCTGATCACGCTCGAAACCCCGCAACAATCCGGCCTGCCCGAGACACTGGTCGTCGAGCGTTTCCACGGGCGGGAAGGCATCAACGAGCTGTTCTGTTTCGACATCGAGGCCCTGAGCCTGTCCACCCACCTCGACCTCAAGGGCTTCATCGGCGAAGAACTCACCCTGCGCGTGTTGCAGGCCGATGGCCGCTACCGCGCCTGGCATGGCTACTGCACCCAGATGTCGTGGCTCGGCGCCGACGGGGGCATGGCGCGCTACCGGTTGCGCCTGGAGCCGTTTCTGGCGTTTTTGCGGCTGCGCCGCGACAGCTACATCTTTCAGGACAAAAACGCCCAAGAGATCGCCTCCGCCCTGCTGGACGATTACCCCGCCGCTAACGTCCGCTGTGACATCACACAAACCCTCGCGCCGCGCCCCATCTGCACACAATACCGCGAGAGCGACCTCGACTTCTTTACGCGCCTGCTGGCCGCCGAAGGATTGAGCTGGCGTTTTGAACATGCACAGACAGATGCCCTGGCTGCTGCATCGCCGGGGGAGCGCGCCTCCAGCGCCCACGCCAAACACCAGCTCGTCATCTTTGACGTCCATGCCCAAGCCCCCGCGATGCCCGGAGGCGCCGAGATCCGCTTCCACGGCGTGCGCGCCACCGACGCCCGCGACGCCATCAACCAGTTTTCCGCCCGGCGCCAGGTACAACCCAACGCCGTATCACTGTCCAGTTGGGATCCCTTCCAGGTGAGCGCCCCCACCGCCGAACTCACCTCCGCCCTGGACGCGGGCGACCTGCCGGTACTGTCCCTCTACGACGGCAGCGGGGAGCGACGCTATGCCGACAGCGCCGCCGCCCTGCAGCACGCTGGCCTGGCACTGCAGGCCCTCGAAATGGGCAACAAAACCTTCACCGGCGGTGGCGCGATACGCACCCTGGCGGCCGGACACCACTTCATGCTCACCCAGCACACCCGCTACCCGCTGGGCAAGAACGCCTTCACCGTGCTGTGGGTCGAGCACGCCGCCGTCAACAACCTGGACACCGACGCTGTGCAAGGATGTACGAGTGTCGCCAGAGGCAGGATGCCGGGAGCGACCATCGCCAGCCCGGCAGCACATCCCGGCCCAACCCATCAGACCGATCACCTCTCCTCCCACACCCTCGAACACGGCACCTACCGCAACCGCTTCACCTGCGTGCGCCAGGCCGTGGCCATCGTCCCCGCCGCCACCGCCGGAATCCGCGCGCCCACCGCCTGCGGCCGCCTGACGGGGTATCGCCACGGGATTTTCGGTTTTATCGAGGTATACGTTGACGTGATAGTCAGAATTTTCAGTGTAATTGTTATTCTATTCGGCTGCTGCTTGCCTGTTTTGGTGGATGCGAGAACTTCTCAGGAATATCAGGGAGCAAGTGTTTCTCAAGATAAAAAAATATCTATCCATTGGGTATGTTCTTCCCTAGACCAATGCAAGGTCTATGCTCTCGATGGCCGCAGAAAATACTGGATAACCCGCGTGCCGTTACGCGAACCCATCGTCACTTGGCACTCTAACGATTTTGCCGAAATACTTTTTGGCTGTGGAACCGCTTGTAGCGCCTCTTTCTTTTTCCATAGTAATGCTGGAGCAGTAGGTCCTTTTCCATTGGTGGCAGCAGTAAATACAGAGGCAAATTTGATTGCCTCTGTAGCCGGACAAAAAATTATAATCTACAAGCTGTTTCCAAAGAAAAAAATAATTAAAGAAATCGTTAAATCTGAATTTTTATTGACTTCGGATATTTCACTTTTAATCCATGATATTAGATTTATCAATCCTTCCGAGATTTTTCTCAGCTACAAGAAAAATGCAACTGAAGGAGTTGTCAAGGAAAATATTCGCCTTGATCGATAATTTATTACGATTAAATCCAAAAAAATGCTCTCTTAAAAAAACAGGATTATCGAAGGTTGGAAACCTGATAACAGGGCGATACCTTTCTAATGACGACAACACCTTTAAATGTTTCATAATTGAACGTTGGCCACATTGGCCGCAGCAAGGCGCATAAATGAAGATGGCATTAACCAATACGCTTCCTGCTTTCTTTTTTTTATGCGCGATATCCGTTGCTCATGCGCAACGATACGATTTTAAATTTCGCAGCCTTCAGCCTGGGTTGGCAATGAGCGAAATACTGAAATCACTCAAGCTTCGCGTTTACTATTCATCAGAAGGCGATAAAACGCATGCCATTAAACTTTCCGGGAGTTGGGTGAAAGTTGAATGTCAATTTCAAGGGCCAAGTGAACCCTACGCCCTTCTTGCGGATTTGAATTTTGATGGAAATGCCGATATTTGGATTACAGGTTTTACTAACGGTCAAGGACGATCACGGTGTTCCGACGTTTGGCTGTTCAACCCAAAGAAAAAGAAATACCAATATGATGTGGAACTCTCAAGAATCCATAACCTTGAGGTTGCTCCCCAAGAAAAAAAACTGGAGGGAGGAATATACAACTGTGGATGCGCTGCACAATGCTTTTTCCATGACACCTACATTTGGCAATCCGGCGCTTTATTGAAAATCGCACGTCGCGAACAAGATTGTGAGATTTATCGAGAATTTGTATTGATTGATGGAAACCTTAAGGTTGTACGCCAAGAAAAAGGCATGCCAGACGATAGCCAATATGCGCGCCGCCAAAATGGTGAACTTCATTTTCTAAATTGGGACCCGCATTAAAACGAGGAAAATATGAAGATATTCTCTGCATGATTCCCCGAGTCCTGACCCACCACCCCGGCACCCTCTCCGGCATCCACAGCCTCGACGGCACCGGCTACAACCAGTGGGTGATCATCGACGACACCCAGCACCAACTGCGCATGCGCCTGGCCACCAGCACCGCCGCCTCCCAGCTCAACCTCGGCCACCTCGTCCACCAATCCCCCACCTCCGCCCAGCGCGGCAGCTTTAGGGGCGAGGGCTTCGAACTGCGCACCGATGCCTGGGCCTCTATACGCGGCGCGGACGGCATCCTCATCGCCACCACCCAACGCCCCGGCCAGGGCGCCAGCGTCACCTCCACCCAGATGGACGCCGCCGAGGCCGTGGCGCAGATGAAAGCGGCGCACGCGCTGTCCAAAACCCTGTGCGACGCCGCCACCCACCAAACGGCCCTGAGCAGCAAGACGGCCCAAACCGCCCAAAACGACTTCATCACCGCCATCGACCCCGCCCAGCACGGCAAATACACCGCCCCGGTCAACGGCCAGGCCGCCCAGAAGACGCGGCCGGGCACGAGAGACCTCGATCCAACACAACCGGTCGAGAAATTCGCCACCCCGGCCATCCTGCTGGACAGCCCCACCAACATCAACTGGGCCAGCCCCGCCAGCACCGCCCTGTTTGCCGGTCAGCACCTGCACTGGACCAGCCAAGCCGACCTGCACTTCGCCGCCGCCCATACCCTCGCCGCCGTCTCGGACCAAGCCACCACCTTGTTCACCCACGGTGGCGGCATCCAGGCCATCGCCGCCAACGGCCCGGTCTCATTACAAGCGCACACCGATCAACTGGAGATCCTCGCCGACCAGGCGGTCACCATCACCTCCGTCAACGGCGACATCGAAGTCAAAGCCCAGCAGAAGATCGTCCTGCAAGCCGAGGGTGCCTCGATCACCCTGGAGGGCGGCAACATCACCCTCGCCTGCATCGGCAGCGCCTCGGTGAAAGGGGCGGCGCATGGATTTGAGGGGGCGGAGAGGGGGGAGACGGTGTTGGTGGGGTTGCCGAGTGGATCGGTGGCAGCGCCCGCACCCGTCGGCGTATCAGGAATAGGCGCAGCAGCGCCTACGGCCAGTGCAGGTACGCCCATCAAGACGGGGCTGGGCGATGATGTGGACAAACTCGCTGCCAAGTCGCCGAGTTTGCAGAAGGACTGGCAGAAACTAAAAAATGAAGGCTGGGGGGTCAAATATGGCCCTGCCGGAAAAGGTTCGACTGCCAATAGGCGCGACAAGCTGATTACTATCGACGGCGCCGAAAAGGACAATCCCACTGCCGCGATGCAATCTCTCTCGCACGAAGTAGGGCACGCCACCTACCCTTACAAAGAGGATTATTCGTCCAAAACCGCTTACGTCAATGGCGCGCTGGCTGATGAGGGTGCCGCTACACTCAACAACATCAAGGTACAGCGCGAAATTATAGCCAATGGCGGACCTGACATTGGCATCGCGGGCAACAGTGCCAATCATGCCGCCTATAACCGGGCGTATGACCAGTTTCTGAAGGATGGCAACGCGGCGACAGCGCGGCAGTCTATCGGCGCACAGTTCGGTATGGGTGAGATCACGTCGAACACTGGGCAATCCTACGCAGACTATTACGGGGGTTGGTATGATGAAGCCTTCCCGCCGAAAAAGTAGCGTTTGGCATTGGTTATTGATGAGCGTGACAGCCTGCCTCGCTGGATGCGGACAGATTAGTGATATTCAGGAAAAGGACAAGATAATGACGACAAAACAAATGACACTATGGCAGGCCATTGAAGCCGTGGCACAGCAAATACCGTTTTCAAAAGCCAAAGTGGAGACGCTGTTTTCAGCAACGCTCACCGAGACCGACAACACGAGTAACGATGTTTTCCAATTTTTGAAAAGCAACCGGATTGAACTGAAAGATGACGTCGATATTTCAAATATTGATCTGCGGATCAAGCGCCATGGCACGCACCCCGGCTTCATGGTTCTGGAAATAGGAGGCGCCTGCATCACCCTGGAGCAGGTACGCAACCATTACAGCGCACTGGAGATTACGCAATCACCGCGTGGATCGCTCGCTGATGTCACCTCTCATTCAACCCGGCTACCTTGGGGCGATCTGTCCTTTAGTTTCGCTGAAAGCAACCCTCGCTGTCTGTCGTCGATTGCCTTCGACCCCAAGAAGGATCGTTGAAATACCTACGTCTGACGGCGTATCACCACGGGATTTTCGGTTTTATCGAGGTATACGTTGACGTGATAGTCAGAATTTTCAGTGTAATTGTTATTCTATTCGGCTGCTGCTTGCCTGTTTTGGTGGATGCGAGAACTTCTCAGGAATATCAGGGAGCAAGTGTTTCTCAAGATAAAAAAATATCT
The DNA here is from genome assembly GCA_040183005.1 of Gammaproteobacteria bacterium. Classification (NCBI taxonomy): domain Bacteria; kingdom Pseudomonadati; phylum Pseudomonadota; class Gammaproteobacteria; species Gammaproteobacteria bacterium. Next base: position 66,527 of record JAMPIW010000001.1, read on the forward strand.
ATCCATTGGGTATGTTCTTCCCTAGACCAATGCAAGGTCTATGCTCTCGATGGCCGCAGAAAATACTGGAGGCTCTTCGCGTGATCGTGTGGGTAAATTTCATGTTTTTTAGAGCCTCGGGAGCATAGACGTGAGTATTTTTAGTCGCAGATATTCTTCATCGCGCAGACCATATGCACGGCGTTGGATGACGCGTATCTTATTGTTGAGCCCCTCAACAAAGCCGAGTGAAACTTTATTCTCTGGCTTGCAATAGGCTGCGATCCCATCCCAATGGCGCTCAATCATCTCGGCAAATTTCTCGTAAGGTTTCAGGCGCTGCCACTTCAGGCTGGTTTTCCAATTCTCGAAGAAACGCCGCGCCCATGCTTCGCTCCTGTAATCCCACAACTGGCCAAACGACTCTTTCAGCAGGTACGCCGTGTTCAGCCGTTTGTTCGCTGCCAGCAAAGCCTTCAAAGAACGTCTGCCGTCCAGTGTCATATTTTCGTGATTGGAAAGCAGTACGTATTTCTGCCCCTTAATGTAGCGCCTATCCTTGCCCTGAAGACGTGCATATTCCATCTTTCTGACTTTATCCAGAGCATCGCCGAGATGGCTCATGATGTGGAATTTGTCGAACAGGATGGCCGCCTGCGGGGCGCGTTCGTTGGTTACGTTACGAAAGGGCTTCCACATATCCATCACTGCAAGACAAATGCCTTTGGATTTCTTCTCTCCCAGCCAGTCATAGAACTGTCGCATGCTGTCCTCCGAACGGTCGGCACCGCCAAACCAGATGGGACGACCACGGATCAAGTCGCTGACTACAATGCGATAGGTATGTCCTTTGCGAATCGATATTTCGTCGATGCCAATGGCCTTGGGTGCTGGCGTTCCGGCGCGTTCCAGTTGCGCGGTCATGTATTGCTTGTCCAGTTCCTTGACGGTGTGCCAGTCCAGAAGCAATTCGCGGGCAATGTCCGACACCGTGCTGGCGCGACACCGTCTGCCTACATACCAAGAAAATCGCTTTGTATAGAGTGGGTTGTCGGCGAGAAAGTCGAGTCGTTCGCGTTTCACTTTCCCGCAGTGCCGACAAAGCACCCGTCGAATTTCGATTTCCAGATAGATACGTGTGTCGCCACAGGAGAGGTCGCGAACTCGTCGAAGCCTCTTGTCGTACCAACCAGAGCGCGTTCTGCCGCAACTGTTGCAGGCCGTTTTTTTGAGCGCCGAACGAGCGTGATGATCCGTGCTTTGGAGTCGCCAAAGATGCCGCGTATCTTTTCCAGCGGGCGAAAACAGGGGAATCGGTATGCGTCGAGAATGCGTTTGGGTTTGCGTGAAATAGCCATTGAAAAAACCTCCCATTTTCTGCAACAGGTGCAGGATGCATTTTGCCTGATGCCACAAGGCTTGCGGAGGTTTTCATGTTAAATTTCACCCACTCGATTTCACGAAGACCCGGTAAGGTTTGCCGGGGAGTGAGGCATAAGCGAATTGGTTACGGATTACATAATTGCGGCCATCTTTCTGACCTTCAAATCTGCCTACCTGACTCGATTTAATCTCGATTTTCATTTCATTTCTCCTATGTAGTTTTAAAAATACAATGATTGTTTTTCATCCCATTCGATATAAAAGCTATCACCAAGTTTTTTAAACGTCAATACTCATAATTTATCAACTTATTGAATGTCAACAAAATTGGTTTACTTTTTTATCGAACGTCAACCAAATTAGCTGACATTTTAAAAGAGTAAATCCATCAATATATTGTTATTAAAAGATAAAATAATTATTAAAATAATTATTGTGAATTAATGAATGTTATGTATTTTTTATGAGATAAAGTTGTGGCGTAGGTCATCCGTCACACTTCACCTTCACAATCAAATTGAGTGCGGCATCTATTCATGACGCGCATCATTGAAAGCGGCACAACGCAACCATGTCTTGGTAATTACATTACGTGGTAATGTTTATCATGAGGGAATTGAGGAAAAGATTTTCGCGGGCGCGAAAATTGGGGCGTAGGTCAAACGTCACACTTTACGTCACGACTCACCAAAAAACGCTAGCGATGCCGGATTATCCACAGGTATTGACCGTAACCGTGACGGATGACCTACGGTTTGGAAAGCCCGGCTTGGCCTGCAATCTCTTTAGCGTGGGCAACAACCCCCAGAGCGTGCGCGATGTAGTCTGCGTCATCCGTCAGATACGCTTCGGCCATGAAGATCTCAATCGCTTCGTCGGTAGTCAGATCCTCGGCAGGATCATAGGTAGTCAGTTTTTCAACCATTGCGCTTGCCTTCTACAGGCCAATGATCTCGGACAGCACGTGACCGTCCTTGTCCAGAGTACCTAGCTTCTGGCCTTTATGCTTGGCTTGCAAGGCCACCATAACCAAGGCGATGGCCTTGCGCATGATATCGCTCTTCGAGGTGCCCTCATCCTCCGCCAAGGCCTCCAGCTGGTCATTCACCTTGGAAGAGACATCGAGACTGAGCCGGACGCGGCTGGAACTGTTATCGACGGACATGAAAGAAGGGAAGATCATAGGTGGGGTAGCTCATTCCCCTGATTCACTAAATTCGTAATGTTTATCTATCAAAATCCGAATCTTTTCCCACATCTGGCATCGACACCAAAGCAGCAGCAAGACAAGAGGGGGGTGATTCATCCCCCCGAAGCGAAAAATTCGTGATGAATTCGTTCAACAGCTGGAAATCTTCCCTTGAAATTTCGCCATCTTGAAAAGATATATCCAGCAAAAAGCGGAATGCTGAATCAAGACCAAGGTTTTCCAGCAGCATGGCGAGCACCGTCAAACGTTCCTGTTCGCCGAAACCCAGTTGACCATCGTGGATCTGAACACGAAACGATTCCGGCAAGCGCTCGTTCCTCTCTAAACACTCGTCACCACGCCAATGACGGCCCTCCCAACGTATATCCCACTTTTTCTTTTCCATATCCCTACTTCATAACATGAAAAGTCCCACTATGGGACAAGCGTCCACTGGTTAGATTTCGGACGTGGACTTAGTCATCGACGTGTTGACGAATTGCAGGCAGGAGATCAAGTAACTGTGGTAATGCGGTTTGCACCGTCTCCCACACTACATCAAGGTTAATTTCAAAATAGCCATGCGCAATGCGGTTTCGCATACCCTTCATGCTACGCCAAGGAACGTCTGCATGTTGATCGAGAAAAGCGCTATGGTTTTGTATCAACTTAGTTGCCGCTTCACCAATGATCACAAGGTTTAGAATTACTGCTTGCTGAGTACGCTTGTCAGCAAGAAAGTCTTCCTTGTCCATGCCTTCGACATAGCTACACGCTTGCTGCGCGGCTTCAATCATGTGGTCAAGGTAATCGGGTAAGCGGTTCTCCGTCATACCGGGATGGCCTCTGCCAGAACCCGATCACGAAACTTGCGTGGTAGATCGCCGGGGGTCAGCAAGTCGACGTGTACGCCAAGCAATTCTTCCAGTTCTAGTTGTAAACCACCCAAATCGAATAGGGTGGTACCGGGCAAGGTGTCTACCAACAAATCAAGGTCGCTGCCGTCTCTGTCATTACCGTGAAGCACGGAACCGAATACACGCAGGTTGGCGGTGTGAAAACGATTGGCTACTTCGCGTACAGAACTGCGTTTCTCGTCAAGAGCAACAGAAGGCTTCATGACATGTACCTCGTTATTCAAATAGGATTCAATGGCACCTAAGCCACCAACTTAAGGGTTGGCACTTCCGGCATGCGGTACCACGGCGGCGGCAGCACTGTGCTGACGTGGATTTCACGATCACGCTTCAACTGCGGCAAAGATTTTGTACCATCGAACTGAACAGAAATATCGATACCCAACTGCAACAAGCGGGCACGATGAACATAGTACTGACTGTTATGCTCCAACGAATGGCATGGAACCAAGGCATGGCATAATTTTGAGTAGCATTGGCGGCCTGCCTGGATTTTACAATCTCACGATCCAGCAATTGATCGGCAATGGTTATATAGTCAACAGCAGCTATCTCTAGTCTTTTCATGGCATTATCTATCTCGTTCAAGTGGGGTTCAAAGTCGCTCTCGCGCACCATTCCGTAGAAGCAAAAATTATGTCGGCTCAAAAATTTCTGCTTGAAGGTGTGCTCTTCTCTGGCTATGCCCATTTCTTCACAATAGTCGATCAAACGTTTGTAGTAGTCGCGCTCTTCATCTGTCTTTAGTTTTTTAAGCTTTTTCCGACAAGCCATATCATGGCCCTTATCGTAAATCTTATCATAACGCCACGAACTGCCCTTGTTCCAGTCGGTTGTGCGTCCGTTCGGGTAGAGGTAGGGCAGTTTACCCCGGTTGAGGGCTTGGGTAGATAATCCCCGCAAAAACGGCAGCACATTGTCACGCCCAACGCCCAAATTGCGCGTCCAGTCGATCCGGGTAATGACGGCGCCATCCGTCCACAGCCGGGAACGATCATTATCACCCGACTGTAGCCAATCGAACTTGGTGCATTTTGAGAAGGGTGGCAGACCGAGTTCAAGAAGGACACGGTTATACACGGCTACACAATCCTCCAAGGTGGCGTAGCCGAAGAGATTATCAGGCCGTTGCCAGCGCGAAGGATTGCCTCCGACCGTCACCCGTTGGCCATCGCACCGGATTCGCAGGGTTGAGCTGTAGGAACCCTCAAACGCCAGAGGCGAGGTGTTAGGCTGGCATTGCTTGCCGGTTTCAAGATCAACCGACCGATAAAGCTTTTTTCCTACCAAAGGAAGAGACTTCTTTTTATTTTTACTTTTTTTGTACCACTGAGAAGGCAAACCCTTGCGGATGAAATCGCTAGAATCACCGCATGTTGGATGAGCCGTGATTTTGTAATCTATAGTGGACCCCACAGTCAAGACAATAATGCATCGAGTTTAAGAGGGTAACCTTTCACATGCAGCAGAACGGCGCTGCCCCGTTATTGCTTCTATTTTTGAGTGAGTTTTTTCTGTCTCACTGAATTTGTCTACAATGCTTGCACCGCCTCCGCTCGCTGTACGGTAAACCTCATCAGGCGTAATGTAGTTCAATGATTGGTGTATTCTTTCTGTGTTATAAAACACAAAATATTCCGTCAATCCCAGCAGTAATTCAGGCATCGTGGTGTAGCCTTTCAGATACACATCTTCGTGTTTGACGCTACGCCAGAGCCGCTCCACAAAGATGTTATCCAGTGCCCGCCCACGTCCGTCCATGCTGATGGCAATACCGCGCGCCTTGAGGACGCCCGTAAAAGCTTCACTGGTAAACTGGCAGCCCTGATCGGTGTTGAATATCTCGGGGATGCCATAGGCCAGTAGCGCCTGCCCCAAACAATCCACACAGAACACGCTGTCGAGCGTGTTCGATAATCGCCATGCCAGCACTTTGCGTGAGTACCAGTCGATCACTGCCACCAAGTACACAAACCCCCGCGTCAGGCGGATATACGTAATGTCAGTACTCCACACCTGGTTGGGTCGTGTCACCACCACGCCTCTGAGCAGATACGGATAAACCTTGTGCTGCGGGTGCGGTCGGCCGGTGTTCGGCCCCGGCGCCATGCCTGCCAGTCCCAATAGTCCCATCAACCGTTGCACCCGCTTGCGATTGATATTGTGACCTAAACCTCGCAGGTAATGCCGCATCTTGCGGCTGCCGTAAAACGGATGCCGTGTGTATTCGGCATCAATCGCCGATAACAACGCTAATTCCTGTTCGCCCGGTTTCGCGGCCATTTGCGGCGCGTAGACGGTGGAACGGGCAATACCCGCCAGTTCACATTGCCGGGTCAACGTCAGTGGCTCGATGGCGCTGATCCATTGCTTACGCGCCGCTACTGGCTGATCCCGGACTTTTTTTGAGCCAGTCCAGCTCCATCTTCAACCGCCCGATCTCAGAGTAGAGTCGCTCAGGACTCGCCGAGGGGTCGGCAGGCTTCGGGCCGCGCTTGGCATCAAACAGGCTGGATGCCTGCTCCAGGAGATCTTTCTTCCATACCCCAACCTGGGTCGGATGAACCCCAAACTCCTGACCAATTTCGTTCGCTGTCTTGACCCCTCGGATCGCTTCAAGTGCAACCTTGGCCTTCAACTCACCACTAAAATTCTTCCGCTTCGTTTCACTCATGACCTGCTCCTTTTTACAGCAGGCTACCATCTTAATTTACTGTCCGAAAACTGGGGTCCACTATAATCACCGACCGCCGTCGTTGTGATCCTGGTAAATCTCAAGGTAGTCAACGAACCACATTTGACCCCCTAAAATTCCGGACGTCCGGAGTTAGTTCGGGTGTAACAGGAACTCCCGAACTAACTCCCCCACGCTTTGTGGTTGAAATGTCCGGTACCAAACACAAAAAACGAACCCTTATAACCCTATTTCTGGAGTGGATATAACCCAGACCGGAAACCCATGCAATGCATCTGCCGGGCACGGTTACCTCAGGACACAAATCCGGTAACATCACGGCGCGGCTCATGTGGTAACGCTCTTCAAGGTACCGTGACGACGTGCAATAACCAAAACAACGGATTCAGTGGAAACGGGTATGGAACAATGCGCACAATTGACCATGCGAGACGCAATAGGATCGACACCAGAGGGTTGGTGGCAGGTAAAGGGCAAACGGCACGCGGGACAATAATAAAACCTGGTGAACTGGCCAGGCTGCACCGGATTTGCACCAGCGGTGCTTGCTAAGTGATTGTTTACTAAGGCGGGTAAAGTAGGGTTCGGTTCGGCTTGTATGTTATAAATTGATGTTTTTGTTAATCTTTTATGAGATACTGGCGGTTTGAAAATCCCCGTGTCGGCGGTTCGATTCCGTCCCTGGGCACCATTAAACACTCCAAAGCAGTCCAAAGAAGGCCGGCAAGCCAAGCAAAAACAAGGCTTCCGGCCTTTTCTTCGTCCATAGCAGTCCGAGCGAAGCTGTTGCAATCCGGGGGTATGTGGGGGTATTCGACATCCAACCGTAAAGAGATACCCCCAGATGCCGCTCACTGATACTGCGATCCGTAACGCCAAGCCCGGCTGCAAGCCTGTCCGTATGTTTGACGGTGGCGGCTTATACCTGGAAATCTCCCCCGCTGGCGGTAGCTATGGCGCTTGAAATACCGCTTTAACTCGAAAGAGAAACTTCTAGCCTTAGGCTCATACCCAGACGTGTCGCTCGCTACCGCTAACGTAACGACGCGCGGCAACTGCTGGCGAACCACACCGACCCCAGCGAACACTGCAAGGCCACCAAGTCCATGCAGTCCGGCACAGCGGCAAACACCTTTGAGGTGATCGGGCGGGCGTGTGTGGTACGCCAAAACCGCGCCGACACTGGCCGAAAGCACCAAGGCCAAACTGTTGACGCACCTTGAGCGCGACGTGTTCCCGATTATCGGTAACAGACCGATTACCGAGCTTGCCGTGCCTGATCTGCTGGCGGTAATACGGCGTATCGAAGCCCGAGGTGCCATGGATATTGACCGGCGGATGCACAACATCTGTGGGCGAATCTTCCGCTACGCCGTCGGGCATGGCCTGTCCACCCGCGACCCTTCCAGGGACATAGAGCTAAAGGACATCCTGCCACCGACTAATTCTACTTTGTCACATTCACCCCAACGCCAGGGATGACCTTTTGGCGTGGGATTCCTTCGCCTGCAGCCGCATACGGTGACGTGTAGCGATGGTTGCGGCGAGATCCTCGGCTGACACTGTTGTCGGCGCGGCAACAGATGCGCCATGACGGTCACCAGATCATTCAGCGACATCATCGGCCAGTGCTGCCGGGCGGCAAGCTTCTGTTTGACCAGAAACAGGGTGCCGAGCATGACCAGTGCCATGTGGTGGCGCCAGGCATCCCAGCGGCGCACTTGATAATCGGCCAGGCCGCATTCGCTCTTGGCCTCGCGAAAGCTATGCTCGATGAAATAACGCTGGGCCTGGAGGCGGGCCAATTCTTCGAGCAGGGTATCCTCAGGCGCATTGGACAGGCAGTAGTGCGAGACCGTGCGCGCCCCGACCTCCCGGCGCACCAGCAGATGCTAGCAATGGGCCGCGTCTTCACGGCCATCCCAGACCCAGACCCGCGTGCGCAGATAATCGGCCACCACGTTGCCCTTCCCTCCGCCGCGCAAACCGAGCCGGCGCCACGCGCTCGCCGGCGGGGTCGCGCTCCAGTGGTCCACGCGTACCGCCTTGGTATGTGCGGCTAGGCGGCGGGGCTGTCGGCCCCGCCCAGAGCCGGTCCGGCACCGTCGGCCTGGGGTCTTCCAGATAGACATGCTGATCGCAGTGCACATCGGCCACAAAGCGTTGTCGGCGCCGGTCGAGCTGCCGCAAAAAGGCGGGCTCCTTGCCATAACCGCCATCGACGGCTATCGCGCCAAAGCGCACCCCGCGGCGCACCGCATCGTCCACCATCGCCAAGGCCAGCTCGGACTTGCTGCGATAGCGCCGTTCGGCCTCGGGGATCGCGGCCTTATTACACCGCAACCCATCACTCACCCAGCGTTGCGGCAGATAAAACCGCGCATCGATCAGGCTGGCCTGCTCGCCCCGGCACAGCGCCGCCCCCCCATCTGGCAGTTGTCCACCTTGCCCAGCCGTCCATTCCACTGCCGCGCCACCCCGGCGGAGGATTCGCCCTTTTTGGCGAAGGCGCTTTCATCGAGCAGCAACACCGATTGCTCACCCCCAGCAAGGCATCGCTCTCTACCGCCAGCGCATCGCCCAAGCCTCGCCAATCCACCATCGCCTCGGTCAGCATAGGCTGCCATCGTCTGGTGGCCAGTGGCATTCACCTCGCTCATCCGCAGCATGTTGGCGCTGCTCAGACTGAAACAGTCCGCGCACATAGCCCCGAAACGCCGCCAAGGCGTCGCGGGTGCGAGAGACGAAAAACGGGGAATAAGGATCAAGATGCGCCTCCAGCGCTTTAGGGAGGCTCTCCAGGGTGGATTTAAGGCAGGGCGAGGCATTTTCACGGGGTCATCGTTGTTTACCTTTATAAAACAAAGGTTTATTATAATTCTATCCAGAATGTGTGTCCAGCTTGAAATCTGACAAAGTAGAATTAACGATGCGACTCAACCATAATAAAGGAATGTGACACATGAACACGACACCCGAAAAGATAGATCTTTTTACGCCCGCTCAGGTCGGACCCTATGCGCTGCCGAACCGCATCGTGATGGCGCCGTTGACGCGCAACCGTGCGGGCGAAGGCAATGTGCCGCAGCCATTGAATGTCGAGTATTACGCACAGCGGGCGACGGCGGGGCTGATTATCACTGAAGCGACGCAGGTCTCGCCGCAGGGGGTGGGTTATCCCGCCACGCCCGGCATTCATAGCGCGGCGCAGATCGAGGGATGGCGGCGCGTAACCGATGCGGTGCATGCGCGTGGCGGAAGAATCTTTCTGCAACTGTGGCATGTGGGGCGCATATCGCATCCCTTGCTGCAGCCGGACGGGGCGCTGCCGGTGGCGCCTTCAGCAATCAGGCCCGAGGGTCAGGCCTTTACCTACGAGGGTCCGAGAGACTTTGTTACACCAAGGGCGCTGGATATTTCCGAGATCCCCGGCATTATCGAGCAATACCGCAGTGGTGCGCAAAACGCACTCGCGGCGGGCTTCGATGGTGTGGAAATCCACGGCGCAAACGGTTATCTGCTCGATCAATTCTTACGGGATGGCAGCAACCAGCGCACTGATGAGTATGGCGGCCCCATTGAGAGCCGTGCGCGCTTGATGCTCGAAGTGACCGAGGCAGTATGTGCGGTGTGGGGCGCGGAGCGTGTGGGCATCCGCCTCTCGCCGCTGCAACCCTTCAATGATATGCGCGACTCCAACCCCGAAGCCACCTTCAGCTATGTTGTTGGGCAGCTTAATCGCTTCGGGCTAGGCTATCTGCATGTGACTGAAGCGGGCAAGGACACCCCCGGTGCCGCCGGCCCCGCCTTTGATCTGCGCAAGCTGCGACGCATCTGGAAAGGCATATACATGACCAACGCCGGGTATGATCTGGAACGCGCCAATGCGGCGCTGGCAGCGGGCGAGGCTGACCTAATTGCCTTCGGTGTGTTGTTGCTCGCCAACCCCGACTTGCCGCTGCGTTTCGCCCGCAACGCACCGCTCAACACGCCCGATCCCGCCACGTTTTACGGCGGTGGTGCCGGTGGATATACGGATTATCCGTTTCTTGAAAACCCCTGACGACCAGGCAAACCGCATGTGGTTTCTCTACCTGATCGAATGCCGCAACGGCGCACTCTACGCGGGGATCACCAATGATCTCGCCGCGCGGTATCAGGCACATGTTGACGGCAAGGGCGCCAAGTACACGCGAGGCAATCCACCCTTGCGGCTTATAGGAGCGAAGTCTTATCCGGATCGTTCAAGCGCATCTCGCGCAGAATGGGAGATCAAGCAACTGCCCCGAGGGAAGAAGCGGGGTTTTCTGGAAGGGGTCGTGCATGACCCTGCATGATGCTTTTGTGACAGATAAAAAGACTATACGCTACGGGTAAAGGATAATGCGCAAAAAAGGGTGGCTGAAACGTGGTGCCGCAGGAATGATTTTCGTGGCAACGGCGTGGTGTTGCATCGGTGTAGCGGAGGAGCGGTGGCGCATCAAGAATGTGCCGCCTTTAACGCCGCTGGCCGAAGACGGTATTCGTGATCCTGCCAACCCCGCCATTACCAAACTTCAGCAACCGGCAGAGGCGCTGTCCACTTTTCCGAAAGACCGGCGCGGCGAGGTGGATTGGGTAAAAACGCTGCGCCAGGGCCTGATTAATCCCCGCAAAAGCATTGATGGAGACGAGTACGGTGGCAAGGAGGTCATGCAGGAGATGGATCTCGATATCATGTTAAAAAATACCGCGCAAATGCCATGGGTACGGTTTCCGCATCGCGCCCATACCGAATGGCTTGCATGCAGCAATTGCCACTCGGCGATTTTCGTTCCGCAGCGCGGCGCCAATCGCATCTCAATGGAAAAAATTCTCAAGGGGGAATTTTGCGGCCGCTGCCACGACAAAGTGTCCTTCAGCCTGTTTGTCTGCGAACGCTGCCATAGCGTCCCGCACGAAGGTTCCGGCCCTGCCTGGTGGTAGTGATCATAGCGCATGACATCTTGCTTCCAGGGATGTATATTCTGAATAAAATGTGGTTCGAGGAGAAGGGTTATGACAAAAGACGAAATGAAAAAAGCGGTTGCGCTGGCTGCGCTGGACTATGTCGAGGCGGGCGCCGTGGTCGGGGTGGGCACCGGTTCCACCGCCAATTTTTTTATTGACGCCCTGGCAGGCATCAAACACAAGATCGAAGGCACCGTCGCAAGCTCGGTGGCAACCGCCGAGCGCCTGAAAGGGCATGGCATCCCGGTGTTCGAGCTGAATTCCGTGAATGAGATCGGCGTCTATGTCGACGGGGCTGACGAAGCCAACCGTTATTTGCAGCTTATCAAGGGCGGCGGCGGTGCGTTGACGCGCGAGAAGATTGTGGCCGCAGCCAGCAGAAAGTTCGTTTGCATTGCCGATGAGTCGAAGCTGGTCGACGTGCTGGGCGCGTTTCCCCTGCCCATCGAGGTGATCCCGATGGCACGCAGCTATGTCGCGCGCGAGATCGCCAAGATCGGCGGCAAGCCGGTGTTGCGCGAAGGTTTTGTGACAGACAACGGAAACATTATCCTCGACGTGCATGGCCTGAGCATTATGGAGCCAGCGCGTCTGGAAGCGGAGCTGAACAACATCGCGGGTGTAGTCACTAATGGCCTCTTCGCCATCCGGTCTGCCGATGTGCTGCTGCTAGGCACCGCCGAAGGCGTGCGCAAATTGGCTTGATGAATATGGGTAACGGGCCATCTCCATCGTTCTGTGAGGTATGCTATTATCCGCGTTCTGGTTAGTTCCAGGCCCGTTTCGTCGCAGAAGAAGAACGCAAAAATATACCCCCTCTCTACATACACAAAAGGAGCATCCGTATGAGATATCCAAGGAAACCAAATATGAAAAAAGTCATAATATCGGGACTCGCTTTAAGCGCAATTGCGCTGGCTTCCCATGCCCATGCCGCCGATCTCGATGATCGTTGGTATATTGCGCCCGGGCTTAGCTACATCAAGCCTGACAAAGACCGCAATGCTGATAACAGCCCCGGTCTTCAGCTTGGCATCGGCAAGCCGGTCAGCGAGTCGTGGAACATCGAGGGCAATATCGTCGCAGACAACCTCGATATGAAGAACAGCTCGAACGAGTTCAAGCAGCGCGGCCTAGGCATCGACGGCCTGTATTTCTTTAACCGTGATTCCGCCTTTGCGCCTTATGCCTTGCTGGGTGCAGGCGCACTCAGAACCAGCGTGCCCGGTGAAAAGAGCACGAATCCCATGGCAAATGTTGGCCTGGGCTTCATGACCAGCCTGATAGATGACGCCCTGGCGCTGCGCGCCGATGTGCGTTACCGCTGGGATAAAGACGATAAGAGCGTTGCTAACCAGAATCGTTTTGGCGACTGGATACTGAACCTGGGCCTCTCCATCCCGCTGGGAGCAAAGGCAATGGCTGCTGCGCCGGCAGTTGCTGCGGCCCCTGTCGTTATGGCGGCTCCCAAGCCGGCGGATAGCGATGGTGACGGCGTGATCGACAGCGAAGATCGCTGCCCCAACACCCCCGCTGGCGTCAAGGTCAATGCCCAAGGCTGCGAGCTGGATAGCGACGGTGACGGCGTGGTGGACAGCAAAGACCGCTGCCCCAATAGCCCTGCCGGTGCGAAGGTGAATGCCGACGGCTGTGAGCTGGATGGTGACGGTGACGGCGTAGTGGACAGCAAGGATCGCTGCCCCAACAGCCCTGCTGGCGCGAAGGTAAATGCCGATGGCTGTGAACTGGACAGCGATGGCGACGGTGTCGTGGATAGCAAAGATAGCTGCCCGGACAGCAAAGCTGGTGCAAAGGTCGATGATAAAGGTTGCGAGATCGCCGGTGTTATCGCACTCAAGGGCGTAAACTTCCCCACCAACGCCGCGAAGCTGACCCCGGATTCACTGGCTATCCTGGATGAAGCCGCTGCAACACTGGTCAAGCACAGCGACATCAAAGCGGAAGTAGCCGGTCATACCGATAACCGCGGCGCTGCTGCCAACAACAAGAAGTTGTCGCAGCAGCGTGCCGAGGCCGTGATGCACTACCTGGTGTCGAAGGGCGTGAATGCCGCGAACCTGACCGCCAAAGGTTACGGCCAGGAAGACCCGGTTGCTGACAACAAAACGGAAGAAGGACGCGCCACAAACCGCCGTGTAGAGCTGCGCATCCAGAAGTAATAGCCCGGCATTTTTGGGTTTGAGCTTGAACCCCGGCTGATCCAGCATCAGCCGGGGTTTTTTATTGGGCGTATCTGAAACCAGAAATACCGCTATCTGCCGCGCTTTTTTAGTTGCTGGCTATCCTCCAAGCCCCGCTGGGCACGCCACTCCGGTACCACCCAAGCCGCAGTAACCGTCAGGATTTTTCGCCAGGTATTGCTGGTGGTAGTCTTCCGCATAATAAAATTCCGGGGCATCCACGATCTCGGTGGTGATGGCCCCATAACCCGCCGCGCTCAGTGCCTTCTGATAGGTCTCTCTTGAAGCCAGCGCCGCGGTCTTTTGCGCATCGTCACAGGCGTATATTCCCGAGCGGTATTGTGTGCCGATGTCATTGCCCTGTCGCATGCCCTGGGTAGGGTCATGCGACTCCCAGAATACCTTCAGCAATTGCTCGCAACTCACCCTGCCGGGGTCATACACCACCCGCACCACCTCATTGTGGCCGGTCATCCCGGAGCAGACCTCCTGATAGGTGGGATTCGGCGTATAGCCGGCCGCATAACCCACCGCCGTGGAGTAAACGCCTTCCACCAACCAGAATTTGCGTTCCGCGCCCCAGAAACACCCCAGGCCGAACATCGCCATCGCCATGCCTTCAGGGAATGGCGGTACGATACGATGGCGGTTCACGTAGTGATGTTCCGGCACCGGCATCTTTTCGTTGCGGCCTGGCAGCGCCTCGTGCGGCGCAGGCATAGCCGGTTTTTGGCCGGGGCGAAAAATCATCAAGCTATTTCCTGAAGAGCTTGACGAAAAACGCCTGCATTTCGTCCCAAGAACGCCGGTCGGCCTCGGCGTTATACTCTAACGGCAGGTTGAATTTCTGACCGTAACCGTCGGCATCGGGATTGGTAAATGAATGCTTGGCGCCGGGGTAGGAAATGAACTTGTAATTCACTTTGGCATTTTCCATTTCTTTCTTGAATTGTGCGATCTGCTCGGGCTTGACGAACGGATCGTCCGCGCCGTGCAACACCAGCACCCTGGCTTTTACTTTACCGCGCTGCGCGGGATGGGCCGTGCCCAGGCTGCCATGAAAACTCACCACGCCGTCGAGTGGCACGCCCATGCGCGCCATCTCCAGCGCCACGCCGCCACCGAAGCAATAGCCAATCGCCGCGATATGACGCGAATCGACGGTTGAATGGTTTTGCAACAGCTTCATCGCCGCCAGGAAACGCGCCTTGGCGGCCTCCCTGTTCTGCGCCACCTCATTGGCAAATTTGCCCGCGTCATCCGGGTGCTCGGCCTGCTGGCCGTTGCCGTACATATCCACCGCCAGCGCTGTGTATCCCAGCTCCGCCAGCATGCGCGCCCGCTTACGTGCGTATTCGTTATGACCCCACCACTCATGCACGACCATCACGCCGGGGCGTTTTCCCTTGATGCTGTCGTCGTAGGCCAGATAGCCTTTCAGCACCGTTCCGCCGGCTTTGTAGTCAACCTCTTCGCCTTGCACCGCCGCCTGAGCGGAGGAGATACCGGCAAAAAACAACGCAACGATTATCCAAAAATGTTTCATGTGTTTCTCCTGTTACGCCCGTTCACCCAACATCCAGATTCGCGCATGCGATGCGCCCACCGTAACCTCGACAGTCTCCAGCACGGCGTCCGTCTTGCCGTCGATCACCACCAGCGAGCCAGCCTCCGCGTTGGCGGAAAATACCAGTTCAGTGACGCCATTCTGAACCAGAAAAGCCAGCGATCCCGAAGATCCTGTTTTGATCTCCTGGATCAGCCGCAGCTTCGGCAAGGTAGTGAGGTCGAACACCAGCACCACATCGGCCTTGATATTCGCCTGCTGCTCAGGGCTGCCCGAGCTGCTGGTGGTCATGTACAGCTTGGTGCCTTCAGCATTGAAGTAGTACTTGCTGAAATAAATATCTGGCAGGTCGAGATTGTCCGTCACGGTGTTGGTGGCGGTATCCAGTGCGGCGATCTTGGCGATCACGTGGTTGGAGTCGGACTTGCGATCCGCGCCGCGCCCGATCAGATAACGGCCGCCCGGCGCCGCAAACAGGTTGCTGTAACCCTTGAAATTCAAGCGCTGTTCAATGACGTTTGTGACCGGGTCGATGATCGTCACCGTGCCGTAACCGCTGTTGAGGTTGTACAGCTTGCCGGCGGCCGTGGAATACGCCAAGCCATGTGGATATGCGGTGTTCGGGATCTTGTCCGCCACACCCTCTTCGCGCTCCGGCTCGCACAGATTAATAGTGGCAAGCAGCTTCAGATAGCTTGCGGCATCGTTGGGGTCATTGCCGACGACCGAGACCGTGCCGTCGTTGAGATTGCTGATGTAGGCGCGCTGCGGCACGCTGGACGCGGATGCGGCGGGCGGAGTAAACGCCGCCTGATGATGGCCTCGTCCGATGCAAATGGTTTTCAGGAATGTTGCGTCGCGGCTCGCCGTGCTTGCAATGACTGTCACCGAGGAGCCTTTATCTCCGCAATTCAGGGTGTCGTTGCCGGTCGCCTTGTCACCATCGTTCATGAACCAGTCACGTTCGGAATACGGATCGGCATAAAGATGGGCGGGAAAGGTATCCGCCGGAAAATCCGCCTGCAGCCGAACCTCCTTGCTGCGCGGATCAAGCAGAACAACAGAGCGGTCTTGCGTCAAACCCGCCATGACGGGCTTGAGCAGCTTGTCCAGATCCGTGCCCGGCGCGACCGGGAGATGCTCAATCGTAGTTTGACCGTTGCTGCGGTTTACAACATGAATCGCTCCGGTGCTGCGGTCACCGATGTAATACGCCACGGAGAAATCCTGCGATGCCTTGCTTGAATTATTCATTATCTGCACTCGTCAAATCGTTGTGGCCCACTAACCCTGAAATGGAAACTCTGAAAAATCCATCCGTGGATTTTTCAGAGACGAAAACCAAAAAATGTGATTTTTGTTTTTCTTCATTTCTCAAACACTTGCGTGTTCGAGAAATGGCGGCGCGTCCATGCACCGCACGGAATCTCTAATAAATCAGAGGTTCCAAATGATTATTCTACACTGCTATCTATGCCATACTCGCGCGGATTTGAAAATGGATCCTGAGATTCGCCACGATGTCACGCTACCGCCCGCCACAACCCAAAGCCTCCCCCTACATCACCCCCGAGGGCTATCAATGCCTTCAGGACGAACTGGAGGCCCTGTGGAAACGGCGCGCCGAGGTGACCAAGGCACTGACGGCTGCCGCAGCCGAGGGGGACCGCTCGGAAAACGCCGAATATATCTATCGCAAAAAAGAGCTGCGTGAAATCGACCGGCGCATCCGTTATCTGCAAAAGCGCTTGCCGGACCTTAAAGTGGTGCGAGATACCCCGCAGGACCAAACCCGCATCTTCTTTGGTGCCTGGGCGCATCTTGAAGACGAGTACGGCAAGCACGTGGTTTACCGCATCGTCGGCCCCGACGAATTCGACGTAAAAAAGGGTTATATCAGCGTAGACTCTCCGGTTGCGCGCGCCTTGATGAAAAAAGCGGTAGATGACGAGGTCACGGTGCAAACGCCGGAGGGCAGCACAACCTATTACGTGACAGAAGTCCATTATGCGGGCAAGTGAACTTCGCAACAGCGCCCCGGATTTTTCATGTTTTTTGCGATACCCAACCCTGTCATGCTAACGTTATCTCAAAAACCAGGATACCTTCATGCAAGACATTCTCGAAAAAGCCGCACATATCAAACTGGTGATCTTTGATGTGGACGGCGTACTCACCGACGGTAGCCTGTACATAGACGCCGAAGGCCGGGAGCTCAAGGTGTTTCATTCGCGCGACGGGCATGGCATGAAGATGCTGCAAAACAGCGGCGTCGACATCGCCGTGATTACCGCGCGCACCTCCGAAGCCGTCGCCCACCGCATGGCGGGCCTCAATATCAAGCACGTCTACCAGGGCCAGCAGGACAAACTCGCCGCCTTTAAAGTGCTACTGGAAAAGCTGGCGCTGGATACACAGCAGGTGGCTTATGTCGGTGACGATGTAATCGATCTGCCGGTCATGCGGCAGGTGGGCTTGGCAATTGCAGTGCAGGACGCCCATTACCTGGTCAAAAAACACGCTCACTGGCAAACTCCCAGCCCGGGTGGGCGTGGTGCAGCACGAGACGTATGCGAGCTGGTCATGGAGGCGCAGGGAACGCTGGCAGCGCAGTTGGGCAGGTATTTGATGGCGGGCGATTCTTGACAGGGACGGGCCTGTTTCAGTAATGATTAGCTTGCAGGATTACACAACCCTTGGTTAATACAAGCATCACTTTTCACTGGCGATATTGGTTTATTCTGATTGCCCTCGTCGCACTCGCCACCCTGAGCTGGTGGCTGCTGCAATCCGCGCAGACCCCGCAGGCCAGTCGCCCCGGATCGACGCGGCACGACCCTGACTTTTATCTGAAGGACTTCACACTGACCACCATGGACAAGGCGGGGGCGCCGCGCAATCATTTGGCCGCACCATCCATGGTACATTACGCGGACGACGACAGTGCGCTGCTCACGCTGCCGCACATGACCGTATTCCGCAAGGATGAGGCGCCATGGCACATCGACGCTGAGCAGGGATGGATATCGTCGGGCGGCAAGACCGTGATACTGCACGGCAAGGTGATGATGCGCCAAACTGATCCCACGCTGGGCCGTGAGCAAATAGTGCGCACCACCGAACTGCATCTCAAGCCGGATGATGAATACGCGGAAACGGACCAGCCCGTCACCTTCAGCAATAATGCGGGTAGCGTAGTCGATGCGGTGGGAATGCGTGCCAGTCTGAAAGACGAACACCTGCAGTTGCTCTCTAAAGTGCGTGGAACTTATGTATCTGAAACACCTTAAACTTATACTGATCGCCGCATCTCTAGGGTTGTTCCCTGTCGCCGTCATGGCCATGACCGGTGACCGGGAACAGCCCATACACATCGAGGCCGACAGTGTCGACATCGACGACAAAAAGGGTGTCAGTGTCTACCGGGGAAATGTGCGCATGAC
Organism: Gammaproteobacteria bacterium; assembly: GCA_040183005.1. Taxonomy (NCBI): domain Bacteria; kingdom Pseudomonadati; phylum Pseudomonadota; class Gammaproteobacteria; species Gammaproteobacteria bacterium. The sequence continues at coordinate 84,890 of JAMPIW010000001.1, forward strand.
TCAAGGCAGCATCGTGCTGACCGCCGACACGGTGACAACCTATGCCTCCTTCGCCACCGACGCCAAACCCGGCGCGGCGGGCAAAAAAAAGGAGCGGCAACTGGACAAGATTATCGCCGAAGGCAAGCTTGCGAATTATCGCCAGCTTCTGGACAGCAAAGATGCCACGACCGGCAAGAATGAGGAGTTGCGCGCCCGCGCCGAACGTATCGACTATTTTTCCAATGAGGAACGTATCGTGTTGCAAAGGAGCGCCTATCTCTGGAAAGAAGGCAGTGAATTTGCTGGCAACGTCATTGAATACGACGGCCGCGAGGAGACGGTCAAGGCCAGCAAGGCACAAGCCGGCCAGGAGCGTGTGCAGGCCGTGATCCAGCCGCGACGCAAGGAAAAAGCTCCGTGAGCATTTTAAGCGCGCATGACATCGCCAAGCGCTACCGTGCGCGCAATGTCGTTAACGGTGTATCCCTGGAAGTAAACAGCGGTGAGGTGGTGGGTTTGCTGGGCCCCAACGGAGCAGGTAAAACCACCTGCTTTTACATGATCGTCGGCCTGATTTCCTGTGAAAATGGCGCCATCATGCTCGATGGTCAGGACATCACCGCCTATCCCATGCACGCGCGGGCACGGCTGGGAATAGGGTACCTGCCTCAGGAGGCCTCGGTATTCCGCAAACTTACCGTCGCCGACAACATCCGCGCCATTCTGCAAACCGTGCCGGGATTGAGCCGCGAACAGCAGGAACAGGAACTGGAGCAGTTGCTGCAAGAGCTGCACATTGGCCACATCCGCGCCAGCCTGGGGATGAGCCTGTCTGGCGGCGAACGGCGGCGCGTCGAAATCGCCCGCGCCTTGGCCACCCGGCCGCGCTTTATTCTTCTGGATGAGCCGTTTGCCGGTGTCGACCCCCTTTCCGTGGTGGATATTCAGAATATAATAAATCACCTCTGCGCCAAGGGCATCGGCGTGTTGATCACCGATCATAACGTGCGCGAAACCTTGGGTATTTGCGGCCGCGCCTATATAGTAAGTGAAGGCAAGGTAATCGCTGCCGGGGCGCCCGCTGAGATCTTGAGCAATCAGCAGGTTAGGGATGTATACCTGGGGCAGCAGTTCCAACTTTGATGATTTGGGGCTAGCAGCCTGTCGGGCTTAGGAGATCGTAGCGAGAAAGTGGGGGAGCGAGGACAGTTTTCCGCTATTTTGAGGAAAATAGCTGGCACTATTCGACGAAAAATAGCGGAAAAATGGACCGCTCCCCCGCTTTCGCAGCAGATTCGACCTAAGTCCGACAGGCTGCTAGACTAGCCGTCCTTCGCCACATAGGCGTATATTGTTCTTTTACGCATGATTGAGTCAGCCGTTTTACCATGAAACAATCACTTCAGCTTCGCCTGGGTCAACACCTGACCATGACGCCACAACTACAGCAGGCGATTCGCCTGTTGCAGTTGTCTACGCTCGAGTTGCAGACGGAAGTACAGCAGGCCCTTGAAGCCAATCCCTTGCTTGAGCTTGCCGAGGAGGGCGAGTTCGAAAGCGCCCTGGCCGGTGGCGAGCTTGAAACGTCCAGCGAGGGCGACACTGGCGGGTCGGATGAATTTCTGCCACCCACCCCCATGGATATAGGCATTGATACCGGCAGCGACATGGATGAGCAGCCCGTAGGGAGCGCGAGCGGTGCCAGCTCCGAGTCCACGCTCGATTTGCAGTCGTCCGACATGCCCGACGATCTGCCGGTCGACAGCTCTTGGGATGATGTCTATGACAGCATCGCGCCACAGACGCAAGGCAGCGATCAGGATGGGCGTGATTACGAGGTCCAGGGCGAGTCTGTCGAGGGCTTGCATGAACACCTGATGTGGCAGATGCAGCTTACCCCGTTCAGCGACACCGACCGCGCCATCGCCACATCGCTGATTGATTCGATTAGCGATGACGGTTATCTCACCAGCCCGCTGGAAGAGATCCGCGCCGGGCTACACAGTGACCTGGATGTCGAACTGGATGAGGTGGAAGCCGTACTGCGCCGCCTCCAACACTTCGACCCTCCCGGCGTGGCGGCGCGCGATCTGCGCGAATGCCTGCTGCTCCAGCTCCAGCAGTACGATCCGGCAACGCCCTGGCGCACGCAGGCGCTGCAACTGGTGCGGGAACACCTGGATCTGCTGGCGGGCCGCGATTACACGCAGTTGATGCGCCGTATGAAACTGACCCAACACGAGCTAAGCCAGGTGAATACGCTGATTCAGACCGTGAACCCGCGTCCCGGCAGCATTTTTTCCAGCAAGGCGCCTGAATACGTGGTTCCTGATGTGGTCGTCACGAAAACGCGCGGCGCATGGCGCGTCGAACTTAACCCTGATGCCATGCCGCGGGTACGCGTCAACGCCCGCTACGCCAATATGATCCGGCGCGCCGACAACAGCACTGACAACACCTATCTAAAAAACCACCTGCAGGAGGCGCGCTGGTTTATCAAAAGCCTGCAAAGCCGCAGCGAAACCCTGCTCAAGGTGGCTTCGTGTATAGTCGAGCGGCAGCGCGCCTTTCTCGATTATGGCCCGGAGGCGATGAAGCCACTGGTATTGCATGATGTCGCCGAAGTGGTAGGGATGCATGAATCCACCATATCGCGCGTTACCACCCAAAAATACATGCATACCCCGCAAGGCATCTTCGAGCTAAAATACTTTTTTTCCAGCCACGTTTCCACCGCCACTGGCGGCGTGTGTTCCGCCACGGCGATACGTGCGCTGATCAAGAAGCTGGTGGCGGCGGAAAGCCCACAGAAACCACTCAGCGACAGCCAGCTTGCGGAGATTCTCTCCGAGCAGGGGATCAATGTGGCGCGCAGGACTGTGGCGAAATACCGCGAGGCGATGAGCATCGCGCCTTCAAGCGAACGCAAGCGGATGGCCTGAAATACAATCACGCAGGGGTGGGCTTTAAAACCCGCCCCTGCTCATTATAATCGGGGGATGTTCCAGTAAATATGCAAATAGCTGATGTCATTACGCTTGATCGCATTGCGTGCCATGTCAAGGCAAGCAGCAAAAAGCGCGTATTTGAATTGTTGGGTGAGTTGCTGGCGGGCGGCCAATCCGGGCTGACGCAGACTGAAATCGTCGATAGCCTGCTTGCGCGTGAACGGCTGGGCTGTACTGGGCTGGGTCATGGGGTGGCGATTCCTCATGGCCGCCTCAAGAAGATCGACAAGGCGCTGGGCGCCTTTGTGCAACTGGAAAAAGGCATAGACTTTGACGCCAGCGACAATCTGCCGGTGGACTTGCTGTTTGTGTTGCTGGTGCCGGAGAAATCAACGGAGGAACATCTGGAGTTGCTCGCTCAGCTAGCTGAAATGTTCAGTAACGAGGAACTGCGCGAGAAATTGCATTGCGCCCAGACGCGTGATGAACTGTGCGATCTGGTCACCCACAGACCACCTTCCGATATGCAGCTCACGATGCATGCCTAAGAGCCTATCCGTGAATAAATCATCCCTGCGTTGCTGCCCCAAAACACGCCAGGCAAGGCGCGAGACGCGAAGTTTGGTTGTTCCAAATAAGCGGCGAGCAACGCCGCATGGCGTGTTTTGGGGCGCAACCCGAAGGGACGGGGCCGGTTTTGCGCAGTGCGGCGTCACGCTTCGCTCATGTGCAACAAGCACACTACACTCAGCATTCCTTGCCCTGCGCAAAACCGACCTCCGTCGCAGGGATGATTTATTCACGGATAGGCTCTAATCCTTATGCCTACCCCTCTCACCGTCGGAACTCTGTTTGACATCCACCGCGAAAAACTCGCGCTGGAATGGCTGGCGGGCCAAACGGGGGCGGGGCGCGCCGTAGAGCTGGAAAAGCGGCGGCATGCCACTGGCCCGTCCACGGACTCTTCCTGGGGTACTTCATCCGGCCCTGCCGTGGTAGGGCATCTTAATCTTATTCATCCTAACCGCGTCCAGGTGCTGGGACGCTCGGAGTGCGATTACTTGCAGGGGCTGGGAAAGAATTCGCACGACGACGCCATCAAGCACTTGTTCGACTATGCCCCTGCCGCAGTGATTGTCGCCGACGGACAAGCGGCCGAAGCGGAGTTGAAGCAATATGCCGAGCGCACCGCCACACCGCTGTTTGCATCACGCCAGTCGAGCGACAAAATAGTCGATCACCTGCATTACTATCTGGTCAACTTCCTGGCCGACAAAACCACCCTGCACGGCGTCTTTATGGATGTGCTGGGGATCGGCGTGCTGCTTACCGGCGATAGCGGTGTAGGTAAAAGCGAGCTGGCGCTAGAGCTGGTGAGCCGTGGCCACTGCCTGATCGCCGATGATGCTCCTGAGTTTTCGCATATTGCCCCCGACACGCTGGACGGTACCTGCCCCGAATTACTGCGCGATTTCCTTGAGGTGCGCGGGTTAGGTGTGCTCGATATCCGCGCCATGTTCGGCGACAGCGCGATTAAGCAAAGTGAACGCTTGCGGCTGGTCGTTCATTTGCGGCGTATGACAGACGAAGAGGTGTACAAAATGGATCGCTTGCGCGGTGAGCACAGCATCCGCACCGTGTTGGAGGTCGAGATCCCGCAAATCCTGTTGCCGGTGGCGCCGGGGCGCAATCTTGCCGTACTGGTGGAGGGTGCAGTGCGCAACCACATCCTGTCTCTCGGTGGATATCATGCCGGTAAGGCCTTTATGGAGCAGCAGCGGCACATCATGGCGCAACAATCGGTATGAAGCTACTGATCATCAGCGGGCTGTCAGGTTCCGGCAAGAGCATTGCACTGCATGCGCTGGAAGATCTGGACTACTACTGCATCGACAACCTTCCGGTTGGGTTGTTGCCGGCCTTTGCGGCACAAATGAAGAGCGCGCCCGAACGTCTTCCCAAAGACGCCGCCGTTGGCATCGACGCGCGCAACCTTTCCGCGGATTTCTTGCACTTTCCGGAAATATTAAAAGACATCGAGGCGCAGGGGCTGGCATGCGAGATATTTTTTCTCGATGCCGATGATGCCACCCTGCTCAAACGCTTCAGCGAAACACGCCGCAAACACCCATTGACCAGCGGTGAGGTATCGCTCGCGGAAGCGATCCGTGCCGAACGTAGGCTGCTTGAGCCCATCGCTGGCCTTGCCGATTGGCACATCGATACCGGCCGCACCAATGTCCATCAGTTGCGCGGCATGATTCAGGCGCGCGTCGCAAATCGCACCGCCCTGTCGCTGCTGTTTGTGTCGTTCGGCTATAAGCACGGGCTGCCGGTGGACGCCGATTTTGTATTCGATGTGCGCTGCCTGCCCAATCCCCACTGGGAAGCACACCTGCGCTCATTGACGGGGTTGGACGCAGGGGTCGCGGCATTTCTGGAAAATCAGCCGCTGGTTGCGCAAATGCTGGGGGATATGAAAGTATTCCTGGAAACCTGGATTCCCCGTTTCGAGGCGGAGAATCGCAGCTATATCACAGTGGCAGTCGGCTGCACCGGCGGTCAGCACCGCTCGGTTTATCTGGTTGAGCGGCTGGCGGAATATTTTCTTCGCACGCGTGATAATGTACTGACCCGCCACAGGGAGCTGACATAATGATCGGATTATTGCTCATCACGCATAACCGGATCGGTGACGAATTGTTGAAAACCGCCACAGGGATGCTCGGCATGTGTCCTGTTATGACGGTAGCCTTATCAGTGACACCGGACAACGATCCCGATGATGTTTTAAACGAGGCGCGGCGTAACGTAGCGAGGCTCAATCAAGGCGCCGGCGTGCTGGTGCTGACGGATATCTATGGTTCAACGCCGAGCAACATTGCCGCTCAGTTGATAGACAATAATCAGGTTCGGGTTGTCGCCGGCGTCAATCTACCCATGCTGGTGCGTGTACTCAACTATCCTCGTCTGGGCCTTGATGAGCTGGTCAACAAGGCGTTAAGCGGCGGGCGGGATGGTATCTTGCTGAGCAACCCCGGCTCGGATACGTAGGCCCACCCATGCTGCGCAAAGACGTCATGATTATCAACAAACTGGGGCTGCATGCGCGTGCCGCCTCGAAATTCGTCACCCTGGCGTCGGGGTTCGAGAGCGATATCCGCTTGGCGCGAGGCAGTCGAGAAGTCAACGGCAAAAGCATCATGGGGGTGATGATGCTGGCTGCGGGGCGCGGCACTTCGCTGGAAATCATAGCCGATGGTGCGGATGAGGAAGACGCCATCCGCTTGCTTGATGATTTGATCAAAATGCGCTTTGGGGAAGAGGAGTAATCGTTCGGATAGGCCGCTAGGTTTAACTGGGTATTCTTGCGATCATGGGATTGACGCTAACAGGGGTGGGGGTATCCAGAGGGATTGCGATAGGCAATGCCTATCTGTTGCAGCCCGAATCACCCGAAATCACGGAATATGCCCTTCCGAAACATCTCATCGCTGAAGAGGTAGTGCGCTTCAAAGCCGCGCTGGACATTGCCAGGCAACAACTCAGCGCGATCCGCAAGCAGATTCCGCGCGACGCCCCGGCAGACATCGCCGCCTTTATTGAAACCCATGTATTGATGCTCGAAGACAGCGCATTGGCGGATGCACCAGTGAAGCTGATTAAAACCCAGCAGTGCAACGCCGAGTGGGCGCTCAAGCAGCAGCGCGACATCCTGGTAAGCATATTCGACGCCATGGATGACCCCTACCTGCGCACGCGCAAGGATGATGTGGATCACGTCGTCAACCGTATTCAACGCATTCTGCTTAACCAACCTGCCCATCCCCTGGAGTTTTCTGACAACCGGTTAAAGGGCACCATCATTGTTACCGGGGATATCTCCCCGGCGGATCTGCTCTTGATGCAGCACCAGGGTGTTGCCGCATTTATCACCGAAACGGGCGGCCCCACCTCCCACACCACCATTCTGGCCCGTAGCCTGGGCATCCCCGCGATCATTGGGGTCGCTCATGCGCGGCGCCATATACTGCCTGGCGCTCCGCTGATCATGGATGGCCAGCAAGGCATGGTGCTGGTGGATCCCGATGCGCAATCAATACGTTACTTCCGCAGTAAACAGCGGGAAGAGAAACTTCACCAGGCGGCGCTTGCCAGACTTAAAAAAAAGCCCGCAGTAACCCGTGATGGCTGGTCGATTACACTCCGCGCCAATATTGAACTACCCGAGGATATCCAGGCCATCAAGCGCACGGCAGCAGCAGGCGTGGGCTTATACCGCACCGAATTTCTTTTTATGAACCGCCCGGACATCCCCGATGAAGAAGAGCAGCTCCGCGCCTATGTGCATATTGCACGAGCCGCGCGGGGAGCGCCGGTCACCATCCGCACCCTTGATCTTGGCGCCGACAAGATGCCGGGCGGTGGGCAACAGATGGCCTCATCCTCCACGCATTCCGCGTTGGGACTACGGGCAATACGCCTGTGCCTGAATGAACCGTCCCTGTTCCGTCCGCAACTGCGCGCCATCCTGCGCGCCTCGGCGTATGGGCGGGTGCGCATGATGATCCCCATGCTATCGAGCCTGCCGGAACTGCACCAGGTGTTACGGCTTGTGCAAGATGTCAAAAACGAACTGAAAGGGCAAGGCCTTAAATACAATGAAAACATGCGCGTGGGGGGGCATGATCGAGGTGCCCGCCGCTGCTCTCATCGCCGAAAGCCTGGCCCGTCACCTGGACTTTCTCTCCATCGGCACCAATGATTTGATTCAATACACGCTTGCCACCGACCGTACCAATGAGGCGGTTAATTATATCTACGACCCGCTTCACCCCGCAGTGCTGCGTCTGATTGAAATGACTCTCCGCGCCGGGCGCAACGTCGGCATCCCGGTGGCGATGTGCGGCGAGATGGCCGGAGATGTGCGTTATACCCGTTTGCTGCTCGGCATGGGACTGAACGAGTTCAGCATGCATCCTTCCATGCTGCTGGAAATAAAGAGCATCATCCACGCCAGCCGGTTGACTGAGTTGGCCAAAATGGCACGCAAAGTGCTGAAATGCAGCGATACCGAGGAGATTCGCGCGCTGATCGTGAAAATCAACGCTATCGAAACGTAAAAGCCTCTCGCAAATGAGTGATTATTTTTTAGAATAAACCGTGCGTTATGCGCTTTTTCCTTTCCAATCCCCCCGCTTTTTCATACACTTGCGGTCACCGAGGATCGAGGGATTGAGATGACCGAACCCGTCAAACAAGAAACACGCCAAGGGCGTCTGAAAACCCTCACCACCGCACTGGCTACAGCCCTGGAGAGCGGCGGCGCGCTGGTGAATGCCCGCAAGATGCTCAATAGCCTGCATCCGTCCGAGATCGCACACCTGCTGGAATCCGTGCCGCCGCGCGAACGCACCTTGGCATGGGAGCTGGTGGATGCGGAGCTTGAGGGGGATGTGTTGTCTCACGCCGGTGACGAGGTACGTGCATCCCTGTTGCGCCTCATGGATACCCACGAGTTGGTGGCGGCCACTGAAGGCATGGAAACCGACGATCTGGCGGATATCCTGCAAGACCTGCCGCGCGTAGTGATCCGCACTGTGCTGCAATCCATGGACGAGCAAGACCGTCAGCGAGTGGAGGCGGTACTCTCCTATCCGGAGGACACCGCAGGCGGCCTGATGAACACCGATACCATCACCGTGCGGCCCGACGTGACGCTGGATGTCGTGCTGCGTTACCTGCGGCGGCGCGGCGAGATTCCTGAGACGACGGACAGCCTGATCGTGGTGACCCGCGCCGATCAATACATTGGTCTGCTGTCACTTGCCGACCTGCTGACGCAAGATCCCTCCCTGGCAGTCGCCGAAGTCATGATGCGGGATGTCGAAGGCATCCCGGCCACCCTGCCCGCTGGCGAAGTGGCGAACCTGTTCGAGCAGCTCGACCTGATTTCCGCGCCGGTGATTAACGATGCCGGCCAGTTGCTGGGCCGCATCACCATCGACGACGTAGTGGACGTGATCCGTGACGAAGCCGAACACTCCCTGATGAGCATGGCCGGTTTGCACGAAGAGGAAGACATCTTCGCCCCGGTGATAGTCAGCGCACGACGTCGCGCAGTCTGGCTGGGCATCAACCTGATGACCGCTTTCCTCGCCTCCTGGGTGATCGGTTTGTTTGAGGCAACCATCGAAAAGATCGTGGCGCTGGCGGTGCTGATGCCTATCGTCGCCAGTATGGGTGGCATCGCCGGCAGCCAGACCGTCACACTGGTGATACGCGGCATGGCGCTGGGGCGTGTCGGCGCTGCCAACGCCAAGCATGTGGTGATGAAAGAGCTTGCCGTAGGCGCATTGAACGGCATCCTGTGGGCAGCGGTAGTCGCCGCCGTAGCCAGCGTCTGGTACAAGGACTACCGAATCGGTGCAATCATCGCGGCAGCGATGGCCATCAACCTCATCACCGCCGCCCTGGTCGGCGCCACCCTGCCGCTGTTGCTACGCAGAATGGGCGCCGACCCTGCGCTGGCGGGTTCCGTGGTATTAACCACCGTCACTGACGTTATTGGGTTTATGTCCTTTTTGGGGCTGGCGACGGTGTTTTTGATTTAATTTAGGACTTAGAACCTGTTAAGAAGTATTGCTAATTCATGTTTATAATTTGTGGATAACTTTCTAATTTTTAAATAAACCAAAGTTATCCGCAAAGCATCAACAAGATCCAGGGGGGGTTGAGATATAGTTTTAAGCCTCCTTGTCATTGACATAATATTATGTTTAAAAAGGTTTTTTTAAATGTATCCAGCGATATGAAGCACTTAATAATAGTAATAATAATGTTTTAAATATTTAGATAATTAAAGATGGTGTTGCCGTCTTCGGAATATTTTTGAAATTGTATAAATATGGACTCACCACAAAGCGTGTAATGTTGGTTTATCAGCTGCACCTGCATAGCCGAAGACCAAGCCCTGCTGCTTTAATTACCCTGAAAATTTTTAAAATTATTATTTAAAACAAATAATTAACAAAATTTTCTTTTCTTTCAAAAAGTTAAAAAAAAGCTGTCGCAAGGTTGTGGATAACCTTCCCCAAGAGGTATAGACTTCCGTGCTTGGTGTTCCGTATAGCCGCCTTTCTGGAGACTTATATCCGTGGAGCTTTCTTTGTGGCAACGATGTCTTGAGCGGCTGGAAAGCCAGCTCACGCCACAACAGTTTAATACCTGGATTCGTCCACTGCATGCGGTTGAGGATGCGTCTTCGCTACGTCTTCTTGCGCCCAATCAGTTCGTCTTGGATTGGGTTAATGAACGGTTCTCCACTCAGATCAACGATGTTCTTACAAAATCAGGGGGTAGCGAATCCCCCCGGTTGATTCTGGAAATCGGCAGTTCCAAGGCGGCAAGTGCTCCTTCCGCCGCCACTGCCAAGCCTGCTCCAATCAAAAGACGGTTTCATCCCAGCGCAAAAGAAGATGCGTCTGAAATGGACCATGTCAGCAACCTGAAGCCAGAGTTCACCTTTGATACCTTTGTGAGTGGCAAATCCAACCAGTTGGCGCATGCCGCCTCCCTGCAGGTAGGAGAAAACGCTGGCGGGGCCTATAACCCTTTATTCATCTATGGGGGCGTAGGCCTGGGCAAAACACACTTGATGCACGCCGTCGGCAACATGATGGTAAAGACCAAGCCTGATGCCAAGGTCATCTACCTGCACTCAGAACAATTCGTTGTCGACATGGTGAAGGCGTTGCAGCACAACACCATCGACGACTTTAAACGCTATTACCGCTCGGTGGATGGCCTGCTTATCGACGATATTCAGTTCTTTGCCGGAAAGGAACGCTCTCAAGAAGAATTCTTCCATACATTCAATTACTTGATGGAAGGCCAGAAGCAGATCATCATGACTTGCGACCGTTATCCGAAAGAGGTCGATGGCCTGGAAGAACGCCTCAAGTCGCGTTTCGGATGGGGACTGACGGTACATATCGAGCCGCCTGAGCTGGAAACACGTGTCGCCATCCTGATGAACAAGGCCGAACAAACCCAGTGCGATCTACCCAGTGAGGTTGCCTTCTTCATCGCAAAGCGTATTCGTTCCAATGTACGCGAGCTGGAAGGGGCGCTACGCCGCGTTATTGCCAATGCACGCTTCACCGGTAAGCCCATTACCGTTGAGTTCACCAAAGAGGCTCTACGCGACCTGCTGGCTGTTCAGGACCGCCTGGTTACGATTGAAAACATCCAGAAGACTGTGGCGGACTACTACAAGATCCGCGTCACCGATCTTACTTCCCAGCGGCGCACACGTTCAATCGCTCGTCCGCGCCAGCTTGCCATGGCTCTTGCCAAAGAGCTGACCAAGCACAGTCTGCCGGAAATAGGAAAATCCTTTGGTGGCAGGGATCACACCACAGTACTGCATGCGTGCAGAAAAATAGTAGAGTTGAAAGAGAGCGATAACCACATTAACCAGGATTATTCAAACCTGTTAAGAACTCTTACTAATTAATGTTTGTAATCTGTGGATAACCTTAGTAATTTTTTAAAAAAGTAAAGTTATCCACAAAACATCAACAGGATCGGGTGTGTTTTTGGATGCGGTTTTGAGCCTCTTTGTAAAGTACATAACACTCTGTTTATAAATGTTTTTTTAGAGATATACAGAGTATATTAGGGCATTATAACTATAATAATAATTTTAAATATTTAGGTAAAATTATGAAATTCACAATACAACGCGAAAACTTGTTGAAACCGCTTCAATTGGTCTGTGGTGTTGTGGAGCGCAGGCAGACCTTACCCATTCTATCCAACGTGCTGCTTAGGGCTGGGAGAGAGGGGTTGTCTCTTACGGCGACAGATCTGGAAATTGAGATGACTGCGCATACTCAATTCGATGGTGCTGAGGCCGGGGAAACTACCTTGCCTGCCCGTAAGTTACTGGATATCTGCCGTGCCTTACCAGATCAGGCCCAAGTGGAACTCACGGTTGAAGGTGAGCGTACCGTGATCCGTTCCGGCAAGAGCCGTTTTACCCTCTCTGCACTGCCTGCAGCCGAATTTCCGAATATCGGTTCATTTAGTGAAGTGATCAGCTTTTCTGTCGCACAGAATATTTTGAAGAATCTTATTGACCGGACAGGTTTTGCGATGGCGCAACAAGATATTCGCTATTATCTGAATGGACTGTTGATGGAGATCACCGATGGCAGACTGCGCACGGTTGCCACCGACGGCCACCGCCTCGCTCTGTGCGACGCCGATGTCGATATTAAGGTATCTGAAATCCAGCAGATTATAATACCAAGGAAGGGTATACAAGAGCTGTCGCGGTTGCTTGAGGATTCGGACCGAATGATCCAGGTTCAACTTGGCGCAAACCATATACAACTTTCAACGCCGGAAATCAGCTTTACCTCCAAGCTGATCGATGGGCGCTTCCCCGACTATCAGCGCGTCGTCCCGCAGGGTGGCGATAAACTCGTTATCAGTGACAAGGAAACGCTCAAACAGGCGCTGGTGCGTGCTTCGATTCTTTCCAATGAAAAACACCGTAGCGTGCGCTTCCAGTTGGCGAAGGGCAGCCTGCGCATCTTTGCCCACAACCCGGAGCAGGAAGAAGCGGAAGAAGAAGTCACTGTCGACTATCAGGGCGATGCCCTGGAAATAGGCTTTAATGTAAGTTACGTGATAGATGCGCTTTCTGCTGTTACCGGAGCGCAGGTGCAGCTGGTGCTTTCAGATGCCAATAGCTGTTGTTTGATACAGGGTGTCGGCATGGAGCATTGCAAGTATGTTGTGATGCCGATGCGGCTGTAGTAATGCTTGGATAATGGTTGTTTGCAGCTTGGAACATTCAGGCTAGATTATTTTTAATGAGTCTAGCCTCCCTTTATATCAAAAACGTCCGGAATCTTGCCGAGACCCATATCGAGCCTGCCCCGTGCCTGAATATTATTCACGGCGCTAATGCCAGCGGTAAAACAAGCATTTTAGAAGCTATTTACCTGCTGGGGCGGGCGCGCTCTTTTCGTACCTCTCATATCCAGAATGTTCTTAGCAAGGGCACGGACGGTTTTACCGTAGTTGGCCAGGTCAACATTGGCGCCGATCAGCGTATTCCGCTGGGCATTGAATATACGGCGGAAAAGATGCGCATGCGCGCGGCGGGGCAAACGCTGGAGCGTACCTCGGATCTTGTCACCCATCTACCACTCCTTTTGATTAATCCTGATAGCCACAAGATATTAACCCTAGGCCCACGACAGCGTCGCCGTTTTATGGACTGGGGTGTGTTCCACGTGGAACATGCCTTTATGCCTATTTGGGCGCGTTATTGCCGTGCTCTTAAACAAAGGAATGCATCACTGCGTTGTTCTGGCCGTTCAATGCCGGAAGATGTGTGGAGTATCGAGTTGCAGGAAAGCGCGAGTCGAATAGATTTTCTCAGACGTGAGTACCTGCGGGACTATCTGCCGTTGTTTGTTGGATTTGTTGAAAAACTGCTCCCTCTTCTTGAAGGGGTGTCGCTGCGTTATATACGCGGTTGGGCTCAGGATGCTGAATATCATGAGGTGCTGGCGCGTTCACTGGAAAAAGATAGATCACTTGGCTATACCAGCAGGGGTCCGCATCGCGCCGACGTGATGATTGAGGTTGCTGGTAAACCCGCACAGGAATATACCTCGGGGGGGCAGCAGAAATTACTGATATGCGCAATGTATCTGGCACAAGCCGCACTTCTAAAAGCCCGCGTGCAACGCCAGTGCATAATTTTGGTCGATGATCTACCTGCCGAATTGGATACACAGCACCGAAGAAAATTGATAGATCTACTGTGCGAGCTTGATGCACAGATAATGGTAACGACTACAGACAGAGAATTGATTCATATGCCGGAAATGGCTGGGAGGAAGATGTTCCACGTGGAACATGGAGCGGTAACCGAACAGGCTTTTTGACCGGATTCTATACAGTAACAATATGTTACAATGCATCTCCAGTTTTGGATGGATTTCAGTACAGAGCGCGCCATGAACGACGAAATCAAAAGTTATGACTCATCAAACATCAAGGTATTAAGAGGCCTGGATGCGGTACGTAAGCGACCAGGGATGTACATCGGCGATACCGATGACGGTACTGGCCTGCACCACATGGTGTTTGAGGTGGTCGATAACGCCATTGATGAGGCCTTGGCGGGTTACTGTTCGCAGATACGCGTAATCATTCACAGTGATGGGTCGGTGACGGTAACGGATGACGGGCGAGGTATCCCAGTGGATATCCATCCCGAGGAAGGTTGCTCCGCCGCCGAGGTCATTATGACCATACTGCATGCCGGCGGAAAGTTTGATGATAACTCCTATAAGGTTTCGGGTGGCCTGCATGGCGTGGGTGTGTCCGTGGTCAACGCCTTGTCGGAATATCTGCATCTCACTATCCGCCGTGAAGGCAAGGTGTACTACCAGGAATACCACCTAGGTGTGCCCGATGCGCCATTGCGCATCATCGGCGACACAGATCAGCGTGGTACGGAGATCCGCTTCAAACCCAGCGACACTATTTTCACCAATCTGGAATTTCACTACGACATCCTGGTAAAACGTCTGCGTGAGTTATCATTCCTCAATTCCGGGGTGTGCATCAAGCTGACTGATGAGCGCGACGACAAGAGCGATACGTATGAATATGTCGGCGGCATCCGTGCCTTCGTCGAATACCTCAACCGTAACAAGACGCCCGTCCATAACACGGTGTTTTATTTCAGCACGGAAAAAGACAATATCGGTGTGGAAGTGGCGTTGCAGTGGAATGAATCCTACCAGGAGAATATCTTCTGCTTCACCAATAACATACCGCAACGCGATGGGGGTACACATCTGGCGGGCTTTCGCGGCGCGCTGACACGTACGCTGAATCAGTATCTTGAAAAACAGGGGATAGCACAGAAAGCCAAGGTTGCACCCATTGGCGATGATGCACGTGAGGGACTAACCGCAGTATTGTCAGTCAAGGTGCCGGACCCCAAGTTTTCCTCCCAAACCAAGGAAAAGCTGGTTTCTTCCGAGGTCAAGGCGGCGGTAGAGTCAGCAGTGGCGGAAAAACTCGAGGAGTTTTTGTTGGAGCGCCCGAACGAGGCTAAGATCATCAGCGCCAAGATCGTTGAGGCGGCACGGGCGCGTGAAGCCGCACGCAAGGCGCGCGAAATGACGCGCCGCAAGGGCGTGCTGGATATTGCCGGATTGCCAGGCAAGCTTGCGGATTGCCAGGAAAAGGACCCGGCAAAATCGGAATTATTCTTGGTGGAGGGTGACTCTGCGGGTGGCTCGGCCAAGCAGGGGCGAGACCGCCGCTATCAGGCGATCCTGCCTCTCAAAGGCAAGATCCTCAACGTGGAAAAGGCCCGTTTCGACAAGATGCTGTCGTCCGTCGAGATCGGCACGCTCATCACCGCCCTGGGTTGCGGTATAGGACGCGAGGAATACAACCCGGACAAGCTTCGTTACCACCGCATCATCATCATGACCGATGCCGACGTGGACGGGTCGCACATCCGCACCCTGCTGCTCACCTTCTTCTACCGGCAGATGCCCGAGTTGATCGAGCGCGGCCACCTCTATATTGCCCAGCCGCCGCTGTACAAGGTGAAAAAGGGCAAGCAGGAGCGTTACGTAAAGGACGACGCGGAGCTGAATGCGTATTTGCTGGAAACCGCCTTGAATGACGCCAGGCTGTTTGTTAACACTGAGGCCCCGGCTATTGCCGGACCGGCGCTGGAAGACCTCGCCAGGGGTTATGTGGCGGTGATGGCGACCATCAAGCGCTTGTCGCGTCGGGTCGCTCCCACCGTGCTCGAAAAGATGATCTACATGCCTGTGTTGAGCGAAGAGGATGTGCGCGACAAGGACCGTACCACGGCGTGGTTCACGGAACTTCAGCATCGTCTCAACAGTGATGAAAGCAGCGCGTTGCGCTATGAAATCAAAGTAGAACAGAGCGCCGAGACGCCCGCCTGCCGCACCAGTATCATCGAGATTGCCCATAGCGTGCCGATGACGCGTGAGCTGAACGGAGAATTCTTCAGCTCCGGCGAGTACCGTAGTATGGTCGAACTGGGCAGAAAACTAGATGGGCTGCTCGGTGAGGATGCCTATATACAGCGTGGCGAACAGCAGCAAAAAGTCGCGAGCTTCAAGCAGGCGCTGGACTGGCTGTTCGAAGAAGCCAAGCGTGGCCAGCATATCCAGCGTTATAAGGGCCTGGGCGAGATGAACCCTTCACAGCTCTGGGAGACCACCTTGGACGCGGAGGTTCGCCGTCTGCTGCGCGTTCAGATCGAAGACGCCGTGGCCGCCGACGAAATGTTCACCACCCTGATGGGCGATCAGGTCGAACCGCGCCGCGCCTTTATCGAGAAGAATGCGCTGACCGTGGCTAATCTGGATATTTAATTCTTGATTTGTGGTTGGCCACAGACGACAGCATGGATGCGGGCCACTCCTGCGCATCCTGCGCCTGCGGCACTTGCACGTCCCAGTGCATCGGAGGTAGAGCGAAGCATGGAGCGGCTGCCAGAACACCCAGATAATTCAATGGGTTGTCGACGGTAGTGTGCATTGGCCCGTAAGGCATTTGTTCTCTATGGCGAACCGCTGTCATGATTAAAGCAGCGCTGGCAATTCCTTGACCAGCGCATTTTTTTCACTCACCGTTGTGCCGGTCAGGGCAAAGCCGCGCAGTTTGTTGTCACCATCAAAAAATAGCGCGCGCACGCCGGTGTCCAATCCCTCGATTTTCCATACGCCCATAACGCCGGGCGACGGCGGGGAAACGACTACGGGATGTGCCGGTGTTTTCACAACCACCGGCATGGGCGGATAGGCGACGGGGGTAGGCTCGCCCGCCAAGGTCTTGGCCAGGGCACGTGCGGCGTTCATCAGCGGCATGACGTAGAACAGCACCAAGCCTTCTACCTCGGCGCAATCGCCCATGGCATAAACATCGGGTGCGCTGGTGGCAAGGAAGCGGTCCACGGCGATACCATGCACTGTGTGTATGCCCGCAGCATTGGCCAGAGTGGTGCGCGGACGCAGGCCCACGCAGGACAACACCGCGTCTGCCTCGACGCTTGAGCCATCAGAGAGTGTAAGGCGGTAGTCTTGAGCGGCACGGTCTACCGCCGTAACGGCCTTGTCAATGTGCCAGTTGACGCCGATCTGTGCCAAACCTTCCTGCAATGCGTGTCCGGCCGCCTCGGGCAGCAGGCGATTGAGCGGTGCGTTGCCTGTGCTGATGACATCCACGGCGATACCTACACTGCGCAGGTCGTTGGCGAACTCACAGCCGATCAGCCCCGCGCCGATGATAGCGACATGCTTGGCGTCGGCAATGACAGCACGAAAACGTGTGTAGTCGCCCAGGTCATTCACCGACATCACGGCATCAGCGGCATCGCCCTTCAATGGGGGTTTGATTACATCGGCGCCCAGCGCAAGCACAAGCTTGGCGTATTCCAGCTCCTGGCCATCCACGGTAATGATATGACGCGCCGTGTCGATAGCGTTCACCTGGCTATGCGTCTGGATCACCGCGTTCAATTGGGCCGCCATTTGTGTGGCGTCAGCCGTGGCCAGCTGATCCGGTGTCCGGCCGTTGCTCAAGGCATTGGAAAGCATAGGCTTGGAATAAAAGCGCCCGTCATCCGCCGTTATGATCCGCAATGGCGTGTCTTTGTCGTGTTTACGGAATTCGCGGGCCAGGGTATAACCCGAAAGACCACTACCGACGATGATGATGGGGTTCATGGGATCTCCAAGAGTGATTAAGATAAAAGCAGGGGGCGGTTCACAAACCGCCCCCCTGCGGATCAGGTGTGGAAATTATGCCGCGATTTCAATCATCTCGAAATCGCTTTTTGTTACCCCGCAATCCGGGCAGGCCCAGTTATCGGGGATGTCCGCCCAGCGCGTACCCGGAGCGATGCCTTCCGCAGGCATTCCGGCGCTTTCATCATAGATCAGGCCACAGACTACACATTGCCATTTTTTCATCATCTCTTTCCTCTTAATCATTCTTAAATGAGCAATTTAACCGCGCACTTTGGCGAGAGTCGCGCGATAGTGGTTGGCGTGACGCTCTTCAACCTTGGTCAAGGCGGCAAACCGTTTGGCGGCCTTTTCCAGCGTCGCCTGAAAGCGTTGCGCATGTTCAACGGACTCGGCGATTTGTTCGTCGAATTCACGCACCGCCGCCTCGTTGTTTTCCTGCACCGCCAAATGCCTGAACTTGGGGTACATCTCGGTGAACTCGTAGGTTTCCCCGGCAATTGCCATATCCAGGCAGCGCGCGGCATCCATCCGGTCCTTAGGGTAAAGCAAATCAAGGTGGCCGAAGGCATGCTGCACTTCCTGCGCCGCCGTATCTTCAAAGACCTTGGCGGTTTCCTCGTCTCCCTGCGCACGGCAGATTTTGGCGAAGTACATATATTTGATGTATGCCATCGACTCGCCGGCGAAGGCCGCTTCAAGATTCTGGATGGTTACCGAACCGTCGTGTTTCATGATTTTCTCCTGTGTATCCAAGGGTATGACATCTCATTTTTGCACGTGGCCGTAACCACGTAAGACGCATATTAGATGCACAAGAGTAATTAATCTAATTGATCGTTATTATTATATTGATAGTATATTACTATCACATAATAGGGCGTATGCCTGGCAGATCCGAGGAAAGGATAGCCTGCCGGATGGCTTGAATCGCTTCGGGCCGGGTGAAGCTCTTACGCCAGGCCAGCGCTACTCTGCGGGTGGGGACGGGTTTAACAAAGGGGCGCACAGCAAGTAGCTTGTTGTGTCGGGTGCTTACCGAAGTGCCCGGCAGCACCGTGATCCCCACACCGGAGGCCACCATCAGCCGGATAGTCTCCAGTGAGCTGCCCTCCAGTGTCTTTTGCAGGCTGCCGGGCGCGGCGCTGCTACGATTGCAGGCCGGACAAGCGCTCAGCACCTGGTCACGGAAGCAGTGACCCGCCCCCAGCAGTAATACTGTCTCATCGGTGATGTCCGTCGGTTTGACGGCGGTTTTCTTCGCTAGCGGGTGACCAACGGGCAATACCACCACAAAATCTTCGTCGTACAGCGGTTGGGTGACAATGCCAGACTCCTCAAAAGGCAGCGAGATCACGATCACATCCAGCTCGCCCTGCTGCAGGCGTCCGGCCAGTGTGCCGGTATAATTTTCCTCGATCAGCAGCGGCATGTGCGGCGCGCACTTATGTAGCACAGGAATCAGGTGGGGCAATAAATAAGGAGCGATGGTGTAAATCGCACCCAGACGTATTGGGCCGGATAGCGGATCCTGCCCCTGCTTGGCAAGCTCTTTGAGCGTGCGAGCCTCGTCCAGCACGCGCATCGCCTGTGCGATGATACGTTCTCCTACCGGCGTCACCGTTACTTCACTTGGGCCGCGCTCGAACAGCACCACGCCCAGCTCATCCTCCAGCTTGCGCACCGCCACGCTTAACGTAGGCTGGCTGACAAAGCACGCCTCTGCCGCACGCCCAAAATGGCGTTCACGGGCGACGGCGACAATGTAGCGGAGTTCGGTGAGGGTCATGATTAATTTTTATGTTGAGGTAGAGGTAACCCGAATGTTTCATAAATTACACGTGCCCTCGCTGGTCTTTTGATTGCTATGGTAATTTTGTTCAGTCGGCCGTATGAATCACTACGGCGCTTCTTCACAAAATTCCCCTATCAATAAAAATCCGGCGCGATCATCACGCGAATTTATGAAACATTCGGGTTAAGTATATTCCTATTAATGCCGATTCTATACCTGTAAACCATAACTGCAGAGCATCTAACTACATGGAACTACAAGGTGAGTTGACCGACAATATACGTAATTCGATATTGTTGCCATTAATTAACGAAACAATTGTTGCCCTGAACAGCATGGCTGACTTACATGGCACAAGTGACCTTCTAGGTTATAGCGACCCACTTGATGTGTTTGTATTTAAAGAATTCGCAGTATGTGTATCTTCAAAAACTTCGGGTGATATTGCTGTTTTAGGGAAAATAATTATGAATTTTGACCTGAGCACATCCATAGCGATTGGAAATAGAGTGCGATCAAAAATGTTGGGCACTACTGAAAATTTTACAGTATTAAATGATGGCATTAGAGAAGCGTTGGCTGAATTCTCGAACATCGTTATTGGTCTTGCGACTCGTAGCATAAACAATAGCAAGTACAAAATTAGCTTTAGTGCACCTCTTTATATATCTAATAAGCAAGATAGCGAGTTTTTATTGACGGATGTTAAACGAATATTTACTGTTCCCATTGATATAAAAAATATTGGACGATTTTATTTCAGCTATCTTTTGAGCTAAATGGAGGAGTGAAGAATGTTAGATAAAAATTCAACTATATTGATAGTTGACGACACGCATATTATGCGTGAATCGCTCAGGCGTGTTCTGCTAACGATGGGATATGAACACGTTATTCAAGCCGAGAATGGCCGGGAAGCAATAAAAATACTCAGCACTTCCGACAAGAAGATTGACTTGATATTCTTGGATATTGTCATGCCAATAATGGACGGAAAAGCAACACTGAAAAAGATTCGGGAAACTAACAAGGTGATTCCAATAATAATGCTTACTTCAGTTGCCGATAAGGATTCAATCATGGAATGCAGCAAGCAAGGAATTACAAACTATGTCCTCAAACCAATCAATGCTTCAGATGGCCCAAGTATGCTTTCGGATATTTTCGTGACACTCTAATTCTACTTTGTCACATTCACTCCAACGCCAGGTCTGGGCAGTCCGGCTGCTCAGCGCCGTTTGGTGGGTGGCGCGTCGCACAGCGTTTTGGACAGCGCGTGCGACGCTTTCATCTGCGCCACGGCTTCGGCGGCGCCCATCTGGGTGGAGTTGACGCTGGCGCCCAGGCCGGGGCGTTGGGTGGTGGCGATGAGGATGCCGTCCGCGCCGCGTATAGAGGCCCAGGCATCGGTGCGCAGTTCGAAGCCCTCGCCCCCTAAAGCTGCCGCGCTGGGCGCTGGCGGGGGATTGGTGGACGAGGTGGCCGAGGTTGAGCTGGGAGGCGGCGGTGCTGGTGGCCAGGCGCATGCGCAGTTGGTGTTGGGTGTCGTCGATGACCCATTGGTTATAGCCGCTCCCGGCGCCGTCCAGGCTGTGGCTGTGCAGGCCGGAGAGGGTGCCGGGGTGATTGGCGTTTGAGTCTACGCCCGCCGCGTAAGGCGGCAGGTCTGCGCCGTTATACAGGCAGGCGACGACCACCGGGCGGTCCATGTCGCCTTCCATGAAGTCGACCAGGACTTCGGTGCCGATGCGCGGGGTGAAGTGGCTGCCCCAGTTGGGGCCGGCGAGGGCCTCGGCGACGCGTACCCAGGTGCCGGAGCGTTCGTTGCCGGGGGCGTTGGCCGCGTCACCTGCGGTACCCGTATCGGAAAGACCGCCCGGGTGGGGCGCTACGCCGCGCTGCCAGGGGAACTGGATTTTTTGATCTATAGGGGCTTGCATGTCACTGCAAAGTCGACATGATAATGTTCATCATGCCGCACCCACGCTTCCCCACGCATGAAGCTGACATGCTCTTTTAAAAATGTTCCTCGCCGCGTCTGAAACAATCGGGAGAGGTATCGTGGATCAAATATCACCCTATCCAAACCTATACCTCTGGCCTTTGCGGCAACGTGCAGATGGTAAAGATGCTCCGCAATTGTCTCGAAGTCGATGGTGTAGTTCATGTACTTGCCATCAGTATCAAATTCAATGTCATAACCGAAGCGGTTTACCAACCCCGTTGGTAACGGGACTGAACGTCCGTCCTCATCAAGCACCGGAACCATGAAGTCTACGGAGAGTCCATTTTGATGTGTGCGATGGGGCTGAAATCGACCCCCCAATTTCCACCCGGTCTCCCCGTACACGAAGGTTTTTCCTGGTGCCGCCAACTCCAGCGCATGATAAGCGGCAACCACAACGTCGTGAACCTTTGTATGCACATAGGTTCGACCGAGATGGGGTGCGAGAGTGCTGTAGGGGGAGAAATTTTTCCCCTGTAGAGGCAATTGAATACCATTTTCAAGCCGCCCATTGCTTTTGCTACCGTAACATGTGCTTTCAATCGCCATAGCTGAATTTGACGGCAAGGATAGTGCAAGAATAAGAACACTACCAATCCATACCATGTTCAAGTGCGCCGCTTGCAATCAGTCTTTCCAATTGCGGACGATATCGGCAAGATCGTCACGGGTCATCTTACGAGCTTTTAGAATACGAACCAGGTCATCTTTAGATATTGGGTAGTTTTGAACAAGTTTTTTCAAATCCTTATCCTCTATGGTATAGACCCATAGCGGCTCAGCCTGTTGTAAGTCTGTTATACGTTCGGCTTCAAATTTTCCTTTAAATACTACTTCCATTGTATATATGGCGTGCCCCTCGTCATAACCTTTTTGAAAAAACAGTGTTGCCCCCGCAGGTAACAGATAGTGCTGAGAACCATCTTGGGTTGCAAACAACAAAGGCTCGGACAGTTTAAATGCAAGATCTTTTTTCATCGTATATACCCCATGATAGATGATTAATGAACCGATCCCCGCTCCAAAAAACAAGGCGGCAATTATTGCGAATACAGAGTTTCTTGTGCTCACCGTTTAAGCCCGTAGGCTTGGATTTTTATGGGGCGACGCACAGTATTTGATTCCAGCATTGCTTGCAGATCGGCGGGCATAAAGATATGGGCAGGCCATCCCTTCAAGCTCGCAGCCGCTCTAGTGGTGAAATCCAGGCCGCGGCCAACATTGAACTGGCTCGTCTCTTTTTCTAACTCCGGAAAAACGAGTCTTACACCGCTCATCACCATAGTTGTGCAATTGTTGTATAAACCATGGTAGTCACGAGCAAGTCGATATTGGCTCATGTGGTTGCCATACTGGCGAGTCGGTTTTAGACCATTCAACATTTGATTGTAATGCTGGTTAGTGCGTTCTGCCTGCTCATTTCCGAGCGAGTATGTGAAACCTTTAGTAGTTCGGCCATAGGCATTTTCACCCTTTATGTATTCCGTAAAGCTGGTCCATACGCGCAAAATACCGTATCCCTCGGAATCCCCGATTCCCCAATAAGGCGGCTGATACCTTCCGAAGTCGTAAATCCGTTCGTTATTCTGGGTGAGCACACGTAGAGCGGCATGCCCATATTCGTGCCTCTCTCCATTTACGTCGGTATAAGGGCCACCAATTAGAACCTCCACCGAGGCAAGCTGCACCTCAATCTTCGTGGCGCGTCCTGTCATGCCTTTAACGCCAGTTTTAGCCGCACTCTCGGTTACTGCAACCATCGGTATATTTTACGTCCTTAGCGTTAAGTTATGTGATGGAAACGAGATTATGCACTCTCCCCGCTTTACCGCTTCAATTCTAACGCCCCCAGTTGCATCCAGCTGTCCCGTAGTTTTTCGGCCATCAGGTAGCTGTAGAACATATTTCTCAAATGGTAGAGGTTGGTTGGTGGAATCAACAAGCTGGAACTCAACCCACGTTTTCTCTTCCAAAAATGTTGCAAGCTCATTATCAGCGGCCCCCACCACTCCCACCGGCAACCCTTCCAACCCCGCCTCCTCCCGCATCGCCCCCTCAAATCCATGCACCGCCCCCTTCACCGAGACGCTGCCCGGGCAGGCCAGGGTGATGTTGGCGCCTTCCAGCGTGATCGACGATTGCCCGGCTTGCAGGACGATCTTCTGGCTGGCCTTGATTTCGATGTCGCCGTTGACGGAGGTGACGGTGACGCTGTCGTCGGCGAGGATCTCCAGTTGATCGGTGTGGGCTTGTAATGAGAGCGGGCCGTTGGCGGCGATGGCCTGGATACCGCCGCTGTGGGTGAACAGGGTGGTGGCGCCACCGGCGACGCTGGCGAGGGTGTGGGCGGCGGCGAGGTGCAGGTCGGCCTGGCTGGTCCAGTGCAGGTGTTGCCCGGCGAACAGGGCGGTGCTGGCGGGGGTGTCCCAGTTGATGTTGGTGGGGCTGTCCAGCAGGATGGCCGGGGTGGCGAATTTCTCGACCGGTGTTGTGGGATCGAGGTCTCTCGTGCCCGGCTGTGTCTTCTGGGCGGTCTGGCTGTTGACTGGGGCGGTGTATTTGCCTTGCTGGGCGGGGTCGATGGCGTTGATGAGGTCGTGTTGGGCGGTTTGGGCCGTCTTGCTGTTCAGGGCCGTTTGGTGGGTGGCGGCGTCGCACAGGGTTTTGGACAGCGCGTGTGCCGCTTTCATCTGCGCCACGGCTTCGGCGGCGTCCATCTGGGTGGAGGTGACGCTGGCGCCCAGGCCGGGGCGTTGGGTGGTGGCGATGAGGATGCCGTCCGCGCTGCGTATAGAGGCCCAGGCATCGGTGCGCAGTTCGTAAGCGTCCAGCCGTCCCACCTGTTTTTATAGTTACCCTTGCGCCACCCTGTGGTTTTCACAGGAGAGCGGCACATGAATATGAAATCGTTGGAGGCAAGTCGCCACTACTGGCAGCAGCACGTCGCGGCCTGGCGGTGTAGTGGCCTGAAGCAGATTGATTATTGCAGGCAGCATGGACTGGTGCCGAAGCAGCTTCGCTACCGGATCGCCAAAGACCGTCGAAACGACGTTTGCGTGAGCGGCACGGATGCGGTCACGCTGGTGCCCGTGCAGATCGAGGAGGTCAACGGTGCTGGGTTGGTGTTGCAGAACGCGGGGGGGTGGCAGCTCACGCTGCCGTCCGGTGTTTCGGCAAGCTGGCTGGCAACCTTGCTGCGGGGCTTGTCATGATTGCGCAGCCGCATACGATCTGGGTGGCGGTCGCGCCGATGGACATGCGGGTGGGCATCGATGGTCTGTCGCTGCGGGTGCAGCAGGCGCTGGGCAAGGCCCCCTGCGATGGCTCGGCCTATGTGTTTCGTAACCGTCGCGGTGATCGGCTCAAGGTGTTGCTGTGGGATGGCAATGGCGTGTGGTTGTGCCAGCGCCGGTTGCATCGGGGGCGCTTCGTCTGGCCGCAGGCGGACAGTCCGGTCTGGTCATTGGAACTTGCCCAATGGCAGTGGCTGATTGCTGGTGTCGACTGGCAGCGGATGTCGGCCCAACCGGCGGCCGACTGGCGTTTGTGACGATTGAAGCCGCCATGAAAAATGGTGAATAAAAACCTGTATTTATGCGGCTTTCTGCGGTGTTTCATGGTATAATTTTGTCATGAAAAACGTTGCCGAAGCAGCCCTGCAAGACGCTCCTGCCGCTCTCAAAAACTGGGCTGTGCTGGCGATGCAGCAGCTCGACGAAAAGAGTAACAAAGTACAACAGTTAAGCGATCAACTGTCACTGCGCGACCAGCAGCTCAAACACGCCGACCTCAAAATCCAGGCCCTGACCTTCGAACTCGCCTACTACAAGCGCATTCGCTTTGCCAACAAGAGCGAACAATTCTCCTTGGAGCAGCGCGAGTTGTTCGAGGAAAGCTGGAATACCGACACCAGTGCGCTGGAAGCCGAAGTGGAACAGCTGGCATCTACCCAGCAACCCAAGCGCGAACGCGCCGGTCGCCAGCCGTTGCCGAATCATCTCGGCAACCGCTCCATGCGTTGCTCTACCTCCTGCATCCATGCAGTCGTCCCGCGCATCGAGCATCGCCACGAACCTGAGGGTTGCACCTGCGGCCAGTGCGGCAAGGATCTGGTCAAGATCGGCGAAGACATCAGCGAGCAACTGGATGTCGAGCCCGCCCGCTTCTTCGTGCATCGCCACATTCGTCCGCAGTATGCTTGCCGTGCTTGTGAGACCGTCAGTGCGGCGCCGATTCCGCCGGCGGTCATCGACGGCGGCATGGCGGCGCCGGGCTTGCTCACCTGGGTGATGGTCAGCAAATTCATGGATCACCTGCCTCTCTACCGGCTGGAGCAGATCGCGGCCCGCAGTGGGGTTACCCTGTCACGCTCCACCTTGGCCGAATGGGTAGGTCGCATTGGCGTGGCACTCCAGCCGCTGGCCGACCGGCTGGCCGAGAGACTCCGCCAGCGCACCGTCCTGCACGCCGACGAGACCCCGGTGCAGCAACTCGACCCCGGACGGGGAAAAACGCTACGCGCCTTCCTCTGGGCCTACCGAAGTTGCGATCTCGAACAGGGAGACCCCCTCGTCCTCTTCGACTACCAGGCCGACCGGCGCGGCAAACATGCCAGGAACTTCCTGCAAGGCTGGAAGGGTGCCCTTATGGTCGATGATTATGCCGGCTACAAAGGCCTGTTCGCCCACGCCGTGGTGGAACTGGCGTGCCTGGCCCATGCGCGGCGGAAATTCTACGATCTGCATGCCGCCCATCAGAGCCCGATTGCGGCCGAGGCATTGAAGCGCATTGCCGGACTCTACGCCATCGAAGATCAGGGCAAGACCCTGGGCATCGAAGATCGTCATGCATTACGCCAGCAACACGCCAAGCCGAAGCTGGACGAATTCCATGCCTGGCTCCAGCGCACACGGCTCACCACCGCCACGGGTAGCGGCACCGCCAAGGCCATCGACTACAGCCTCAAACGCTGGGATGCAATCAAGCGCTACCTCGGGGATGGCCGTTACCCCATCGACAACAACCCGGTGGAAAACACCATCCGTCCTATTGCGCTTGGTAAAAAGAATTGGCTGTTCACCGGCAGTGAACGCGCGGGCCGCCGCGCCGCCGCCATCCAGAGCCTGTTCGCAACGGCGAAACTTAACGGCATCGAGCCGGCGGCCTGGCTGAAGGATACGCTGGAGAAACTACCGACCTGGCCTAACAGCCGCATTGATGAGCTGTTGCCGTTGCGGTCTGTGCAGGCATCAGGCTGAGCTGTATAGATGGGGCGGCTGGACGCTTACCGCAGTTCGAAGCCCTCGCCCCTAAAGCTGCCGCGCTGGGCGCTGGCGGGGGATTGGTGGATGAGGTGGCCGAGGTTGAGCTGGGAGGCGGCGGTGCTGCTGGCCAGGCGCATGCGCAGCTGGTGTTGGGTGTCGTCGATCACCCACTGGTTGTAGCCGGTGCCGTCGAGGCTGTGGCTGTGGATGCCGGAGAGGGTGCCGGGGTGGTGGGTCAGGACTCGGGGAATCATGCAGAGAATATCTTCATATTTTCCTCGTTTTAATGCGGGTCCCAATTTAGAAAATGAAGTTCACCATTTTGGCGGCGCGCATATTGGCTATCGTCTGGCATGCCTTTTTCTTGGCGTACAACCTTAAGGTTTCCATCAGAAGTGTCCGGTAATTTAATTGAATAGATTCAATTGGTTATTGTCTTTCTGCATGCTCATTTGCGTCTCCGCATTTTTAAGTAATTGATCGAGTGGCGTTTTCTCGAAAAGAGTCAGGCTCAAAATCTGTAGGATTGTGTAAAGCGAAGCCTCGGTATTGAGCCGCTTTTTCACGATGGCGACCACGACGTAAACCGCGATGGCGATCCATATTTGCGTCTTGACTGCATTCTCGGTGGTGCCATAGAACCGCTTGATTCGAAGATGCTGTTTGATCCACTTGAAGAATAGCTCGACCTGCCAGCGGCAACGATAAAGCTGAGCGATGGTCAGCGCAGGCAGGTCGAAGTTGTTGGTCAGAAAGACCAGAAACCTGTCGTGTTCGGCATCGTAGAACTTGATGCGTCGCAGGTGCTGCGGGTAATCCTTGCTGGCCTTGCGAGCAGTCAATGCAATGGTCTGGTCGCAGCGCAGTCCAGTGGACTTGTCCACGGTGCGAGAGTAGACGCGACGAAAGAGCAGATTGGATTTGCCACGGATGACAAAGAACGCCTGTGCTTGATGCAGGGTGAACCAGCGAGCGAAGTCGGTGAAGCCACGATCCATGATGTAAAAGCTGCCGGCTTCGGGTATCAGGATATCGAGCACATTGACCTCGTGCATCTTGCCATCGCTGATGTGGATGAAGGTTGGAATGTTGCCGCGCAGGTCGAGCAGCGTATGCATCTTGACGGCAGCTTTGGTGGAGCGGAAGCGTGCCCACGGAAAGACGCTCAAGCACAGGTCGATGGTCGTGGTATCGAGTGCGTAGACCGTCTGTTCCAGTTCGACCGCAAAGCTGTCGCTGGCGTAAAGCTTTCTGGCGGTCTGGATTAAGCTCATCGCGAAATCCGCGTAGATGCGACAGTCGCGTTGCTCGTTGGCATCGGCCAGCGTGCTCTTGGCGATGTTGCCTCGTATGCCCAAGTGATAGAGCTTGGCTTGGTGGGCGCGCAGACAGGTTTCGATGTCGCGCAGGCTTTCGCGGTAAGTCAGCTGCGCGAACGCCATGCAGAGAAATTGATCGAGATGCGAAAAAGTCTTGGTGGGATATTTGGAAGGGTAGCGCTGCACGCAGCGACGGAATGTGTGAAGGGGCAAATGCTCCATGAGTTGTGCGAACACCAACTGGCCTGAATACATGACGGAAACTCCTGGGGGGAAAGCCCCAGTTTCCCAAAAAATTCACGTTCAAGTCGGTGACACCCCTAAACACACACTTTCCTATTCAACATCATCATGTTATATAGCCGTCTTTGCGAAATTGCCGGACACTTCTGGGTTTCCATCAATCAATACAAATTCTCGATAAATCTCACAATCTTGTTCGCGACGTGCGATTTTCAATAAAGCGCCGGATTGCCAAATGTAGGTGTCATGGAAAAAGCATTGTGCAGCGCATCCACAGTTGTATATTCCTCCCTCCAGTTTTTTTTCTTGGGGAGCAACCTCAAGGTTATGGATTCTTGAGAGTTCCACATTATATTGGTATTTCTTTTTCTTTGGGTTGAACAGCCAAACGTCGGAACACCGTGATCGTCCTTGACCGTTAGTAAAACCTGTAATCCAAATATCGGCATTTCCATCAAAATTCAAATCCGCAAGAAGGGCGTAGGGTTCACTTGGCCCTTGAAATTGACATTCAACTTTCACCCAACTCCCGGAAAGTTTAATGGCATGCGTTTTATCGCCTTCTGATGAATAGTAAACGCGAAGCTTGAGTGATTTCAGTATTTCGCTCATTGCCAACCCAGGCTGAAGGCTGCGAAATTTGGGTCTTCGTGAAATCGAGTGGGTGAAATTTAACATGAAAACCTCTGCAAGCCTTGTGGCATCAGGCAAAATGCATCCTGCACCTGTTGCAGAAAATGGGAGGTTTTTTCAATGGCTATTTCACGCAAACCCAAACGCATTCTCGACGCACATCGATTCCCCTGTTTTCGCCCGCTGGAAAAGATACGCGGCATCTTTGGCGACTCCAAAGCACGGATCATCACGCTCGTTCGGCGCTCAAAAAAACGGCCTGCAACAGTTGCGGCAGAACGCGCTCTGGTTGGTACGACAAGAGGCTTCGACGAGTTCGCGACCTCTCCTGTGGCGACACACGTATCTATCTGGAAATCGAAATTCGACGGGTGCTTTGTCGGCACTGCGGGAAAGTGAAACGCGAACGACTCGACTTTCTCGCCGACAACCCACTCTATACAAAGCGATTTTCTTGGTATGTAGGCAGACGGTGTCGCGCCAGCACGGTGTCGGACATTGCCCGCGAATTGCTTCTGGACTGGCACACCGTCAAGGAACTGGACAAGCAATACATGACCGCGCAACTGGAACGCGCCGGAACGCCAGCACCCAAGGCCATTGGCATCGACGAAATATCGATTCGCAAAGGACATACCTATCGCATTGTAGTCAGCGACTTGATCCGTGGTCGTCCCATCTGGTTTGGCGGTGCCGACCGTTCGGAGGACAGCATGCGACAGTTCTATGACTGGCTGGGAGAGAAGAAATCCAAAGGCATTTGTCTTGCAGTGATGGATATGTGGAAGCCCTTTCGTAACGTAACCAACGAACGCGCCCCGCAGGCGGCCATCCTGTTCGACAAATTCCACATCATGAGCCATCTCGGCGATGCTCTGGATAAAGTCAGAAAGATGGAATATGCACGTCTTCAGGGCAAGGATAGGCGCTACATTAAGGGGCAGAAATACGTACTGCTTTCCAATCACGAAAATATGACACTGGACGGCAGACGTTCTTTGAAGGCTTTGCTGGCAGCGAACAAACGGCTGAACACGGCGTACCTGCTGAAAGAGTCGTTTGGCCAGTTGTGGGATTACAGGAGCGAAGCATGGGCGCGGCGTTTCTTCGAGAATTGGAAAACCAGCCTGAAGTGGCAGCGCCTGAAACCTTACGAGAAATTTGCCGAGATGGTTGAGCGCCATTGGGATGGGATCGCAGCCTATTGCAAGCCAGAGAATAAAGTTTCACTCGGCTTTGTTGAGGGGCTCAACAATAAGATATGCGTCATCCAACGCCGTGCATATGGTCTGCGCGATGAAGAATATCTGCGACTAAAAATACTCACGTCTATGCTCCCGAGGCTCTAAAAAACATGAAATTTACCCACACGATCACGCGAAGAGCCACAAAGAAATTCAGCGATGATTTTCTCGTTAATTTGATAGAGGCATCGGGTAATCGCTTGCGTTTCTCCGGGACGATTGGCGTCGGCCCCGATGTTATGGCGTTGGTCGATGTAATGGATGCGAGTTATCGCATCATCCAATCCTTCCGCTCCCCTGACCTGAACGCATTGGGTTGGGAGGTCCGCTGGCATAGTTACGGCGTTGAGATCACCAAAGGGAAATCGAAATACGTAGCCATGACATGGCCAATCGAGTCGTGGGGCCGCGTCAGCGAGCGCCAACAAATGGATATGGTGAGCAGGTGAACACAGAAACGAAACTTCTCAAATTAGTCATGTTCAAGGAGTTCATCAAAATGCGGCTGGTCAATACTGTCGAGGTGTCTGAAAACCGTGACCCATCGGGCTGGGTAGTCTCAATCGGCACCGAACTTCACGGGGCTGTTTATTATCTTGAAAGGCAGCGTGGCGGCTGTCGTGTTTTCAAGGATCTTGAAACTCTCGTTGCAACACTGCGTCGTGCCGGAGTCGCGACAGTTACTTTACGCCTATCTTAAAGAGGTTTGAATTTATGGACTTAGGAAAATTTTGGCAAGATTTGGTGTCGATGATTGTTTGGAGCGGATTTTTTAAAAATCTGCTCGTTCTTATATGTTGTATTTCATTTCTGTTTATTGTGAATTTTTTTGGTTTGTATCCTGGTTGTGTACCTGTGACACTCGACGCCTGGTGCTAGAGGTATTTTATGAGCGCACATGAACCAACAGCGACGGCTATCCACGGCCGCGTAGCGCCGACCAGAAGGGGATGCCTCTGCGTATCCCCTGGCGGGAGGGAAGCGGTGGGTAACCGTCACTCATGCGCGTGATGAACCTTCACGATGCTGCCATTTTCCTTGCGGTGAATCCCGAGGCGCTGCGCCGTATGGCGCGCGCCGGTAGGATTCCCGCAACTCGCCTTGGTCGGCATTGGAGGTTCATCGACGCCGATTTGGTCGAACACCTACGTAGTGGGTACGCTGCAAAAACTGAGGAGAGTCTATGCCCGTCGTCAAACGCGGTAAAACCTGGTACGTCCGTTTCACGTCTCCCAACGGCAGCCGAATATTTGTCAGCGCTCGGACTACCGACAGGCAAGCCGCCCAGGAATACCACGACCGCCTGAAAGCCGAATACTGGCGCGTCCATCAGATCGGAGACCGTCCCCGCTACCTCTGGCAGCAGGCCGTTTTGCGTTGGTTAGCTGAAAAGGCGCATAAGGCCAGTCTCAAAACTGATAAGTCTCACCTCCGCTGGCTGGATGTTCACCTGCGCGACATACCTCTTGCCTCCATCACCACCGCCCTTTTGGAAACCATCGCCCAAGCCAAGCTCGATGACGGTGCTTCCCCTGCTCGCGCAAACCGCATGCTGGCTGTCATCAGATCGATACTTCGGTGTGCCGCCAACCAATGGGATTGGCTGGATAAGTCTCCCAACTTCCGTATGCTCTCCGAATCTAAACGCCGCATTCGCTGGCTGACCCGCGAAGAAGCCGAACGCCTCTTAGCAGCATTGCCGCCGCATCTGGCGGCCATGGCCGGTTTTGCGTTGGCCGCAGGCCTGCGCGAGTCAAACATCACCGGCCTGGAATGGTCTCAAGTCGATCTCGAACGCCGTATTGCCTGGATTCACCCCGACCAGGCCAAGGCACGCAAGGCCATTACCGTACCGCTCAACGCCGAAGCTGTATTGATTCTGCGCCGTCAGGTTGGCCAACATGACCGCTGGGTGTTTACCTACCAGGGCAACCGCGTCACCCGCGCCAACAATCACGCCTGGCGCAAAGCGCTCAAGCGTGCTGGTATTGAGGACTTCAGGTTCCACGATCTCCGCCATACGTGGGCCTCATGGCATGTTCAGGCTGGAACGCCACTGTATGCGCTCCAGGAGATGGCTGGCTGGTCATCGGTCGAGATGGTGCGCCGGTACGCTCACCTGAGCGCCGACCACCTGTCCGACTACGCGGAAAACCTGTGCCGTCCAAAGCTCGTGACTGGTGCAAAATCGGTGCAAGGGTAGTCGCACTCAATTCTTAACACAACGATGGAGGTAGGTAAGATTATGAAAATGCTAGAAAAAGCTGGTGCCCAGGGACGGAATCGAACCGCCGACACGGGGATTTTCAATCCCCTGCTCTACCGACTGAGCTACCTGGGCCGAATGATAGTGTACTCTTGCCTTCCCTTGCGGTGCCGTCGCGATTTAACTTGCCCTGACCATGTCATCCTGACTTGGCGTTCGTCCGCTTAGCGGACTCCCCCGACTGAGCTACCTGTGCGCACTGATCTGCGAGGAACGCGTATTAGACCTAAGTCAGGCATGGTGCGTCAAGTGATACTGCCTATTTTTTGTGCTGTACCGGCAAGTCCTCTATTACAATAGGCCATCGATTGTTCTTTCACGGGGTTGTTTTGAAACCGCATAAATTAACTTTATATCTATCTATCATTGGCTTGAGTGCTTATGGCGGGATCGTTTGCGCTGATAGTACACGTCAGCTAGCCAGTTTTCATCATCGGCAGGCGCAAGGCTGTGTTGTTTGCCATCAGGAGAACGGCAGTCAGCTCATGAAGGCGTCGTTGGCGGCCGGGTGCGTGGATTGCCATGCGTCTCGTGTGGTTAAGGGGCGGGTCACGCCGGTTGCGCGGGTATCATCACCCGCGCTGGAGGATACATCTGGGGTGTCACCAGGGCAAGGTTTGGGTGTGCCCCGACCCTTGTCGATCCCGATGTATTATGACAGCACCCGCATCGGCTCCAAGCCCAATGAGATGGTGCATATTCCGGCGGGGCCATTCATCATGGGTACGAATGAGCGTCTGTCGGACGAGGGGCCGCAGCATACCGTGCGCTTGAAGTCCTACTGGGTCGACAAGTATGAGGTGACAAACCTGCAATACAAGCAGTTTATCGACGCCGCACAGGGAAGTGCAAGTGCCGCGAGAGGCAGGATGCCGGAAGTGGCCGCCACGGGGCGGCGCTCACCAGACCATTTTGTCAACCGTACCTTCCCTGCGGGGAAGGCGGATCATCCCGTAACCTTTGTCTCCTGGCATGATGCGAAGGCCTACTGCGCCTGGGCGGGCAAACGTCTGCCGACCGATGAGGAATGGGAAAAGGCGGCGCGCGGCACGGATGGCAGGATGTTTCCGTGGGGCAATCAGTTTGATATCAATAAGGTCAACTCGCCGGTGCGCTGGGGGCAGCTCAAGGTGGAAGGAGATACCACACCGGTGGGCGCGTTCCCGGAAGGAGCCAGTCCGTATGGGCTTCACGATGTGTCGGGCAATGTGTGGGAGTGGACCGATTCCTGGTACCGGGCCTATCCCGGCAACAAAAAACCCAGCGAGAATTATGGCGAGCAGTACAAGACCCTGAAGGGTGGTTCGTGGTGGGATTGCTCGTTTTACAAATGCGGCATCTCCGCCCCGGTGTTCAATCGCGCTTTTTTTAATGCGAAGGTGAAAAATGCCAGCTTCGGCTTTCGTTGCGCCAAAGATGATAAATAACCATGGTACTGCGCTAGTCGCCGCGCTAGCCGTAGTGCTCTTTGGTTGCGGCAAGAACGAGGATGCGCCTCAAGGGCGTATGAAACAGCCGCCGGTAGTGGAGGGCATGGCGCTTATCCCGGCCGGGGGGTTCGTCATGGGCAGCAACAAGACCGACGATACGGACCTCCAGAAAGAGTATGGCTTTGTGAATCCGCTCTACGTGGATGAACACCCCCCCCGCAAGGTGGATCTCCCCGCCTTTATGATCGACAAGTATGAGGTCACCAACGCGCAGTACAAGGCGTTTGTTCTGGAGACCAAGGCGCCTGATCCGCCTTCCTGGGTGCAAAATGGCTACAACGTGCGCGACGATAAGCTACGCGCCGCCAGCGTGGAGAATTTGCGCTGGATTGCCACGGATTACTTCAAGATCGACAAAGAAGCCAGCACGATGACGCGCGAGGTGTTGCTTGCCGAGCTGGAAAAGATACAGAGACAGCGCAACAAACTGCCGGTGACGGGCGTGAGCTGGGACGATGCCTACAGCTTTTGCAGGTGGGCGGGCAAGCGCCTGCCCAGCGAAGCGGAATGGGAAAAGGCCGCGCGTGGGACGCAGGGGTTTGAGTATCCGTGGGGCAACCAGTGGGATGTCAAACGGCCCAATACTGGCGCGGATGGCGAAGGCGCCGAGGCGGTTGCCGCGCCAGGCTCCTATCCGGGGGACAAATCACCCCATGGCGTTTACGACATGGCGGGCAATGTCTCGGAGTGGGTGAACGATTGGTATCGGCCCTACCCCGGCGCCACATACAAAAATGAGGCCTTTGGTGAGGTCCACAAGGTGGTGCGTGGCGGCGGCGCGGGCGAGGGGCATTACGCCTTGAGTTCGTTTTACCGGGCGGCGCGTCGTGCGCATGCCGAGCCCGCCACGATCAGCACCGATGTGGGGTTTAGGTGTGCGGCGGATGCGGGTTGATGGTGGTGGGTCCGCCCCCACCAGGTGTTTTACCCTAAAAGCGGCGATTCACCACAGAGAACGCGGAGAACACAGAGGAAAAACAAGACCTTGACAATGTGTGCCTAGCCACCCGCTGGGTGGGTGTGCTCGCTACGTTAACCCCCTGAATTTCTTCGCGTCCTCTGCGGTTCAATAGTTTTTTTAGGTTTACGTGAGCTGCAACGGGTCAAACAGCCGGTTATATTCCTTGATTGCATAACGGTCGGTCATGCCAGCGATATAGTCTGCCACCGCGCGGGCACGGCCAGCCGTGCCTTGGGCCTCTTCAAGAATCTGTGTGTGGTGGGCAGGTTCCGGCGGTAGCAGGCGCGGGTCATTCATGAAGACCTCGAACAGCTCGCTGATGACGCGCGCGGCCTTGGTGGTCATGCGGCGCACGCGGTAGTGTTGATACAACTCCTTGCGCAAAAACTGCTTTAATTCGAGATTTTGTGTCCGCATGGCGTCGCTGAAGCCGATCAGGGGCGTGGCCCAGGCGCGTACTGCGCCGATATCGGCGGGCGCTGCCTGCGCCAGCCGTGTCCGGCTGGTTTCCACGAGGTCTATCACCTGGCGGTTAATCATGCGGCGCACCACCTCGTGTATGGTGCGCCGCTCTGGTAGATCAGGGTAGGTGTTTTTGACAATCGCATACTGCTCGCGGAACGCCGTCACTTCGCACAATTGCGCCACGTCGATCAACCCGGCGCGCAGCCCGTCGTCCACGTCGTGATTGTTGTAGGCGATTTCATCCGCCAGGTTGGCGAGTTGCGCCTCCAGGCCGGGCTGTTGCTTGTCCAGAAAGCGCAGCCCGACTTCCCCCAGCTCCAGGGCCTTGCGTGGCGAACAGTGTTTGAGGATGCCCTCGCGTGTTTCGAAGGTGAGGTTCAGGCCGGGAAATTCGGCGTACTTTTCCTCCAGATCATCCACCACCCGCAGCGATTGCAGGTTGTGCTCGAAACCGCCGTGTGCGCTCATGCAGTGATTGAGCGCGTCCTGCCCGGCGTGGCCGAAGGGGGTGTGGCCCACGTCGTGCGCCAGTGCGATGGCCTCGACGAGATCCTCGTTGAGCCGCAGCACGCGCGCGATGGAGCGGCCGATCTGCGCCACCTCGATGGAGTGCGTCAAACGGGTGCGGAACATGTCGCCCTCGTGGTTGACGAACACCTGGGTCTTGTACTCGAGGCGACGGAACGCCGCGGAGTGGACGATGCGGTCGCGGTCACGCTGGTATTCGCTGCGATAGGTGGGTGACGGCTCAAGGAAGCGGCGCCCGCGCGAGGCTACCGGGTGGGCGGCGTAGGGGGCGAGATCCAGTGTCGGGTTTCGAGCTTCGGGTTGCGCGGCCATGGCTTGTCCTGTTAAAGGGTAGTAGGGTGCGCCGCGCGCACCAACTCATTTGCATATGGGCCTATGGTGCGCGCGGCGCACCCTACGTTTCTTTGCATGCCTCGATCACCTCGCGCAGCAGACCGGGCGGGAAATCATCGGTCACCACCGCCTCGCCGATGGCCTTGAGCAGCACCAGGCGGATTTTGCCGTCCTGCACCTTTTTGTCCACGCCCATCAGTTCAATAAAGCGCGCGGTATCCAGCCCTGCCGGGGATTGCAGCGGGAGGCGTGCGCGCCTGATTAATGTCTCGATACGTGTCACATCTGCCTCGCTTAGCCAGCCCAGGCGTGCCGACATCCTTGCCGCCATGCACATGCCCGCACCGATGGCCTCGCCGTGCAGCCATGCGCCGTAGCCCATGCCGGTTTCGATGGCGTGTCCGAAGGTGTGGCCCAGATTGAGCGTGGCGCGCACGCCGCCCTCGCGTTCATCGAGCGCCACCACCTCGGCCTTGTTGGCGCAGGAGCGCTCGATGGCATAGACCAGTGCCTGCGTGTCGCGGGCCAGGAGTTTGTCCATGTTAAGCTCCAGCCAGTCGAAAAAGGCCGGGTCGCGAATCAGGCCGTATTTGATCACCTCGGCAAGCCCCGCGCTCAACTCGCGGTCCGGCAGCGTGTTAAGGGTGTCGGTGTCGGCGATCACGCAACGCGGCTGGTGAAACGCGCCGATCATGTTCTTGCCCAGCGGATGGTTGACGCCGGTCTTGCCGCCCACCGAGGAGTCCACCTGTGAGAGCAGCGTGGTGGGGATCTGGATGAAATCCACGCCGCGCTGATAGCAGGCGGCGGCAAAACCCGTCATGTCACCGATCACCCCGCCGCCGAGCGCCACCAGCGTGACACGGCGGTCGAGATGCTTGCGCAGCAGGGCGTCGAAGATGCGGTTCAGCACCTCCAGCGTCTTGTATTGCTCACCGTCCGGCAGGATCACCGATTCGCACTGATAGCCACTCAGTGCGGCGAGCGTTTTGTCCAGGTATAAGGGTGCGACCGTCTCGTTGGTTACGACCATCACCTGTTTGCCGGCGATGAATGGTTTCAGTAACTCAGCGCGCCCCAGTAAACCGCTGCCGATATGGATCGGGTAGCTGCGCGGCCCAAGTTCAACGTGTAATGTTTTCATGGTGTGTGAATCCCGCGGGTTCCTGCAAAAAATTGTTTAACCGTTTGGCCTGAGAATCGTAGGGTGCGTCCCACGCACCAATGATTGTGGTGCGTGGGACGCACCCTACATAGATTATTTATAATTACTCGACGCCTGCAGTTGGTCTTCAATCATCCGCACCGTGGCGCGCACGGTGTTGCTGTCGGTGTCGATAATGATATCGGCGATTTCGCGGTAGAGGGGCTCGCGTATTTTGATGATCCCCTCCAGCCGGGCGCGCGGGTCTTCGGTATGCAGTAGTGGGCGGTTGCGATCCCGTGCGGTGCGCTTGAGCAAGTGATCCAGCGAGGCGCGCAGATAGATAACTGTGCCGCGCCCGGCCAGATGGTTGCGGTTGGCGGTGTCCAGCACGGCGCCCCCGCCGGTGGCCAGTACGATGCCTTTGCGGCGCGTCAGGTCGTCAATCACCTCCCGCTCACGCTTGCGGAAACCTTCTTCGCCCTCGATCTCAAAGATCAGGGGGATGCTCGCCCCGGTGCGCTGCTCAATCTCATGGTCGCTGTCCACGAACTCCACGCCCAGGTTCTTGGCGATCTGTCGCCCGATGGTGGTCTTGCCTGCGCCCATCGGGCCGATCAGAAAAATGTTGTCGGATTTTGCCATGGGCAAATATTACCCTAAAACCGGGTGGGGATGGCCGGTTTTGGTGGTGCCGATGGGGAGAGCAAAAAGACTTCAACCCCGAGGCCTTTTTGGGGCGTCGGGGCTGAAGGGGTCTAACTTGGCCGGGAAGCCGGGCCTAATTATGGCATTTCATTGATGGCACAGGTTGCAGCTGTGCCAAAGGGGCTCACATAGCCTGGGGGCGACACTGTTTGCTGGTTAAAGTCATCAGCAAGCCGAGGGAGTGTCAGCCTCGCCCGAGTCAACGCCTCGCTACCCGATACCGACGCCCTCGCCTCCAGTGACAGTGTTACCCATTGAGAATATTCTGCTGCATATATGATGTCGAACAAGGCAAAGCCGTTTGCGTCTGTAGTCACGCTCCTTGGTGTTACTGTGGCGACATTGCCTGGTTCCAACCGGCCATTATTGTTTTCGTCAAAGTCTGGTGTTGACGACGCGGGGGCCTTATCAAAAATCCCGTTTAAATTTAAGTCCTCGTTGACACATGGAAGGCTGCTAACGCTCGCCTGCCAGCCTACGAAAGTGCCACTACCACTATAGACCCGAACATTCACGCCTTTGTAATACTCATACGGTACCAGGCTTAGCGTTACCGACGCATTCTTGACCGGACTGCCTGCTGAATCGGTAACAAGCACTGAATACGGTAGCCTATAACGCGTGGCATCCTCGACGGCAACCTTGTTTCCAGTACCCAGCGCGATGGACAGCGATTTGGAGCCGACGGTGAGCTTGGCGGAGTTACTCACGCTGGTGCCGTCTACAGTCGCTGTTATCACCACGCCGTCCTTGGCGCTGGACACCATGCTGCTGGTGTAAGTGGTGCTGGCGCGGCCAGAGCTGTCAGTCACCGCCTCGTTGGGCGAGATGTTGCCGCCGCTCACATCGAATACGGAAAATCTGACGGTCTTGTTCTTGATCAGATTGTTGTTCACATCGCGTAGCGTGGCGGTGATCGTACTGGTGTCGCCGTTGGTCGATATCACCGCCGGATCGGCCTGTACGGTCATGGAGGTCACCGTGGTTGCGACAAATTCAATGGTCAGATCCGTTGAGGCAGAGCCGCCAGGTGTCGTGGCGGAAATCACCGCCGGGCCGGCACTGAGGGCGGAGATGCTGACCGCAGCATCGCCACTGCCATCGGTAACGGCCGTGGTGCTGCTGAGCGTGCCACGGCTGGCGCTGAAGCCGATGGTTTGGCCCACCTGTGGCGTGCCACCAACCAGCCAGCGGACGGTGACGCTTTGTGCGGTACTCAGTGGCACCTCTGTGGCGCTGACCGGGCTGGTGAAGGCAAAGCTCGACGAATCCACGGTCAAGGTGGATTGGCCGCTGGTTCCTGCGGCGGTGGCGGTAATGGTATCGGCGCCTGCCGCCACGGCGGTTATATTCAGGGTTACTGCGCCATTGGCATCCGTCACCGGATTGTTGAGAATATCCGTCACGGTGCTGCTGAGGGCGAGGGTGTTGCCTTTGGCGGAGGTCACGGTCACGGGCGCGTTCGGTATGCCTTTTCCTGCCGAATCCTTCAGGAAGATGCTCCATTTTGCCGTTTTGCCCATCACCACCGATTTACTGCCGTTGAAGGTAATCGCGGTGCCGGTCACCGAAACCTTGTTGGTGGCGACCAGTGTGCCGGTCGTTGCGGTCACGGTGATGGTTCGGTTGGTTGGATCACCGCCAAGTGAGAGCTTGGCGGTGGCTGCTCCCGAGGCATCGGTGGTGCCCTGGGTTACCTGGATACCGCCTGACGAGGCGGCAAACGCTACGGGCGCCCCGGATACAAAATTATTGCTGGCATCTTTGGTGAGCACCGTCAATGTCACATCCTGGGAGCCGGCGGAGAGCAGTTGCGGGCTGCTGACCAGAAACTGCAGGCTGGCGACGGGGGCGGAAGGCGTGACGGGTGTAGTCGTGCCTGTGCCTGTTGTGCCCGTGCCCGTGGTAGGGGTGGTTGTGGTGGATGAGGTGCTGCCTGTAAATGCGTCACTCCCCCCGCCGCATCCCGCCAGCGCGGCCATCATTAGTAAGGCAATAATTTTTCTTACGGTTTTATGCATGTCTCAATCTCCACAAACGTTTGCGCTGGTCCTTTGCTTTCCGGGGGCAAAGGGCGCCCATCAAAATCCAGCTTCGCTCGAGAGGTATCGGCAGCGCGGCGCGCATCTTTAGCGTGCAATTCATCGGGATGCGCAGCGCCGTAAAACCAGTTGCGCTTACTAATGATAATCATTATCATTAACTGGAAATTACTGTGGATTTCCTGGAGAACAACAATGCCTCAAATTAAACGTAGCGCCTTTTTTGCCACCCTCGCAGTGAGCGCGTTGTTTGCCTTTCAGCCGACCGCCCACGCCGCAGAGGAGCTGGTGGTGTATTCCGCGCGTATTGAGAAATTGGTCAAGCCGCTGATAAATGCCTACGAAAAAGAAACCGGCACACACATCAAGCTGTTGACGGGCAAGGAGGGTCCGCTGCTGGAGCGTCTCAAGGCCGAAGGGGCAAAGACGCCTGCGGATCTGCTGATTACGGTGGATGCGGGCAATCTGTGGCAGGCGGAGCAAAGCGGGTTGCTGGCAAAGGTGGATTCGAAAGTTCTCAACGAGAATGTCCCGGCGCATCTGCGCGATCCGGACGGCCAGTGGTACGGCCTGTCGGTGCGCGCCCGCACGATTGTCTACAACACCAAGAAGGTCAAGCCCGGCGATCTGTCCACTTACGAGGCGCTGGGCGATGCCAAATGGAAGGGCCGGCTGTGTCTGCGCAGCTCCAAAAAGGTTTATAACCAGTCGCTGGTGGCAATGATGATCGCTGAGCTGGGTGAGGCGAAGAGCGAAGAGATCGTGAAATCGTGGGTGAAAAACCTGGCGACCCCGCCCTTTTCGGACGATGAGAACCTGCTGGATGCCATGGCGGCGGGACAGTGCGACGTGGGTATCGTCAACAGTTATTACTATGGCCGCCTCAAACGCAAGAATCCCAATGTGCCGATGGGCATTTTCTGGCCCAACCAGAATGACCGTGGCGTGCACGTCAACGTATCGGGCGCGGGCGTGACCAAGCATACCAAGCATCGCGAAGCCGCAGTGAAGTTCCTGGAGTGGCTATCTTCCACCGAGGCGCAGAACCTGTTCGCCGACGCCAACCTGGAGTTCCCGGTGAACCCCAAGGTCAAGCCTGATCCACTCGTCGCGGCATGGGGCAGCTTCAAGCAGGACAGCATCAACGTCGCGGAAGCCGGCAAGTTGCAGGCCAAAGCAGTGATGTTGATGGACCGGGCCGGGTATAAATGACAGCGGAGTACCCGTGAGCTTTGCCGCCAGCGGCGGTGGGTGGCGGCTGGCCAGCCTGGCCTTGGCGCTGCTGGTAACGATCCCCCTCCTGACGTTGCTGCCGGCCTGGCTGGTGGCGGAAGGTGAGGTGTGGCGGCATCTGGCCGATACGGTGCTGGGTGAGCTGCTGCGCAACACCGCCGTACTGCTCATCGGTGTCGGACTTGGTGTGCTGCTGCTCGGCGTGGGCTTGGCGTGGCTGACAGCCATGTGCGAGTTTCCGGGGCGCCGCGTCTTCGACTGGGCGCTGATGTTGCCGCTGGGTATCCCCACCTACGTGCTGGCGTTTGTCGCGGTGGGTCTGCTGGATTACAGCGGGCCGGTGCAGAGCGGCCTGCGAGAGCTGCTGGGGCCGGATAATGTCTGGTTTCCACCCATCCGCTCCGAGGGCGGGGTTATCGCCGTGCTGGCGCTGGCGCTCTATCCTTATGTGTATATGCTGGCACGCGCGGCCTTTCTCGGTCAGGGGCGCAACATGCTGGAGAGCGGGCGCATCCTCGGCCTTGCGCCGTGGCAGGTGTTTTTGCGCATCTGTCTGCCCATGGCGCGTCCGGCGATAGCCGCAGGCACAGCCTTGGCCTTGATGGAGACGCTGGCCGATTTCGGCGCGGTGGCAATCTTCAATTACGATACTTTCACCACTGCCATTTACAAGGCTTGGTTCGGTTTATTCAACATCCATGCTGCGGCGCAGCTTTCTACCCTGCTGCTGCTGTTTGTCGCCCTTGCGCTGTACGGCGAGCGACGCTGGCGGGGGCGGGCGCGCTTTTACAGCAGCGGCAGGCGTGCTTCCGAATTCCGCTATACGCTGAAAGGTTTGCGCGCGTGGTCTGCCACGGCGGCGGCTGCGCTGGTGCTGGCGCTGGCCTTTCTGATCCCGGTGGCGCAACTGGCGATCTGGGCGTCCGGCACGGCGCTAGCCGATCTGGATGAGCGTTACTGGGAGTTTGTAACCCATACCGTGATGCTGGGTGTATTCGCCGCGCTACTCACGGCAAGCGGTGCGTTGCTGCTTGGCTATGTAAACAAGCTCTGGCCGGGCAAGATGACCGGCCTGGCGGTGCGCATGGCGACGCTCGGCTACGCCATGCCAGGCTCGGTGCTGGCGGTGGGCATCATGCTGTTTTTCACCTGGACGGATCAGGGTGTAGATGTGCTGGCGCAGCGCTGGTTTGGCGTATCAACCGGGCTGCTGCTCAGCGGCAGCGTCATCGCCCTGCTGTTTGCTTATCTGGTGCGCTTTCTCGCCGTGGCGCATGGCCCGGTGGAGAGCGGGCTGGAGCGCATCACCCCCTCCATCCAGCAGGCCGCCCGCAGTCTGGGTGCGGGCAACCGCGAGATATTGTGGCGCATCTACCTCCCCATGCTGCGCCCTGGCCTGCTTACCGCCGCGCTGCTGGTGTTCGTCGACGTAATGAAAGAGTTACCCGCTACTCTGCTGCTGCGCCCGTTCGACTGGGACACACTGGCGATCCGCATCTTCGAGATGACCTCGGAGGGCGAATGGGAAGCCGCCGCCTTGCCCGCGCTGACCCTGGTGCTGGTGGGGTTGATCCCGGTGATTTTACTGGTGAGGCGTTCGGCGAAGTAAACCTAAAAACGGCGATTCACCGCAGAGCGTGCAGAGCGTGCAGAGAATGCAGAGAATGCAGAGAATGCAGAGAATGCAGAGAATGCAGAGAATGCAGAGAATGCAGAGAATGCAGAGAATGCAGAGGAAAAACAAGACATTGACAAGGTGTGCTGAGTCATCTACTGGGTAGATGTGCTTGTAACGCTAACCCCCTGGATTTCGCGGTTCCTGTGCATCCCTGCGACGTGCAGGGATGCACAAGTGTCGCGGGAGGCAGGATGCCGGGAGCGACCATCCACCGCATTTGGGCGTCCTGCCCGGCATTTGCGTCCTCTGCGTTCTCTGCGGTTCAATAGCTTTTTTAGGGTAAACGCCCGACAGGGTTCACAGCCATCCCAGCCGGATTCGACAGCAGCGCC
Source organism: Gammaproteobacteria bacterium (assembly GCA_040183005.1). Taxonomy (NCBI): domain Bacteria; kingdom Pseudomonadati; phylum Pseudomonadota; class Gammaproteobacteria; species Gammaproteobacteria bacterium. The sequence goes on from JAMPIW010000001.1 coordinate 128,340, forward strand.
AGTATTTCGTCGGCAGGCATCGGTTTGTTGAAGAAATACCCCTGCACGATATCACAGTGCTGCGCCCGCAAGAACGCGAGCTGCTCGGCGGTTTCCACGCCCTCGGCAATGACCTTCAATTTCAGACTGTGGGCCATGGCGATAATCGCGTTGGCGATGGCGGCATCATCTGCATCATGAGGGATATCCCGGACAAACGAACGGTCGATCTTGAGTGTGTCGATCGGCAGGTGTTTCAGGCGGCTCAGTGAGGAGTAGCCTGTGCCGAAATCGTCGATGGCGAGCGTCACGCCCAGTGATTTGAGACTTTTTAGCAAGTCGATGCTGTGCTCCGCGAGTTTAAGATCGCTCTCGGTAATTTCCAGTTCCAGTTGCAATTCGCCGGGATGCAGCCCAGCTTCCTGCTGAATGGTGTTCAGTGAGTTCAGGATGTTGCCGCGCAGGATTTGCCGCCCTGCGATGTTGACTGCGATCCGTAACCACGGCAGGCCAGTCTCGCGCCATGCCTTGGCGTCATTGCAGGCGGTGCGCAGCACCCATTCGCCGATGGGTTCGATGAGCCCGGTTTCCTCGGCCACAGGCATGAATTTACTCGGCGGCACCAGGCCGAGTTTGGGATGTTGCCAGCGAATCAAGGCCTCTACGCCATAGAGGCTGTTGTCTTTGAGTGTTTACTGCGGCTGATAGTGCAGAATGAACTCATCCCGGGCCAGGGCTTGCCGTAAACCCTGCTCAAGGGATAGGTGTTCGAAGGCCTTTGTGGTCAGTTCCGCAGCGTAGAACTGATAATTGTGTCGACCATGTTCCTTGGCGCGATACATCGCCGCATCGGCCGCCTTGGCAAGGCCTTCGCTGTCTTCGGCATCGTCGGGATAAATGCTGATGCCCATGCTGGTGGACGTGGTGATTTCGTGTCCGTCGGTAGCGATGGGCTCAGCGACGGCGTCGATGAGTTTCTTGGCGAGTATCGCCGCGTCCTCGGGGTGGGCGATATCGGCCAGGATAATGGTGAACTCATCGCCGCCCAGCCGTGCCACCATGTCTTCGGCCCGCACCGCCTTCCGCAAGCGCAAGGCCGTCTCTTGCAACAGCCGGTCGCCGCAGGCGTGTCCCAATGTGTCGTTGATGATCTTGAATCGATCCAGGTCCAGGAACAGCAGCGCGACACGCTGCTTGTGCCGCTTGGCGCGGCGTAGTGCTTGATTGAGGTTTTCCTGGAACAGCAGGCGATTGGGAAGGCCGGTGAGCGCGTCGTGGTGGGCAAGGTAATGGAGTCGTTTTTCTGACTCTTTCATGGCGCTTATGTCCGAAAACACTCTCACGGTGTTGGTAACACGGCCCTGTTCACCCTTTATTTCCGTCACGCATTCCCAGGCAGGGTAGACGTCGCCGTTCTTGCGCCGGTTCCAGATTTCACCGCGCCACTGGCCGTGGGTTTCCAGCGAACTTTGCAGCTCGGTGAGCACGGTTTTGTTATGTCGGCCTGACTGATAGATGCGCGGGGCCTTGCCCAGCACCTCGGGCGACTCATAGCCGGTGATATCGCTGAACGCCCGGTTGACGGCCACGATACTGTGTTCGGCATCGGTAATGACAATGGCTTCGCTGGTATTGTCGAAAACCGTGGCGGCTTGACGCAGTTTTTCTTCGGCTTTTTTTCGTTCCCGGATGTCTTGTGCGGCCACTACCCGGATCGTGCGGCCCTGGTATTCGACGCTTTTGGCGCGCACCTCCGCAGGTATGGTCGAGCCGTCGCTTCTCTGGACGATCACCTCATAGGGCCCTTCCTCCCCGGCCTGCATGTTGGCGATCACCTTTTTGAGAGACTCCGGCGCGACAAGCTCCAGGATATGCTTTCCGATGATTTTTTCCGGAGGGGTGTCGAGGAGCTCGCTTATGGCAGGGTTAATGTCGATGATGACGCCATTGTCATGGAACAACAACCCCTCGTAAGAAGCCGTGAAAAAATGCGCCAGGCGTTCTTCGCTTGAAAACAAAGCCCGTTCGACCAAATTGCGCTCCGCGATTTCCGCCCGCAGCGCGGCATTGGCCTTTTCGAACTCGATGGTACGCTCGTGTACCCTTTGTTCCAGCGCATCGTGTGTTTTGAGCAATTCATCTTCGGCGAGCTTTTGAGCGGTGAGGTCCTCGTGCATGATAACCACCTCGGTGATCTGCGCGCCGTCCTTGATGGGATACATGAACGCGCGTACCCAACGTGGTGGTACGCAGTCAGGATCAACCCTCTCGGCGTCATACCAGATAGCGGGAACCACGGTAGCTTCTCCCGAAAAAGCCCTCTGGATGTAGGGCATTACCCCCTTTTCGATCAGCTGCGGGTCACGCAGGATGTTGTAACCCTTTATTCTTTCCAGTGAGATGCGCCATAGCTCCATCCAGGCGCGATTGGCGAGGATGGTCTCGCCATCCGGCGAGAACACCTGGATGCTGAACGGGGCGTGCTCGAATATAGTGTCAAAGCGCATTCGGGTAACCTTGGCGGTCTGTTTGATAGGTGTTGTGTAGTAGTGGTTATAGCATATTTAATGCTACTTATGTTCTGGCCCCAAATGTTGCGTCGCTCTGGTGTCGCTGGTGCAGGCATAGTATATTATTACTTCAACATCCCTCCCCTGGAAGAGATCCCGCGCTCGTTTTGAGATGCGGGACGCCGAAGGCGCAAACCGCCCGGAATCGCTCAGGCAAAAGGACCGGGGGAGAGGGTTGACTCTGGAGAGTGGTCGCCGGTACGCCCGGACAGGCCCGCCGAAGGGGCTCAAGCTCTCAGGTACACAGGACAGAGGGGCGGCAGATAAGCGCGTAGTTTATCTGCCGCCCTTTTTTTGTTTTGCAGTTCCAGGAAACCCATGCCGCTAGCCATAAAACCTGTTTTTGATCAGCCCAATGTAGGGCGTATGCCGCATTGGATACGCCAGCATCTCGGCGATCATTCCCAATACGCGCTAACCGCAGATGCCGTGCGCGGCAATGCCTTGCACACGGTGTGCGAGGAGGCGCGCTGCCCGAACCGGGGCGAATGCTGGAGCCGTGGCACGGCCACCTTCATGCTGCTTGGCGACACCTGTACCCGCGCCTGTGGCTTCTGCGCGGTAAAGACCGGCCGCCCCGAGTCATACGATCTCAACGAGCCACGCCGCGTGGCGGATGCTGTCATCAGCATGGGCTTGGGGTATGTGGTGCTGACCTCGGTGAATCGCGACGATCTGCCGGACGGCGGGGCAAAAGTATTCGCAGATACGGTCCGCGAGCTGCGCCGCCGCAAGCCCGGCATTGGCCTGGAGCTGTTGACGCCGGATTTTCAGCAGTGCCAGGAGCAGGCGATAAAGACCATTACCGCTGCGCTGGACGGGGCAGGTTCGCTGGTATGGGGGCACAACGTCGAGACCGTGCCCGGTTTATACAAGACCGTGCGCAAAGGTTCCCGCTATGAGCGCTCGTTGAGCCTGCTGGAGCGGGCCGCCAGCCGGCCGGGCGTGGCAGCCAAGTCGTCGTTGATGCTGGGCCTGGGCGAGCGCCGCGAGGAGGTGACGCAGGTGCTGTGTGATCTGCGCGCCATAGGTGTGAGCCGCGTATCGCTGGGTCAATATCTGCGGCCGACGCGTCATCATCTACCCGTCAAAGAGTACATAACCCCTGAGGCCTTCGCCGATTACGAGCAAGAGGCGCGCGCGCTGGGGTTTGCGTGGGTGAAGGCGGGACCGCTGGTGCGCTCTTCGTACCACGCGGAAGAAAAACAGGGGCCGGTATCGCCCTCTGTGGCAAAAATATAATCCTACTGTGTCACAAAGTGATCAAGGGATGCAGTGCAAGGCAAAATCAGGCGAAAAAGCGGAGTTTACACGGAGTAAATGAGCATTTGAGTCTGATTTTAACGCCGCAATGCGCCCTTCAGCGCTTTGTGACACAGTAGGAATAACTACCCGAGGTGAATATGGGCAAAAAAACACCGTTGTATGAAGCGCACCTCGCCATGGGGGCGAAAATCGTCGATTTCGGCGGCTGGGACATGCCGCTGCATTACGGCTCGCAGATCGAGGAGCATCACAGCGTGCGCCGTGCGGCGGGCATGTTCGACGTGTCGCACATGACCATCGTTGATATCGAAGGCGAGCGGGTGCGCGAGTTTTTGCGTTATCTGCTGGCGAATAATGTCGACCGCCTGACGCAGCCGGGCAACGCACATGGATGCGCTAGTGTCGCAGGAGGCGGGATGCCGGGAGCGACCAAGGCGTTATACACCTGCATGCTGAATGAAAAAGGCGGCGTCATTGATGACCTGATCGTCTATTTCGTAAACGATCAGTGGTTCCGGCTGGTAGTCAACGCCGCCACCCGCGACAAAGATCTGGCGTGGATCACCCATCATGCCGCCGCATTTGCCGTACACGTGAAGGAGCGCGCTGATCTCGCCATGATTGCTGTGCAAGGTCCCCAAGCGCGTGAGGCCGTTCATAAGCTGATCGGCCCGCAGGCCGCCGCGCTGGGGTCGTTCTATGCACTGCAAGCGGGCGAGATGTTCATTGCACGCACCGGCTATACCGGTGAGGATGGTTACGAGGTCATGCTGCCCGCCGCGCAGGCCGCCGGGTTCTGGCAGCGGCTGCACCAAGCCGACGTAAAGCCCATCGGCCTGGGTGCGCGTGATACGCTGCGCCTGGAGGCGGGGATGAATCTGTATGGCGCGGATATGGATGAGAGCATCACCCCGCTGGAGTCTGGATTAAGCTGGACCGTGGCATGGGAACCCGCCGGGCGCGATTTTATCGGGCGCACTGCGCTGGAGGCGCAACGTCGTGTAGGGGCCAAATTCAAGCTGGTGGGCCTGGTGCTCGACGACAAGGGCGTACTGCGCAATCACCAAAAAGTCATCATCGACGGCCGCGAGGCTGGCGAAATCACCAGTGGCAGCTTTTCGCCGACACTGGGCAAGGCCATCGCATTCGCGCGCGTGCTGCGAGAGGCCGGCGAGCAGGCCGAAGTGGATGTGCGTGGCAAATTGCTGGCCGTGAGAATAGTCAAGCCGCCGTTTGTGCGCTATGGCGCATCATGTATTGAACCTAGAAACGGTAGTTGACCGCTTCTGTGGACGTTTAGCAATATATTTTAAAGGTTTAATCTTGCCCTGCGTGCTCACCTGTTTGGTGAACACGCTACGGGGTAGATCGCACGGTTTTCAGTGCGCATGGCAGCGTTGCAACTCCTTGGAACGGAACAACCATTCCGCGTCGTTGCGCCTTGCCCTGCACCCCGAAAACCGCACACTCCACCCCGTCCAACTGCCGTTTCTAGGTTGAACAAAATGAGGATCATGAAATGAGCAAAACCCCCGCCAATTTGAAATACACCAAGAGCCACGAATGGGTTGAGTTGCTGGCTGACGGAACGCTGCGTGTTGGCATCACCGACCACGCCCAGGATTTGCTGGGCGACATGGTATTTGTTGAGCTACCGGAGCCGGGCCGTAGCGTCACGGTAGGCCAGGAGTGCGCCGTGGTGGAATCGGTGAAGGCCGCCTCGGATGTCTATAGTCCCGTCACTGGTGAGGTCGTCGCCGTCAACGAGGCACTGGGGGGCAGCCCCGACCTGGTTAACAAAGACGCCTATGGTGAAGGTTGGATGATGCACATCAAGCCCGCCAGCCTCGCAGAGCTGGACAGCCTGCTGGATGCGAACGCCTATGCCGAGCTGGTTGCCGCCGAGGCGCATTGATTTGGCTAATAAATATAAAAAGAGATAATCCATGCCTTTTATTCCACACACAGAAGATGATATCCAACACATGCTCGCCGCCATCGGCGCGACGGGTATTGAGGATCTCTTTGACGAAATCCCCGAGGAGTTACGCGCCACCGCAGCGCTGAAGTCTATCCCTCCCGGCATGAGTGAGATGGATGTCACGCGCCTGATGATGCAGCGCGCCGAGCAGGATGGCCGCCCGCTGTGCTTTGCCGGTGCGGGCGCCTATGACCACCACATTCCTGCCGCCGTGTGGGAGATCGCCACGCGTGGGGAGTTTTACAGCGCATACACCCCCTATCAGGCCGAGGCCAGCCAGGGTACGTTGCAACTGCTTTACGAATACCAGACCATGATGGCCAGCCTCACCGGCATGGATGTCTCCAATGCCTCCCTATACGATGGCGCATCGGCGCTGGCCGAGGCGGTGTTGATGGCGGTGCGCGCCAACCGCAAGTCACAATCCAGACGCGTGCTGATGCCTAGCACGGTGCATCCGGCCTATCGCAAGGTGGTGCGCGCCATAGTCACCATGCAGAATATCGAGTTGATCGAGCTACCTTTCTGCATGGAGTGCGGGCATACCGTGCCAGAATCGCTGGAAAAATACAGCGGCGACGACATCGCCGCACTGGTGATCCCGCAGCCCAATTTCTTCGGCGTGCTGGAAGAAGTGGACGCCCTCACCGACTGGGCGCACCGCCACGGCGCGCTGGTGATCGGCGTGGTCAACCCCGTCTCGCTGGCGTTGCTCACCCCGCCGGGTGAATGGGGAGAAAACGGAGCCGATATCGTGTGTGGCGAGGGTCAACCCTTGGGTGCCCCACTGTCCTCCGGCGGACCGTACTTCGGCTTCATGTGCTGCAAAATGGAGCATGTACGCCAGATGCCGGGGCGCATCGTGGGACGCACCGTCGATCTCGACGGCAAACCAGGGTTTACACTCACGCTACAGGCACGCGAACAGCATATCCGCCGCTCAAAGGCCACTTCCAACATCTGCACCAATCAGGGCCTGATAGTCACCGCCGCCACTATCCATATGGCGCTGCTCGGCCCCGATGGTCTGGAACGTGTGGCGGCCGCATGCCACGCCAACACCCTGGCCCTTGTCGAGGCGCTCACCGCTATCGACGGCGTTACCAAGCTATTCGACCGGCCCCTGTTCCACGAGGCCGTGTTGCAGCTACCGCGCCCGGTGGACGAGGTGCTGGATGAGCTTGCGAAGCGTGGGCTGCTGGGTGGCTATAAGCTGGGCGGCGATTATCCCGAATTGAGCAACGCGCTGCTGGTGTGCGCTACCGAAACCAAAAATGCGGCTGATATTGAAATGTTTGCCAAGCATTTGCGCGATATACTAAAACCGCAGTAATTCACCCGGGTTTAACTAAAGGAGATAGGTTATGGCAACGATCACACTGAAGGGCAATCCCATACACACCAATGGCGATCTGCCGAAAACCGGCAGCAGAGCCCCGTACCTGAAATTGGTGGCAGAGGACTTGAGCGACAAGGAACTTGCCGATTTCAAAGGAAAGAAAAAGCTGCTCAACATTGTCCCCAGCCTTGACACCTCGGTGTGCGCCATCTCCACCAAGAAGTTCAACGATTTCGCCAAAACCCGCGATGACATGGTGATATTGATCATTTCCGCCGATCTGCCGTTCGCCATGAAGCGCTTTTGTGGTAACGAGGGGCTGAGCAACGTCATTCCGCTGTCGATGATGCGCGGCCGTAATTTCGCCAAGGAATACGGTGTGCTGATTCAGGACGGCCCGCTTGCCGGCCTCACCGCCCGTGCCGTGGTAGTTCTGGACGAGAGTGATAGCGTGATCTACACCGAACTCGTGCCGGAAATCGGTCAGGAGCCGGATTATGAGAAGGCGCTGGCGGCACTGAAGTAAGTTGCAGGGTGCGCCGTGCGCACCCTACATATGCGATCGAATTTAGTACGAAAAACTAGAAAGGCAGTCATGTCATGTTGATCTTCGAACACTCCCACCCCGCTCGCCGTAATCCTTCGCAGGCTCCGCAAGACAAGGCAAATGTAATAGCCATCCCCGAAAAATTCCGGCGCAAAATACGTCCACTGCTGCCTGAGGTCTCCGAGCTTCAGGCGGTGCGGCATTACACGCGGCTGTCACAGAAGAACTTCTCCATCGACACGCATTTTTATCCGCTGGGCTCATGCACCATGAAGTACAACCCGCGTGCCTGCAACAAGCTGGCGATGCTGCCGGGCTTTCTGGCGCGCCATCCTTATGCACCGGAATCCCTGAGCCAGGGATTCCTTGCCTGCATGTACGAACTGCAGGAAATGCTCAAGGAAGTGACGGGGATGAAGGGCGTATCGCTCACGCCGATGGCGGGCGCGCAAGGCGAGTTCGCAGGCGTGGCGATGATCCGCGCCTATCACGACGCGCGCAATGATGTGCAGCGCACCGAAATTCTGGTACCCAGCGCGGCGCATGGCACCAATCCGGCCACGGCGGTGATGTGCGGCTACACGGTGCGCGAGATCCCCACCGATGCACAGGGGGACGTGGATATCGGAGCGCTGAAGGCTGCGGTCGGTCCGCACACGGCGGGGATCATGCTCACCAACCCCTCGACGCTGGGGGTGTTTGAGCGCCGCATCAAGGAGATTGCGCAGATTGTGCATGAGGCCGGTGGACTGCTGTATTACGACGGCGCCAACCTCAATGCAATTCTCGGCAAGGTCAAGCCCGGCGACATGGGTTTCGATGTCATCCACATGAATCTGCACAAAACCTTTTCCACCCCGCATGGCGGCGGCGGCCCCGGTGCCGGGCCGGTGGGCGTAAGTGAAAGACTGTTGCCCTTCATGCCGGTACCCATTGTCGACTACGACGGCAAGGCCTACCGCCTCCTCACCGAATCGGCCCGGCCGCAAACCATTGGTCGTCTCTCGGCCTTTGCGGGCAATGCGGGCGTGTTGCTGCGCGCCTATATCTATGCGCGCCTGCTGGGATCGGAAGGCATGCATCGCGTCGCCGAATTCGCCACACTCAACGCCAATTACCTGATGGCGCGTCTGGCGCACAGCGGCTATGACCTGGCCTTTCCAGAGCGCCGCGCCACGCATGAATTTATCGTCACCCTCAAGCGTCAGGCCAAGGAGCTGGGCATCACCGCCATGGATGTCGCCAAGCGCCTGCTCGACTTGGGCTATCACGCGCCCACCACCTATTTCCCGCTGTTGGTGCCGGAGTGTCTACTGATCGAGCCGAGCGAAACCGAGGCCAAAGAAGAGCTGGACCGCTTCATCACCGCCATGCAACAGATTCTCACTGAGGCTCAAACCACGCCCGAGATCGTCAAAGGCGCCCCCCACACCTTGCCCGTGCGGCGGTTGGATGATGTTAAGGCCGCCCGCGAACTGGATCTTGCCTGGAAGCCGTCAAGGTGATTCATGGCGAGCCAGGATAAACCACTCGTCCATATCGTCCGGGCGATGGGTTATTCGCTCAAAGGACTCAAAGCCGCGCTGGCCCTGGAGCCAGCCTTTCGCATCGAGATCGCGCTGTTCGTGATCCTTGCCCCGCTCGGCATCTGGCTGGGCAATAGCGGCATGGAACGGGCGCTGTTAATTGGTTGCCTGATGCTCGTCCTGGTAATTGAACTGCTCAATTCCGCGCTGGAAGCGGCCGTGGATCGCGTCGGCACGGAGTTCAATACCTTGGCTGGACGCGCGAAAGACTTGGGTTCAGCGGCTGTGATGGTTGCTCACGTCAACGTACTGGTGGTGTGGGGGCTGGTGCTGCTGGGCTAGCATAGGCGTGGTCTATGACGATGGTAAAAAGTCGATGGGAAGCTTGGTCACGGTAGTGGCGACTTCTTTGGCTCCGAAGTCGAAAAGCAACACCCGCGCCACGATCTTTTGTATCAACTCGGGTGCCTCCATCGCGCTGGACACCACCTCGCAAGCGCTGACCTTGCCGGAGGGTTCTATGGTTAGTTTGAGCACCACCTTGCCCTGCAGGGATGGATCTTGCCGAAGCGCGCGGTTATAAAGCGAATACAGTGCTCCCTTGTTCTTATCGAACACCAACTGAATTTCATCGTCGGTGCGCGAACCGCCGGTTTTTTGCTTGGTCGATTTAGGCGCCTCGGTTTCACCAGGGTGAGCCGTGGGCTGCGGATTGTTGACACGCGTGGTCGTCCGTTCCGCCAGTTGCGTACCGCTGACGTTGCGGCTGGCGCTGGCGGTCTTTACCCCCTCGTTCCCGCGAGCCGTACCGGATGTAATCATCGAGCGCTGCACAAAGGGTTCGATCTTGCTGGGCTGGATAAGCTTCTCGTCCGTTTGCGCACTGGTTACGACGGGCTTGTCACGCAATGCCGCCAGATCGTTGCTTAACGCCAGCAGACCCGAGCTGGCCGCCTTCTTGCGCGCGGCCTCGATATTGACCTTGGGCGGTTCTACGGGCAGCGGCTCAGGCGTAGGCTCTTGCTTGGTCACTTGCACAGGCTCGATTTTCTTCTCGGGCTGGGGCTTGATTCTCAGCTCCGCCTTTGGCGCGGGCTGTGGCTTGGGAGCTTGCTCCGGCTTTGTGGCCAATGGTTTGACGGGCGAGGGTTTCGCAACCGGTGGGGGCAATTGCTTGCGTTCAAGCACCAGTCTGGCCAGCCGTGGCGGCACTTCCTCGGCTTGTTCCCGGGTGATTTTTGGAACCTGGATAAAAGTGATGATGCTCGAAATCACCAGAAAGCCTATCAGCACCGATGCCAGGATTACCCGGAAACGGTGTTCGTCCTGGGTGGTCATGGCCCATGGCAGGTCGGGGGAGTGATAATGAACCGCCACGGCCTATTGCCCCGCCGCTCTTGGTTTTTGCAGCACAGCGAGAAAAATGTTGCTGTAATTGGCTTGTGTACACGTAACCATGATTTTCTTCAAAAGCTTGTAGGGAATTTGCCGGTCACCCATGATGGTAATGTCGCTGTTGGCTTTGCTGCCTTGCCGCCCGGCTTGATGCTCAAGCTCGTTTTTCAATGGCGCGATGACATCTTCAGGGGCGTCCAGCACGTCTTTTACGGAGGCTATTTTGCGGCCCTGCATGATAATGTCGGTTCCACTCACCATGATCAGTATGGTTTGCTTGGGTTGTTTTTCAACGATGGATTCGGGAAGTTTTACCACCTTGGTGTTGGGCAGAATTTCCACCTCGGAGGCACCTACCACAAGAAAAAACACCAGGATGGTGAAGATATCCACCAGGGCAATCAGGTTGAGTTTGCCACCCCGCGTTGTTCGAGCGTGGTGCCGCTCCATGCGTCTGGCGCGCCGTGACATTTTCATATCGACTATCCGTATCCCTTGTTATTTTATTTTCTTGCCGGCCGGGGCGTCGCCAATGGATATATCAGGGAAAAGCTCGGCGGATCCCATCGCCCCGCTTCTTTCCTCGCGCAACGCATCCATCACCTGCACCAGGAGGTCATAAGGAGTGTCATCTTCCAGCAGGATCGACGCATCCCGTTTTTCCGGGAAGCGAGCTTTTAATTGATGAAGATTCTGCGCCAGGGATTTGATGTCATAACTGCCGGATGTATTATTTATCCGCTCAAAAAAGCTGCCGTTTCTGTCATTTATTTCAATAGCATCCTTGCGCAGAATCACCTCCAGCAGAAATTCCTTTTTCGGTTGTGGGGCGCTACTGGATGATGCCTGAGCGGCCGGGGGCATATTCAGCTCAAGCACCGTGATGCGCGAAAATACCGCCGAGGTCAACAGGAAGCACACCAGAATCACCATCATGTTGATCATGGCGGTGAGGTCCAGCTCGTCACCTTCGTTCCGCGCGAGTAGGGTGCGGCGTTTCATTAGGGTGAGCCTTGCTTGTCGGAGTGTTCCTTGATGATGTTCAATACTTTTACGGAGGCCATCTCCAGGCTGTCCACCAGCTCAACGGTTTTGGACTGAAGCACGCTATAGATCAGCAGCAGCGGTATCGCCACCATCAATCCGAATGCCGTTGAGTTCATACCCACGGAAATACTGGCGGAAAGCAGCGCAGCTTTCTCGGAGGGGTTGGCGCTGGAGACGGCGGTAAACGCATCAATCAGGCCGATAACCGTGCCGAGCAACCCCAACAGTGTGGAAACATTGGCGAAGGTGGTGAGGTAGTGTGTGCGTTTTTCAAGGCGCGGGACGGTTTCCAGGAGTCCTTCCTCCATGGCGGTTTCAACATCGTCATGCCGTCGGCTTGTAACAATCCGGGACAACCCATAAGACAAAATGTTGCTGATGGCGGCATTGGACTGCGACATCATGTCTTGTGCGGCTTTGTACTCGCCACGCTTGAGCACCGGCAGCAGCTTGTCCCACATTTCCCGGTTCTTGTTGCGGGCGGCTGTCAGGAAGACATAGCGCTCGATGGCGATGGCGAGTCCCAGGGCGAAGATCCCGAGGATGAGGTACATAATAAAACCGCCGTCTTGAAAGAAGCGGATTGAGGAACTAAAAAAATCCATGCTGATCTCCTATGCTGCGTCATGCCCTGCCTTGTATTCGGCATTTCAGACAAAAATCTTGATGGTTAATGAGAAGAAATGCTGCTCTATCTGGAATTAAAAATTGCGTGGTATTGCATCTGGCGTAACAGGGTGTCCCTGTCCAGCGGCGCAAGGGCGGCGTTGGCGAACTCACCCATTGACCGGGCTGGCAGTGGGGCAGTTTCCGGTTTCTTCCACGGAACGATGTAGAGCGTTTTTGGCATGTCAGAATCACCTATGATTTTCGTGCCAGATGATTCAATAGTATCTTCTGCCTCCGAAACGCCAGTGAATAAACATAAAACGCCCATGATCAAAAGCGCTGATGGTTTCATTTATCCGTCACCCCCGCGGTTTTCTCTGCACCATTATGGCGTTTTTCGAGATCTGCGATCCACATTCCCACTTGCTTGTCAGCGGTGGGCAACAGGCCTTGATATAGCCGGTACTGCTCCAATGCCTTGCCGGTGTCGCGCAGATAAAGATCGTAAAGAATGCCAAGGTTGAGGTGGATTGATGAATGATTCGGGTCGATAACCAGGGCTTTTTCGTAGGCGTTGCGTGCGTCATCGAAGCGTCCGTTGTCGCGATAATGAATCCCGAGGTGGTTGTATGCCTCAACGTTCGGCGGGACTTGTGCGGTGGCGTTTATCAATATCTTTTCGTCTTCATCCTTGCCGTCGTTTTTCAACGTAATGCCGGTCAAGGGTTCGCTTTTCTCGTGCTTTGCATATTTGACCGGCAATAGTTTACCCAGTTCGGAAAAGCTTTTCCTGACGGATTCGTCATAGATGCCGGCGGACACGCGCCGGATATTCGATTCATATATCTGGATTGCCTTCTCTTCAAACGGAAAGGCTTGCTCTTCCAGGAGTACATCATATTGTTCCCGCTCCTCGGGGGTGAGTCCTTCGGGGCGTTGGGATTCAAGCAGATCACGGCTGAGGTCGCTGTATATCTTTGCCATCTGGTACGTCGCGGCAGTCGTTACATCCGCCACGCCAAACTCCGCAGCAGTGCCATAGGCCCGCAAGGCCGCTTCCATTTTTTCCTTTTTGATTTTCAGGTTCTGTTGCAGCGGTTCAACCAGTCGCGCCTGGGTGAATGCCTGATATCCGAGATCGGCCAAGGTGATTGCAGCATGGGCAGCAGTTTGGCGGGTGCGCGGCGTGCGCTCCGCGCCACCTTCCCGGTCTGCCTTGATGATGTCCTTCAGCCAATAATTTTGCATGCTCGCGTCATTGCCTTGCTTATAGGCTTCCGCGAGGCGGTTGCGCGCCTCGATGGCCTGCTCCAGCGGACTGGGGAACTGCTCGACGTACAGCCCATAGACCTTGGCGGCGTTCTTGGTGTCTTTGGCTTTTTCATAAAGCTCCGCAGCTTGCCACGTGGCGTCTTGGCGAACCGAGGCATCCTTGTTGCTGGCAATCGTTTTTTCAAGTTCGGCGGCGGCCTTTGCGGGCTGATCCAGCTGAAGGTAGGCCGTTACCATTTGCCGTGATACATCGGTCTGGAAGGCGTTGTCAGGGTAGGTTTTCTGGAGTTGGCTAAAGATGCGCAGTGCGTTACCCCAGTCGTTCAGCGACATATAGCCGACGGCAGCATCATATTCCGCCGAGAGGCGGATGGGTGATGCAGGCGCCGCCGCGCCGACCCGAAGGAAGTGCTGGATCGCCGCTGGCATATCGCCTGCGGTACGGGATTGTTCACCTTGCCGATATATTGCCGATGCCAGATTCTCCATGATTTCCACCCTGCCTGGATCACCTGCGGGAAGGAGATTCAGTGCCTCGCGATAGCTTGCCTCCGCACGATCAAAATTATCCCGTTCAAATTCAGTGTGCGCGATGATGGTTGTCGCCAAGCTGCGTTGCTTGATGTCAGCGGGGGGCTCCATTTTCAGAATTCGCCGCGCGGCGAATTCAGCCTTGTCATACTGCTTTAGAGAGAACAGCTCTTCCATCGCGGAGACCAGAATGGCGGGCACCCGTTTGTCCTTGGGATACTTTTCGGAGAACCGCATCGCGCTCACCACAGCATTACGCCGCCACAGATTTTTTTCATAGCCCGAGAGTTTTTCTCCATGTTTCTGATAGGCGAGCAGGGCCGCATAGCCTGCTTCGGCACCATTTTGATTGGCGGGAATATCATAGGCGACGTTTTCATAACGTGTGACTGCATCGGCATAACGCCCATTCTCGTACAAGCTTTCAGCGAGCAGGAAGGTGATGCCTGGGGCATCGTTATCCTCGGGGAAATTTTTCAGAAATTTCGTATACCAATCCATGGCCTCCTTGTATGCCGCGCGCGCCTTGCTCTTTTGCGCTTCAGCATGATAATGGCGCGCCAAGTCCTCAAGGATGACCCTTAAGTAGGAGGTAATCTTGTCTTGGGCGATTTTGTCGCCGTATATCAGGTGTTCGGTATACGTTTTTGTGGAATTGCTGATGCGACGTTGATTGTAGTCATCATAGACGCGGACAAATTCCCGTTTTTCAGGCAGGAGCAGGGATACGAACTCAGGCCTTTTGTAGGCATCGATGATTCGCTGCTGCATGAGCACGCTGTAGGGATGGCCCGGATGCGCCTTGATGAATGCCCTGTAGCTGTTTACGGCGTCGCTGACACGGTCTTTCTCAAGAGCAAGTTCACCGAGGGATTTATACAGAAGGTGTTCATACGGGCGATAACCTTTGGCGGAAAGATACGAGTCGATCGATTCCGCGCCATTAAGATGATAAAAGCTGAGGCTGGTAACGTGCAGTGTATCTTTTACAAATTCCTGTTCGCCGCGCGGCAAGACAAAGTCATCGGCTACGGCTTTGTTCACAGGAAACTTTTTGTCCAAAATCGCAAAGAAAGAACCAAGGGCGGGCAAATACTGCTCCTGCTTGTAAAGGCTCCAGCCGTGTTTATACAGCGCCATCTCGTAAAATTGGGACTTTTTCAGGGGAAACAGGGAGGCATAGGCCTTCTCGGCCTGAGCATAATCCTTTAACGTAAACAGAATTTCCCCGCGCCGGAACTGGACCTCATCCATATAGCCTATCTTTGGATAGGCATTCGCCAAGCGAGTCAGCGTTTGCAACGTGTTTTGATAATCACCGCTTTGCTCATATGCTTTTGCCAGTTGATACAGTGTGTTTTCAGCGTCGGATTTTGGGGCTTGTTCCTGTAACAGCTCCTGATACAGATTGATCGCATTGCGGTTATCCGCAGGGGGTGGCGGTGCGCTGGTTTGGGCGTCTTGTTGGGATTTCTTGATCTTGCCCAGGAAAATGGACTCCGCATTATCCACCTCTAAATCGGCGATCTTGCGTTTTGCCTCGCGCTGGACTGATTTATCATTTGCCGTGCCCGCGATGGATTGGTACTGTTCGATGGCCTTGCTGCGGCTGTCCGGGATGGTGGTATCCTTTTCGACGGAAATGTTACGACGCTCCAGACTTTTGAGGGTTGGGCTATCGTCTTTTACCTGTGCGCAGCCAGCAAAGACGAGCAAGAGTAGTGGGGTCAGGCGACTGTAGTGTTTCAACTTACTCGTCTCCCCGTGCCGCAGCGTGATTATAAAGCTCCGCCATGCCAAGTTTCGCTTGCGTAAGATAGTTGTCCAACCGTTGCTCACGTAGCGATAGTTCGGAAATCATGGTTTTCTGTATATAGGCATCCAGCTTTTTCATCAGGCCTTGCGCTTCCACCAAGGCCTGATCGATGTGCGTGTTGGCTGCGGATGTGCGGCGTGCTCGCTGCTGCTCCAGAATATTCTGCAGGGCGAGAGATTTACGATAAAGTAAAACAGCCTCCTGTATCTGCGAATTTTCCATTAGCCACGGAAAATAGTGATTCTCCGGTGCATCCGGCAGCTTTCTTAGCGTGTTTTGCCATTGCGTATCATCACCCGCATCAAGGCGCAGAACATTATTCTCCAGTTTTCCTGCACGAATCGCGTCTATCGACTGTTTGACACGCAATGCTTCAGCAGCATAGTGAGAAATGGCGTTCTGATAGTGTTTCTGCGCCTCTTTGTAAGATTCAAGCTTGAATAAAGTGTCAGGTACGGTCAGCAAAGCCTCTTGCGTTTCTACATCCCTTATCTCTCGCTGCGCCAACTCCATCCACGGTATTAGCGCGCGTTTATGCTGATTTTGCGCTGACTCCGCAAACCCTGATCCTAACAATGCCTTCGGGGAGAAATAGCTGTTCAACCTGATTTTCTGGAAATACACCTTGGCTAAAGCAGGTTCTTTTTTTTGAAGGTAATGGTACCCAAGGGCAAGATTGGCCTTGTCCTGTAACATCTTCAATTCGGCATCAGAAAAAATTTCTTTGCTGATGCCATCAAGCAATCCCGCACCTTGCAATGATATGCCATCCTTGAGCATATTCACGGCGAGATTATGGCGGCTGAAATAGCCTGGCTTGGTATCGCTGTCCAAGCGAGGCAGCCGTGTTCCTGCTTGCTGAAATTGTTTTTTTGCTATTAAGAGATTTATCAGGAGCAAATCCTGCTGGATGCGCAGTTTTCCCGGCAGATCTTCAATCGTTGAAAGAAGTTTCTCTGCCGCCGGGTATGAACCTTGGCCGTAAAGTATTTTTGCGGAATAAAGGCTGGCAATGTCGCCAATAGATGAGGAGGAGCTGTTACTTATAAGGCGTGAAAAAACCTTTTGCGCCTCGTTGGGCATGTCACTGGCAAGGTAAAGCATGCCCAATAGAAGATCGCCCTCTTGTTCCTGGCTCACCAAGACGCGGGTTTCTTGCGCGACGGTTAGCCGTGTTATGGCAGAGAAGTTATCGCCCCGGTAGAAGTCGAATAACGCCGCTCCGAAATGCGGGTCTTTTACCTTCCATGATAGATCGCCGCGAAGGTCGTCCGCCGCATTAGCTGCCGGTAGCAACAGGCCTGCGATAAGGAAGATGATCCAGCGTGCTAGAAAATACTTTATGGCTGAGCATCCCATTGAATTTTACGCCTACTGCGCCTCCCTCACGGTCATTGCTGGCGTGTTGTCTTGGAGAAGATCACTAATGCTCAGCGCAATAAACTTTGGTTTTTGTCCTTTCTTGAAATTAAGGGATGCGCTGCTGCGGTAGAGTGGGTTGGCCGGAGTTTTTCCCTTGAAAATGGCGGATAGAAACTGTTCACCATCATTCAGGCTGCCGATATAGAGCCGATGTATGCCGCCAAGTTGCAGCGCCGCCGTCTCTTCAGGTGTGTACGTATGAGTTGTCACAATTTTGCCATTCACACTTAATTCAACAGAGTCCAGATCAAAGTGCAGCATCTGACCCATACTCAGAAAGACGGCGATCCGAGACCTTTCGGGGAACTGTGCCTCTTCCTCAAGAATCGTGAGGTCGCGGTTTATGTCCGCTGCTGTTTTTTGGAGGGCCTGCACCTGGTTGTCCAGGGCAAGAAGCTCGCTCCGCAAGATTTTTGCCGTAGTGCCAGAGGGAGTTTCCTGGGCATAAGCAACCCCCGCCACCATGAGTGGACATAAAAACAAGAGCGTGATTATTCCGGCAATTCTTGTCATTTCTGGCGCGTCCTTAACACCTGCCGTAGCTCACTAGTGCGGCGCATATTGTGCGCATCGAGATTCGGTGGCATGGTGTTTATCGGCTAAATCGAGGACTTTCTTGACAGCGGCGTTGCTGTCAGAATCCGTGGAACTATCAGTCAAGCGGAAATCTGTCTGGGCTTGCACTAATCCATCCACACTCGAAAACCGGTGCGGGAACCCCGTATAATCCCTGTTCTCATCTTTACAACCAAAACGGAAAATACCTATGTCAGCCCTGATCTGTGGATCCATTGCCTATGATACCATCATGTTGTTTCATGACAAATTCAAGAATCACATCCTGCCTGACAAGGTGCATATCCTGAATGTCTCCTTTCTGGTGGCAAACATGCGCCGCGAATTCGGCGGCTGCGCGGGCAATATTGCCTACAACCTCAAGCTGCTGGGCGGCGAACCCACGTTGATGGGCACGGTGGGCGCGGACTTCGGTCCTTATGCCGAATGGCTGGGACGTTGTGGCGTCGGTCTTGAGCATGTCAAGGTGATCAACAACACCTACACCGCTCAGGCCTTCATCACCACCGACATGGACGACAACCAGATTACCGCCTTTCATCCCGGCGCCATGAATTTTTCCCATGAAAATCAGATTGAAAACGCCGCAGGCATCACTCTTGGCATAGTTTCGCCCGATGGCCGCGAAGGCATGCTACAGCACGCTACCCAGTTTGCCGAGGCGGGCACCCCCTTCATCTTTGATCCCGGTCAGGGTATGCCTATGTTCGACGGCGATGACCTGATAAAGTTCATCGAACAGGCCACCTGGGTAACGCTCAATGACTACGAAGCGCAGCTCATGCAAGAGCGTACCGGCAAATCGCCGCACGAACTGGCCGAGCATGTCGAGGCGCTGATCATCACGCTTGGCGGCGAGGGCTCGCACATCTATACCGCAAACAAGCGCATCGACATCCCCTGCGCCGTACCCAAAGCGGTGGTAGATCCCACGGGCTGTGGCGATGCCTACCGCGCCGGCCTGCTATATGGTTTGATGAACGACATGGATTGGGAAACCACCGGCCGTGTCGCTTCGCTCATGGGTGCCATCAAGATCGAGCATCACGGCACCCAGAACCACCACTTCGAGCGCGAGGAATTTTACGCCCGCTTCAAGGATAGTTTTGGGTATCACCTGTAATTTATATTGTTGCCATGGCACTGGCAAAGTAGCGTAGCTGCCAGTGTGCTTGCTAACATGGACGATTGCCCATCGCCGTTTCACTAAAGACGCCAGAAAAATATGGTTCGCCGAAGAATTTTCATCATCATTGCCTTTATGGTTGCCGCGCTGATTATTCTGTTGGTGGCGGGCGGTGACAGGAACACCCCCCTGATGGAAAAGGTAATGGACGGCGACGTGGCGGAAGTCAAGCAGATTCTGGCGCAAGGGGTTGATGTTAATGCCAAAAATAAATACGATTGGACAGCGTTAACGCATGCGGCGAGAGCGGGAAATCTGCACATGGTCAAACTGCTGCTTGCCAGCGGCGCGCAGGTTAACGGCAAGGATCACATGGGCTGGACTCCCGTGGTGCGGGCTGCCCAGAAAGGGCATGCCGACATTGTGGAAATGCTGCTTGCCCATGGCGCCGACATCAATGCCCAGGAAGACAGCGGCGGGACGGCGCTGCATTGGGCGGCGTTCGAGGGTTATATCGAGATCGTGAAGCTGCTGCTCGCCAAAGGCGCCGATCCGAACATCAAAAACCGGGAGGGTTGGACGGCAATGATGATGGCGGTCAAGGAGGATCATGCTGACATTGCGAATCTGCTTAATAAGGCGCAGAGAAAGGAGTAAATGGTTTATTTTATTCGGAACCACATATGATCTTTATTTTTGGCTACAGTCTCGAGTCCGTTCGTTATGATTACATTTGATAGATTTTCCGGATTGGCGTGTGCTGCGGCGTTAATGATGAGTATCTCGGCATGTGATATGGCGGGGTCCCCGAAAACGGCCGCTCCCATCGGCGATAAAGCAGCGCTGGAAGTGCTCGCCAAGGCATATCAGAGCGTGCAAGAGAAGCAGCAACTCTCCCTGTCCCCGTTGAGCCTGCCCGCGGACGCGCGCAAAAAGTTTGTTGAAATGGTGTTTGCGGAAGGTGGCTATAATTATTCCGTCACCCTCCACAAAATGGCCGCGAGCACACTGAACGCGTCGGATCAAAACACCAAGGATCTGGCCGAATTGCTGCTGATGCCGCACCGCGGTTTGAGTGTGGCGATGGAGGAAGTTTACTCCGCCGATGAGCTGCGGGATGTGCGGGCACTGGAGGGTAAGATGAAGTAATGTAAGGGCGAGCTTGAAGCCCGCCCTTACATTCGATTACTTTGCCGAATGCCCGGTTAACTTCACCTCCACCTTATCTTCATCCTTGATGGTGGCGTAGTAGTCACGCAGGATCGCCAGCACTTCGGAGCGGCTGAACTCGGCGGGGACTTCGCCGCCTTCGGACAGCGCCTTGCGCAGCTTGCTGCCGGACAGCAGCAGGCGGTCTTGCGCCTCGTGCGGACAGGTTTTCATCGAGGCCATGCCGCCGCACTTGTAGCACCAGAAGGTCCAGTCGATCTTCAGCGGTTTGGTTTCCAGCGCCCCGGCGGGGATTTCATCGAAGATGTGCTGGGCGTCGAACGGGCCGTAGTAGTCGCCCACGCCGGCGTGATCGCGGCCCACGATCAGGTGCGAGCAGCCGTAGTTCTGGCGGAACAGCGCGTGCAGCAGCGCCTCGCGCGGCCCGGCGTAGCGCATATCGAGCGGATAACCGGCCTGGATCACGGTGTCCTTCACGAAATACTTGTCGATCAGCGTGCTGATCGCGTTGCTGCGTACCTCAGCAGGGATGTCGCCGGGCTTGAGCTTGCCCAGCAGCGAGTGGACCAGCACACCGTCGCAGATCTCCACCGCGATT
Organism: Gammaproteobacteria bacterium; assembly: GCA_040183005.1. Taxonomy (NCBI): domain Bacteria; kingdom Pseudomonadati; phylum Pseudomonadota; class Gammaproteobacteria; species Gammaproteobacteria bacterium. The sequence continues at coordinate 149,110 of JAMPIW010000001.1, forward strand.
TTCACCAGATACTCATGCGAGCGATGCATCGGGTTGCGTGTCTGGAATGCGGCTACCGTTGACCAGCCCTTGGCCTCGAACAGCGCGCGGGTTTGGGCGGGGGTGAGGTAGGTGTCGGCAAAGCGGGTCGGGAAATCGCCCTCGGACAAGACCTTCACCGGCCCGGCGAGATTGATGTCGCCCTGCGCCATAACCATCTGCACGCCGGGGTGCTCGGCGTCGGTGGTCTTGAACACCATGACGCACTCGTGCTCCTTGTCGATGGTGTATTTCTCGGTGACGCGCATGGTCGCCATGATCTCGTCGGTCTCGTCGCTCACCAGGGCGATTTCGGCGCCGGTTTTGATAGCGTCGACGGTGGCCTTGTCGGTGGACAGAGTGATCGGGATCGGCCAGAACAGCCCGTTGGCCATGCGGTAACCATCGCACACGCCCTCCCAGTCGGCGCGGGTCATGAAACCTTCCAGCGGGGTGAAACCGCCGATGCCCATCATGATCAGGTCGCCAGCCTCGCGCGAGCTGATGCGCACCTTGGGCAAGCCCTGAGCCCGAGCAAGTTCAGTGGCGCGTTCCGCGCCTTGCAGCAGCAGCGGCTTGAGCCCCCCGCCGCCATGAGGTTTAACGAGTTTGGACATGGATTTTCCTTACTAAAGTGACATTATTTTGAAATATTGTACCCGATTGTGTTGTGGACAGAAGAGTGAGATTATTATCCGGCAAGAATTACCTTTCTTCCTGTAAGAGGATGTGATGAAAAAATATCGGCTGTACTCGTCCGGTGTCGCGGCTGCGCTGGTTGCAACGGCCATTTCCGGCTGTGCGATGACCGGGCTCGACATGACCAGGGTCGTATCGAATCACCCGTTGCTCGAGCAGGGCGCGGGCCAGTATGCCACGGTCTATTTCATCCGCCCAAACACCGAGCGCGCCATGGGGTTTCCCGATAACCCGCTGACCATCGAGATGGATCGGAAAAGGTTGCTGACGCTGGGCAAGGGCGAGTACACCATGCTACGCCTGAAGCCCCGTGTCACCACTACGATGACCTTGAAATCAAAGACCGCTGTCGGCCCGAACTGGACCATCAAGGAAATGTCAAAAGACAAGAATTGGTCTTTCGCGGGCGGCCAGACCTATTTCCTGGTTTTCAAGCCGGTGGATGGCGAGTTCCGTGGCGTGTATTTTATCGCGGAAAGCGTTGACTTGTTCAGCGCCAAGGAGGCCGCCCCGAAACTCCATGCGGTCGGTGTTGCAAAACCGATTTCGGCGCTATAGGCTGAAACAGCTTCCCCTGGCAGCTTGTCGGACGTAGGTCGAATTTGCTGCAAAAGTGGGGCTGTATCTATGTATATCGTTCTTATCCTGCTTGGCATCCTCCTCGTTTTTGGCCCGCAACTCTGGGCGCGGCACGTTCTCAAGCGTTACAGTAAAACCCAGGATGACTTGCCGGGCACTGGCGGCCAATTGGCGCGGCACCTGCTGGACAAACACGGACTGTTGGACGTGGGTGTGGAGCAGACCGAGAGCGGCGATCATTACGATCCTCTCGCCAAGCGCGTGCGGCTGAGCCCCGCCAATCTCAATGGCAAGTCGCTCACGGCCATGGCGGTGGCGGCGCACGAGGTGGGGCATGCCTTGCAGGATCAGGCCGGATATGGCCCCCTGAAGATGCGCAGCAATCTGGTGCAGATCGCCCAGCGCACAGAAAAGCTGGCGTCCATGGCGATGCTGCTGATGCCCGTGGCGGCAGCGCTGGCGCGCTCCCCATCGGCAGGTTTTGCGCTATTTCTCGTGGGTGTTGCCGGTTTTGCCATGTCTACGCTTGTTCATCTCGTTACCCTGCCCGTGGAATGGGACGCCAGTTTTGGCCGGGCGTTGCCGGTGTTGCGCGACGGGGGCTACATCTCGGCGCAGGAGGAACGCGCCGCGCGCCGGATCCTGCGGGCGTGCGCCTTCACCTACGTGGCCGGTTCGCTGGCCAGTTTGTTCAATCTATGGCGCTGGATAGCGATATTGCGGCGCAGATAGGCGATAATACCCTGTTATGTCTGTCCATCCGTCCTTTGAGATTTTGCTGGGTGCGGAACGTGCGTTCCTTGACCCAAACTACACTGAATGCTTATGAAAAATAACTGCACTACCACCCTCGAACAGCTCCTGAAACAGCGCATCCTCATTCTGGACGGCGCGATGGGGACGATGATCCAGACCTACAAGCTGGATGAAAAAGATTATCGCGGCACGCGCTTTGCCGATTTTGCGCATGATCTGAAGGGCAACAACGATCTGCTGACCCTCACCCAGCCACACATCATCCGCGCCATTCATACCGCCTATCTTGAGGCTGGGGCGGATATTCTTGAGACCAACACCTTCAATTCCACCTCGATCTCCATGGCCGACTACCACATGGAGGACCTGGTATACGAGTTGAATCTGGAAGCTGCGAAGCTCGCGCGCGCGGCGGCGGATGAGGTGCAGGCCAAAACGCCCGGCAAGCCGCGCTTCGTGGCGGGTGTGCTGGGGCCCACCAGCCGCACCGCCTCGATCTCACCCGATGTCAACGACCCCGGCTTTCGCAACGTCACCTTCGATCAACTGGTAGAGGCTTATACCGAGGCGATGCGTGGGCTGCTCGATGGCGGTGCGGATATCCTGATGGTCGAAACTATTTTCGACACGCTCAACGCCAAGGCGGCGCTGTTCGCTATTGATCAGTACTTTGAAGATCACCATGTGCGCGTGCCGGTCATGATCTCCGGCACGATTACCGACGCCAGCGGACGCACCCTGTCCGGGCAGACCACGGAGGCGTTCTGGAATTCCGTGTCGCACGTGCGGCCCTTGAGCATCGGCCTGAACTGCGCGCTTGGCGCCAAGGAACTGCGCCCCTACGTGCAGGAATTGTCCAGGATCGCCGACACCCATGTGAGCGCGCATCCCAACGCAGGCCTGCCCAACGCCTTTGGCGAGTATGACGAGACGCCGGAGACGATGGCGGGCATCATCCGCGAATTCGCGGAAAGCGGCTTTCTCAATATCGTCGGCGGCTGCTGTGGCACCAGCCCCGCACACATCAAGGCGATTGCCGATGCGGTAAGCCAAATCCCGCCGCGCATTGTGCCGGTGATCGAAAAGAAGTGCCGACTCTCAGGCCTGGAACCCTTCAATATTGGCGAGGACACGTTGTTCGTCAACGTCGGCGAGCGCACCAACGTGACCGGCTCGAAGGCCTTCGCGCGGCTCATCATTGGCGGTGAATTCGACAAGGCGCTCGACGTAGCACGCAACCAGGTCGAAAGCGGCGCGCAGATTATCGACATCAATATGGACGAAGGCATGCTCGATTCGGAAAAGGCGATGGTGACCTTTCTGAAGCTGATCGCCTCCGAGCCCGACATCAGCCGCGTGCCGATCATGATCGACTCCTCCAAGTGGTCGGTGATCGAGGCGGGATTGAAGTGCGTGCAGGGCAAGCCTATCGTCAACTCCATCAGCATGAAGGAAGGCAAGGCGGAGTTTGTTGAGCGGGCCAAACTGGTGCGGCGTTATGGTGCGGCGGTGATCGTGATGGCGTTCGACGAACAGGGCCAGGCCGACACCCAGGCGCGCAAGGTGGAAATCTGCACCGAGTCCTACAATATTCTGGTCAATGAGGTCGGCTTTCCGCCCGAAGACATCATCTTCGACCCCAACATCTTCGCCGTCGCCACCGGCATCGAGGAACACAATAACTACGGCGTGGATTTCATCGAAGCCACGCGCATCATTAAGAAAGCCCTGCCCTATGCCAAGATCAGTGGAGGCGTGAGCAACGTCTCGTTCTCCTTCCGTGGCAATGAGCCAGTGCGCGAGGCCATCCACACTGTGTTCCTCTATCACGCTATCCAGGCGGGTCTGACGATGGGCATCGTCAATGCCGGGCAGTTGGGCGTGTATGCAGAGATCCCCAAGGATGTTCTGGAGCGCGTGGAGGACGTGATTCTCAATCGCCGCCCCGACGCCACCGAACGCCTGGTGGAGTTCGCCGAATCGGTCAAGGGCAGCGACAAGGCCAAGATCGAAGACCTCGCCTGGCGCAACGGCACGGTGACGGAGCGCCTTACGCATGCTCTGGTGAAGGGCATCACTACCCATGTCATCGAGGATACCGAAGAGGCGCGGCAGCAGGCGGTGCGTCCCATCCATGTGATCGAAGGGCCGCTGATGGACGGCATGAACGTGGTCGGCGACCTGTTCGGCTCGGGCAAAATGTTCTTGCCGCAGGTGGTGAAAAGTGCGCGCGTCATGAAGCAGGCGGTGGCGCATCTCATACCGTATATTGAAGCGGAAAAAGAAGCCGGTGGCGGCGCACAAAAGGCCAAGGGCAAGATCCTCATGGCGACGGTGAAGGGCGATGTACACGACATTGGCAAGAACATCGTCGGCGTGGTGTTGCAGTGCAACAATTTCGACGTGGTCGATCTGGGCGTGATGGTGTCGTGCGCCAAAATCCTGCAAACCGCGCGTGATGAAAAGGTCGATATCATCGGCCTGTCGGGCCTGATCACGCCGTCGCTGGAAGAGATGGCCTATGTCGCCAAAGAAATGGAGCGTGAAGGCTTCACCCTGCCGCTGCTGATCGGCGGCGCCACCACCTCGCGCGTGCACACCGCCGTAAAGATCGAGCCCGGCTATAGCGGCCCCACCGTTTATGTGACGGACGCCTCGCGTAGCGTGGGTGTGTGTACCTCACTGGTGAGCGATGACCTTAAAGATCCGTATGTAAGGGACATCAAGGCCGAATACGAAAAGATCCGCATCGAGCATAAGGGCAAAAAGGCATCGAGCAAGCGCTATACGCTGCTTGAGGCGCGCGAGCACGGCCTGAAAACCGACTGGGCCACCTATACGCCGCCGCACCCCGCCTTCCTTGGCCTGAAGGCGCTTACCGATTACCCATTGCAGGACATCAGCGCACGCATCGACTGGACGCCGTTCTTCCAGACCTGGGAACTCTCTGGGCGTTATCCCAAAATTCTCAGTGACGCGAAGGTGGGCGAGGCCGCCACCCATTTGTTCAGTGATGCCCAGGCGATGCTCAAGCGCATCATCGAGGAACGCTGGCTGCAAGCCAATGCCGTGATTGGCCTGTTCCCCGCCAATAGCGTGAACGAAGACATCGAAATCTATACCGATGAATCGCGCACCAATGTGGCGATGACCTTTCACGCCCTGCGCCAGCAGATGATCAAGCCACCGGGCCGCCCCAATCTGTGCCTGGCTGATTTGATCGCGCCTAAGAGCAGCGGTGTGAAAGACTACATTGGTGCCTTCGCCGTTACCACTGGCATCGGTATCGACGCGCGTGTCGCCGAGTACGAGAAGAACCACGACGACTACAACAGCATCATGTTAAAAGCCCTCGCCGACCGCCTTGCCGAAGCCTTTGCCGAATTCCTGCACGAACGCGTGCGCAAGGAATTTTGGGGTTACGCTAAAGATGAATGCTTAAGCAACGAAGAGCTGATTGAAGAAAAGTACCGCGGCATCCGCCCCGCCCCCGGCTATGCCGCCTGCCCCGATCACACCGAAAAAGGCCCGCTGTTCGAGTTGCTCCATGCGCCAGAAAATGCCGGGATCATCCTAACTGAAAGCTATGCCATGCTGCCCACCGCAGCGGTAAGCGGGTTTTATTTCGCGCATCCCGAATCGAGCTATTTTTCCGTCGGCAAGATCGAGAAAGATCAGGTCGAGGACTATGCGCGGCGTAAGGGCATGACGGTCGAAGAGGCAGAGCGTTGGCTGGCGCCGGTGCTGGCGTATGACGCTTGAACCTTAAAACCGCTTTTTGTCCACGAAAAACACGAAATTCACGAAATAAAACAAAAACATGGATTGCTTCATCAATTCACCGGATGGGTGGCAAGTAAAATCGCTATATGTATTTGAGTATTTTCGTGTTTTTTCGTGACTTTCGTGGATAACTGAGTGTTTCAGGTTCAGCTCTCCTTCCGGCACTCGTGCGTCACTTCCACCTCGCCATCCTCATGCACGGTTTCCATGCGCACGGTGAATCCCCATAACCGGGTGAGGTGTTTGAGCACTTCGTCCGCGTCGTCGTTCAATGGGCGCCGGTTGTGCTGGATGTGGCGCAGGGTCAGCGAGCGATCACCACGGCGATTAACGTTGTAGACCTGGATGTTGGGTTCGCGGTTACCCAGGTTGTAATTCTCTGCGAGCGCCTGGCGGATGTCGCGGTAGCCGCGTTCGTCATGTATTGCCGAGATTTCCAATTGATTGTCCATGTCGTCGTCGAGCACGGCGAACAGTTTCAGGTCACGGATCAGTTTGGGCGACAGGTATTGCGCGATAAAACTCTCGTCCTTGAAGTTACGCATGGCGAAATCCAATGACTTGATCCAATCGCTACCGGCAAGATCCGGGAACCAGTGCCTGTCCTCATCGGTGGGGTGCTCGCAGATGCGGCGGATGTCGCTCATCATGGCGAAACCCAGCGCATAGGGATTGATGCCGCTGTAGTACTTGCTGTCATACGGCGGCTGATAGACCACATTGGTGTGGGACTGCAGGAATTCGATCATGAAGCCGTCGCTGAGCAGGCCTTCGTCATACAGGGTATTGAGGATGGTATAGTGCCAGAAGGTCGCCCAGCCTTCGTTCATCACCTGGGTCTGGCGTTGCGGATAGAAATATTGCGCCATTTTTCTGACGATACGCACGACCTCGCGTTGCCACGGCTCCAGTAACGGGGCATTTTTCTCGATGAAATAGAGGAGATTTTCCTGCGGTTCCGGCGGGAAATGCTCTTCCTCCTGCACATTGGTACGCTTGTCAGTCACCGGCACGGTGCGCCACAGGTCGTTGATGCGCGATTGCAGATACTCTTCCCGCTCCTTGTGCCGTTGCTGCTCCTCTTGCAGAGAGAGGCGGGCGGGCCGTTTGTAGCGGTCTACGCCGTAATTCATCAGGGCGTGACAAGAATCCAGCACCGCCTCGACCTCATCGGCACCATAGCGCTGTTCACACTCGGCGATGTAGTTTCGTGCGAATAGCAGATAGTCGACGATGGATTCCGCATCTGTCCAGGCGCGGAACAGATAATTGCCCTTGAAAAAGGAGTTGTGGCCATAAGCGGCGTGGGCGATAACCAGGGCCTGCATCATCATGGTGTTTTCTTCCATGAGGTAAGCGATGCACGGACTGGAGTTGATGACGATCTCATACGCCAGGCCCATCTGGCCGCGCCGGTATCGCTGCTCGACGCCGAGGAACTGCTTGCCGAACGACCAATGTGCATAGCCCACCGGCATGCCCACATAGGAATAGGCGTCCATCATCTGTTCTGCGGTGATGATTTCTATCTGGTTAGGATAGGTGTCGAGCTTGTAATGTGCGGCAACACGGGCAATCTCATTGTGATATGTGTCGAGCAGATCAAACGTCCACTCGGATGTTTCGGATAACACGCGATTTTCCATGTCACACCAGCTTTTTCTGGAAGAGTTTGCGAAACACGGGATAGATATCCGCAGGTTCGGTAATATGCTGCATGGCAAAATTCGAGCAGGACCGCTTCACTGTCAGATATTCGCGCCACAGCCCCTGGTGATTCTCTTCGGTGATCTCGATGTAGGCGTAATACTGTACGTTCGGCATGATGGCGTTGATCAGAATGTCGCGGCAGATCGGTGAATCGTCGGTCCAGTTATCGCCGTCGGAGGCCTGCGCACCGTAGATGTTCCATTCCGACGAGGGGTAGCGCTCCTTGATAATGTCATGCATCATTTCCAGCGCGCTCGACACCACCGTGCCGCCGGTCTCGCGCGAATAGAAAAATTCCTGTTCGTCGACTTCCTTGGCGACGGTGTGATGGCGGATGAACACCAGCTCGATCCGCTCATAGCTGCGTGTCAGGAACAGATACAGCAGCGTGAAGAAGCGTTTGGCCATATCCTTTTTGCCCTCATCCATTGAGCCGGACACATCCATCAGGCAAAACATCACCGCCTGCGTCGTGGGCTGCGGTTGTTTGATGCGGTTGTTGTATTTCAGGTCAAAGGTGTCGATAAACGGAATCGCACGGATTTTGGCCTTAAGCCGGAGGATCTCCTCTTGCAGCGCCATGACCAGCGCGCCACCCTCGCCCTCCGTGACCAACAGTAGTTCCAGCTCCTGTTCGGCCTCACGCAGACGACGGGAGTACGGATTGCGTGTGGCGATGCGCCGGCTCAGCGAGCTCTTCATCGAGCGCACCACATTCAAGTTGCTGGGCACGCCGTCGGAGGTATAACCGGCGCGCACCGATTTATACAGCACCTGTTTGGCCAGTTGCGTCTTGATCAGGTCGGGCAACTCCAAGTCTTCGAAAAACAGATCGAGGAATTCCTCGCGCGACAACTCGAAGCTGAACTCGTCTTCACCCTCGCCGCTGTTGCTGGCTTTGCCTTTGCCGCCACCTCCCCCGCCGGAGGGACGTGATACACGGTCGCCCGTGACGAAATCGCTGTTGCCGGGATGGATGCCCTCGCGTTTGCCGCCGGGGCCATGGCCAAACACTGGCTCCGAGATGTCCCGGGCCGGAATGTTGATCTTCTCGCCACGCTCCAGGTCTGTGATGGAACGGCCAGACATGGCGTCGCCCACGGCCTTTTTTATCTGGCCCTTGAAGCGCCGGATAAATTTCTGGCGATTGACCGCGCTCTTGTTCTTGCCGTTCAATCGTCTGTCGATAAATTGCGCCACGGATCGATCCTATTTTAGGTAGGGACGGCTGTCCCTCTCGCCCATTTAGTAGATGTAGGGTGCGCCGCGCGCACCACAGAAAACGAGCAATTGGTGCGCGCGGCGCACCCTACACCTGCGTCACATCACGACGACTTGCGGGTGCGCAGATGCCATTCACACAGCAGCCGTACCTGCTTTGACGTATAGCCCTTATGCACCATGCGCGCTACGAAGTCTTCGTGCTTCTTCTTGTCATCGGTGGAGGACTTGGTGTTGAAGGAGATCACCGGCAGCAGGTCTTCCGTGCTGGAGAACATCTTTTTCTCGATCACCACGCGCAGTTTTTCGTAGCTGGTCCACGCCGGGTTCTTGCCGCCGAGGGCGGCACGTGCGCGCAGCGTGAAGTTGACGATTTCGTTGCGGAAATCCTTGGGATTGCTGATGCCCGCAGGCTTTTCGATTTTTTCCAGCTCCCCGTTCAGCGCGGCCCGGTCGAAGATCTCGCCAGTGTCTTGGTCACGGTATTCCGAATCCTGGATCCAGTAATCAGCATAGGTGACGTAGCGGTCGAAGATGTTCTGGCCGAACTCGGAGTATGACTCCAAGTACGCCGTCTGTATCTCCTTGCCGATGAATTCGGCGTAACGCGGTGCGAGATAGCCTTTGAGGTACGCAAGATAGCGCTCCATGATGTCGGGTGGGAATTGCTCCTGTTCGATCTGCTGCTCGATAATGTACAGCAGATGCACCGGATTGGCCGCAACCTCGACAGTGTCGTGATTGAAGACGCGGGAAAGAATCTTGAACGCAAAGCGCGTCGATAAACCGTTCATGCCCTCGTCCACCCCGGCGTAATCGCGGTATTCCTGATAGGATTTCGCCTTTGGGTCAACATCCTTCAGATTCTCACCGTCGTAGACACGCATCTTGGAGTAGATATTCGAATTCTCCGGCTCCTTGAGGCGCGACAACACCGCGAACTGCGCCATCATCTCCAGCGTGCCCGGCGCGCAAGGGGCCTGCGACAGCGAGCTATTCTTGAGCAGCTTCTGATAGATCTTCACCTCGTCGGAGGCGCGCAGGCAATACGGCACCTTGACGATATAGATACGGTCGAGGAAGGCCTCGTTATTTTTGTTGTTCTTGAAGGAGGTCCACTCGGACTCGTTGGAGTGCGCGAGCACGATGCCGTTGAAGGGGATCGCGGCAAAGCCTTCCGTACCCTTATAGTTGCCTTCCTGAGTAGCCGTGAGCAGAGGGTGTAGTACCTTGATCGGCGCCTTGAACATCTCGACGAATTCCAGCAGACCCTGGTTGGCCAGGCACAGGCCGCCGGAATAGCTGTAGGCGTCCGGGTCGTCCTGGGAGTACTGCTCCAGCTTGCGGATGTCCACCTTGCCGACCAGCGAGGAGATATCCTGATTGTTCTCGTCGCCGGGTTCGGTTTTGGCAATGCCGGTTTGCTCCAGCACCGATGGATGCAGCTTCACCACCCTGAACTTGGTGATGTCGCCATTGAATTCGTGCAAGCGCTTCACCGCCCACGGCGACATGATGCCGGGTAGGTAGCGGCGTGGCACGCCGTAGTCCTCCTCAAGGATCTGACCATCTTCCGCCGGCGAAAACAGCCCCAGCGGCGATTCGTTGACGGGCGAATCCTTGATGGCGTAGAACGGCATCTTCTCCATCAGCGACTTGAGCTTTTCGGCCAGCGACGATTTGCCGCCACCGGGTGGGCCGAGCAGGTAGATGATCTGCTTTCTCTCTTCCAGCCCCTGGGCCGCATGGCGGAAGTAGGATACGATCTGCTCGATGGTTTCCTCCATGCCGTAAAATTCGCGGAAGGCCGGGTAGATCTTGATCACCTTGTTGGAAAAGAGCCGGCTCAGGCGCGGGTCGGTCTGGGTGTCCAGCGTTTCCGGTTCGCCTATGGCCATCAACATCCGCTCTGCCGCGCTGGCGTAGGCGGAAGGATCCTTCTTGCAGAGTTCCAGGTACTCCTGCAAGGACATCTCCTCCTGCTTGCTTTCTTCGTAGCGGGATATGTAGCTGTTGAAAATATTCATACTGATCACCTCGTTGCGATATGCCGCCTGACGCGCAGGTTACCCACAGGCTTATTTAAGCGCGGGCACCATTCCCTTGTCTATTTTCAAGCAAAACGTGGGCCAACATTTAGCTGCTGGGAATGCCTTCATCAATATATGCAACAGCCTAAGCCCGCACTTTCCATGTCCAGTAAACCACGGTCCGTATCCATATTGCCGGACGGATGCATGTCCGCTTCGCCTCAGCGTCATTATGACAACAGCCGGTTACCATTTTTTGACGCCGCGCCGGAATCGTGTCTCTCGCAGTCCACCCGGTAAAATTTGACCGGAAACCTGTGCGATTGTTCCAAGCATGAAACACTGTGAAACGATACGTCCAGAAAATCAAGCGCGGGTAACAAGCGTGTCCGGCGTGCCTCAAGAATCGCCGTCTGATGCCGATAGCTCAAACACGATACCGGCACAAGGGTTGTGCCGATGCTTTAGCGAGGCCTCCCGGGGGGTGTTTCATGAGTTTTCTGGAAAAAATGACTATCAAGGCGCGTTTGACGATTTTGGTGGGGTTCATGGCGGTGTTGATGGTGGTCCTCGGTGCAATGGGGTTGCACGCCACCAAGGCATCGAATGAGAGTTTGCGCACGGTATATGTCGACCGCATGGTGCCAGTGGAACAGATTTCTTCTATCTTGAATAATAACATGTCCAGCCGTCTCCATATCCTGAAGGCATTGGAAAGCCCCACGCCGGAGCAGATCCAGGCCACGATTGACCAGGTGCGGCAGAACCGCGAACAAATCAATCAAAAGTGGAAGGAGTACATGGCCACCTCTCTGACACCGGAAGAAAAGCAACTGGCGGACAAGCTCGCCGCTGACCGGAAACGGTTTGTCGAGGATGGGTTAGTGCCGGTAATAGCCCTGTTGCGTGACGGCAAGCTGGATGCGGCCCGTAACATCACCCATCAATTTCTCGAGCCTGCCTATGGCCCCGTCCAAGAGGGTGCCAAGGCGCTCCTGAAGCTGCAAATGGATGTCGCCAAAGAGGAATACGAGAAGGCCCAGCACACCTATGAAATCACCCGCAACATCACTATCGCAGGTATGGTGGTGTGCATTGCCCTGGCCGTGCTGCTCGCCTTTTTCACTGTGCGCGGCATCACCCGTGGCGTTGCGGAATTGGAACGCGCTACGGCGCGGCTGGCAGACGGGGATTTGAATGCCCGGGTCAACAATCACAGCGCTGACGAGTTGGGCCGGGTGGCCAAAGCCTTCAATCACATGGCGGACAGATTCAAGAATACCATCGGAGAAGTGTCGGGTTCTACATCCCAGTTGGCCGCTGCGGCAGAGCAACTTTCTGCAGTGAGCATGCAGACCAGCCATGGTATTGCCCAGCAGCAATCGGAAACCGATCAGGTTGCCACCGCCATGAACGAGATGTCCGCCACGGTGCAGGATGTGGCGCGCAATGCGGAGCAGGCGGCAAGCGCGGCGCGCAATGCGGATGCAGAGGCGCAAAAGGGTAAACGGGTGGTGGGTGACAACATCGACGCCATTGACGCACTGGCCGCCGAGGTGGAAAGGGCCGCCCAGGTGATTCAAAAACTGGAGGCGGAGAGCGGCAGTATCGGCACGGTGGTGGATGTCATCAAGAGCATCGCCGAGCAGACCAATCTTCTGGCATTGAATGCCGCTATCGAGGCCGCACGCGCCGGTGAGCAGGGGCGAGGATTCGCCGTGGTGGCCGACGAGGTGCGTACCCTCGCCAGCCGCACCCAGCAATCCACGCAAGAGATCCAGCAAATGATCCAGCGCCTGCAAGTGGGCGCCAGCGAGGCGGTAAAGGTAATGGTACAGGGGCGCAGTCAGGCACAGGACGCCGTGAAACAGGCGGCCCAGGCCGGCGAGTCGCTAGAAGCTATCACCCGCGCCGTGGCCAATATCACCGACATGAACACGCAGATCGCCAGCGCGGCGGAAGAGCAAAGCGCGGTGAGCGAGGAGATCAACCGCAACATCGTCACCATCAGCCAAGTCGGCAGCCAGACCGCTGCAGGCGCGCAGCAGACCTCCTCCGCCAGCGAGGAACTGGCGCGGCTGGCGGCACAGTTACAGACGCTGGTGGGGCGGTTCAGGGTCTGATTTGTGGACGTGGCTTTTACATCCAGGAGGAATCAATGAAAATCAATTTGCCTGTCACTGGCCGGGAAGTGATGTTGCGCGATGATACAACGCTGATCAGCACGACCGATTTGAAAGGGATGATCACGGACATGAATCTGGAGTTTGTTAAGGTCAGCGGCTTTAGCAGAGAGGAACTGCTAAACAAAAGTCATAATGTCGTGCGTCATCCTGATATGCCTACTGCGGCATTCGCCGATTTGTGGAATACCCTTAAAACGGGAAAACCCTGGATGGGCATCGTCAAGAACCGCTGCAAGAACGGCGACCACTACTGGGTCGATGCCTATGTCACGCCACTCTATGAGGGGAATCGCATCGCCGGCTATCAGTCGGTGCGCACCATGGCCTCCCGGCAACGGATCGAGCGCGCCGAGGCCCTCTACCGGCAGATTAGCGCTGGCAAAATGCCCAAGACCGGTGGGATCAAAGGCAGCATCGCCGCGCGGCTTGGCGTGGGTTTTCTGGTCATCCTGGGGGCGCTGTTCACGTTCACCGCGTTCGCTGGCGATATCCCGCTCTGGGCCAGCGCGCTGGCATGGCTGATGGCGGCGGGTGTTGCGCTGGGCGCCAGCCGCTTTGCCATCGCCCCCCTGCTCGCAGCTCAGACCGATGCGCGGGCGGTGGTCGACAATCGCCTGATGCAACACATCTATATCGGGAATACGCACGAGGCGGGGCGGTTGCAACTGGCGATCACGATGCTGCAGGCGCGGCTGCGCACGGCGATGGGACGGATCACGGACCCTGCTGCCCAGATTGCTGCTGCCGCCGAACAACTCGCAGTGGTGACCCAAGGCAGCCGGCAGCAGCAATCGGAAATCGATCAGGTCGCCACCGCCATGAACGAGATGTCCGCCACGGTGCAGGATGTGGCGCGCAATGCGGAGCAGGCGGCAAGCGCGGCGCGCAATGCGGATGCAGAGGCGCAAAAGGGTAAACGGGTGGTGGGTGACAACATCGACGCCATTGACGCACTGGCCGCCGAGGTGGAAAGGGCCGCCCAGGTTATCCAAAAACTGGAGGCGGAAAGCGGCAGTATCGGCACGGTGGTGGATGTCATCAAGAGCATCGCCGAGCAGACCAATCTTCTGGCATTGAATGCCGCTATCGAGGCCGCACGCGCCGGTGAGCAGGGGCGAGGATTCGCCGTGGTGGCCGACGAGGTGCGTACCCTGGCCAGCCGCACCCAGCAATCCACGCAAGAGATCCAGCAAATGATCCAGCGCCTGCAAGCGGGCGCCAGCGAGGCGGTAAAGGTAATGGTACAGGGGCGCAGTCAGGCACAGGACGCCGTGAAACAGGCGGCCCAGGCCGGCGAGTCGCTGGAGTCAATCACCCGCGCCGTGGCCAATATCACTGACATGAACACGCAGATCGCCAGCGCGGCAGAAGAGCAAAGCGCGGTGAGCGAGGAGATCAACCGCAGCATCGTCAACATCAGCCAGATGGGCAACCAGGCCGAGGCGAGAGCGCAGCAGACCTCCTTCGCCAGCGACGAACTGGCGCGGCTGGCCGCAGAGCTGCAGTGTTTGGTGATACAGTTCAAGGCTTAGGGTGGTACTGTTTTCCCTGGCGGATTAATGTAGGAGCGGGCTTGCCCGCTCCTACATTAATCCAGCACGTTATTGTATAACGTCAGCTTCCATTCTGAGTCGGGCATCATCTCAAGAGGGCTTTACCAAGGTATAGGCTGCATATCCCGGAAAAATCCGCCGCTTGGCCCATCCTCTGGCAAGGTGGCGAGCCACACAATGGTTTCCGCCCCTTTTTCGACGGGCCTTTCCGCATAGGCTCCACCCATGTCAGTTTTCACCCAGCCGGGGCAGACCGAATTCACTTTTATTCGGCTACCGGCAAGCTCGCTGGCCAGAATGCGGGTGACTGCATTCAGCGCGGTCTTGGAGAGACGATAACCCGGCCAGCCGCCGTCCATCTCCGCAAGTTGTCCCATACCGGATGAGACGTTGACGATACACCCTGCGCTCTTCATCAGCGGGACGAGCGCTTGGGCGAGCATCAGCGGCCCCAAGGTGTTGGTCTCGAAGGTCTTGCGCACGATGCCGATATCAGCTTGCAGCGCGCTCGCCTCCGCCATGTCAGAAGCATTGTTCACATCCAGAAGCACACCGGCGTTATTCACTAAAACATCAAGATGACCGAATTCCCTTTCAATAAACTGGGCAAACTGGCGTATGCTGCCGGGGTCTGTCACATCCAGCTGATGATAGACGGCATCCAATCCTTTCGCGTTTAATCGCTCTGTTGCAGCCCGTCCTTTTGCGGCATCACGGCTGGTCAATACCACCTGGTAGCCTTGTTGCGCCAACTGCCGGCAAGTTTCATAACCCAGGCCTCGGTTGGCTCCGGTGACGACAGCGATTTTTTGATGTGTACTCATGTGTATCTCCATAGTTTGCCGGGATATTGCAGTGGCGGTGATAAAAACCTTAGCACAAGGCGGCATGCTGTCAACGGCAAAGGCTAACAAAAAATCCGTAAATCTTATGCGTCGTGGAGGAGATTCAGTACACTATCCGCATTCAGATAGAATCTTGCGGGCAATACTATGATTTCGATTTACGACAGAAAAGGTTTCGATGTGCTGCTGACACTCGATGCCGATACATTGCGCGGTGCGGATTTGGCCGGAATGAACCTGCAAAATGCGAATATGGTGCAGTTCGATTTAAGCGGGGCAAACATGAGCGACGCCAACTTGTCGCACGCCGATCTGCGTCTGGCCACGCTACGCGGCGCCAAGCTTACCAATGCCAATCTCACCGGCGCGGATTTGGCTGGGGCCGATCTGGAAGGGGCCGATGTGACAGGTACCGTGCTGGCCGCTGATAGCCTCAGGGCGGTTATTGATGAGATTACGCGGGAGCAGTAGCTTCAGCGTCGATCACCACGCCTCCGGTTCAGCCGCCGATACATCACCTGCGCTTATTACCTGGTTTCTGCCTGCGGCCTTGGCATCGTAAAGAGCACGATCGGAGTGGCCGATGAGGATGTCGCCGTTCATTTTGGCGGCGCTGGAGTCGTGTTCCGGGTTGTAGGTGGCAATACCGATGGAGATGGTTACACCGAACTGTTCGCCGCCGGGTAAGGTGAAGCGGTGTTCCGCCACGTTTTTTCGCACGCGTTCAGCAACCTCGGCTGCTCCTTCGGCGCCGGTCTGTGCCAGCAGCGCGGAAAATTCTTCGCCGCCATAGCGTGACAGTACATCGCCGCCGCGCAATTGCGAGCGGATCACGGCGGCGACCTCGCGCAGCACCTGGTCACCGATCTGATGGCCGTAGCTGTCGTTGACCTTTTTGAAATGATCGACGTCGAGCAGCATGCAGGAAAGCAGCCATTGGTTACGCAGCGCCGCCGCAGTTTCTTCGTTCAGGCGCTGGTCGAAGAAACGCCGGTTGTTGATCGCGGTCAGCGTGTCCGTCAACCCTTGGCGCTTGAGTCGTTCCAGATTCGCGGCGTTTTCCAGGCAGATCGCCACGACTGCAGCGAAGTGCTCCAAAATATCGGTTCTTACGCCTTTGACGAAGCGTTCCCGCGTGAAACTGCCGATGTTCAGGCTGCCGATCAGCTTGCCGTTGCGTACCATCGGCAACAAGGCCACGCTCGCGGGACGGCGCGGCAGGGGAAACAGCGCGGCGTGGCGATTGGGCTGATAGGGGCCGAGCATGGGAAATAATGAATAGGGGTGCAAGGCGTCCAGCCCGTCGCCGCTACTGGCGAAAATCAGCGCGGGGTGGTCAGGCAGTTTGACGTCTTCCTCTTCAAGAATGCGCTGTATTTCGTATTCGGGGTCGATCAGCAGCAAGGTGACCACGTCCCAATGAGACGTGGCGGCGTCGGGGTAGATGACCGCCTGAATGAGCTCAAACAGCGAGCCCAGGCTGATCAGTTGCAGTTCCAGCGACTGAAAACGCCGCAGTTTGCGTTCATTGTGGCGTGCCTCGGCCATGACCTCTTCAAGCCGTTGGCGCAAAGCCTTGTCCGGGCCATGCTCCATGGGCATGGCTGTTTCGCTGATATGACTGCTGGCACGGCTATTTTCCACAACCCACCTCCGTGAACGGGGCAATGCCACACTATGGCTGTATAATACTGGCAGGTTGATTGCGGACAAGCAAGCCGTGCCCGGCATCCAATTTGTTAACGATACTCCCATGAAAGCCGATACGCGCTATAACACACTCCTGCTTTATTTGCTGCTGGCCGCAGTAGCACTGAGCTTTTTTTACAACATTCATATGGCGCCGCTGTTCGATCTTGATGAAGGGGCTTTCAGCGAGGCTACCCGCGAGATGTTTTTGCGCGGCGATTTCATCTCCACTTATCTCAACGGCGAGCCGCGCTACGACAAACCGATCCTGATCTACTGGCTGCAGGCGGCCAGTGTCGCGCTGTTTGGCATTAACGAGTTTGCCTTTCGCCTGCCCTCGGCGCTGGCCGCCACGGCGTGGGTGACGACGGTGTTTTTGTTTGTAAAAGCCGTAAGAAATACCCAGACCGCGTTTTTTGCCGCCATCATAATGGCCACCACGCTGGAGATATCGGTGATGGGCAAGGCGGCCACGGCGGATGCGCTGCTGAACCTGTTTATCACTGCGGCGATGCTCTCAGGCTATCTTTTTTTTCAACAGAAACGCCGCAAGCATCTGTACCTGATGTTTTTATTCATGGCCTTGGGATTTCTGACCAAGGGTCCAGTGGCGGTGATGATACCGCTGGTAGTGAGTTTCATGTTTTATGCGATCAAAGGCGACCTCAAATCCTGGCTCAAGGCCATTTTCAACCCGGCAGGAATCACCCTCTTTATCGCGGTCGCCATGCCGTGGTATGTGGCACAATACCTGAAGGAAGGGGATGCCTTCATCCAGGGCTTCTTTTTCAAACACAACCTCAGCCGGTTTCAGGAGGGCATGGAAGGGCATACCGGGAATCTGCTGTATTACCTGCCGGTTATCCTGCTCGGCGTGTTGCCTTATACCACCGTGCTGATCGGCAGCCTGGCGCGGGTACGGGACATCATCAAGGACGATCTGCGTCTGTTCCTCGCGCTGTGGTTTGCGTTTGTGTTCATCTTTTTCTCGCTCTCCAGCACCAAACTGCCGCATTACGTGGTGTACGGTTATCCGCCGCTATTTATCTTGATGGCCCTGCACTTGCCGAATCTGCGCTCAAAATTCCTGCTATTTCTGCCACCGCTACTGCTTTTTTTGACCCTGCTGTTTTTGCCTGAAATGATTGGTTATGCACTGCCAAACATTAAGGACACCTTCGCCCAATCGGCACTGGCGGGATACCAGGAGTATTTCACGGCGGGTTACCGGCTGTTCTTCGCGCTTGCGGCGCTGCTTACGCTGTATTTCATGATCGAGAAACGGTTCACTAACATTAATAAAATCTTTGCCTGCGGACTGTTCACAATCTTTGCCCTGTCCCACTTTGTGATACCGCTTGCTGGGCGCCTCCAGCAGGAGCCCATCAAAGAGGCTGCGCTAATCGCCAAACAGCACAATTACGCTGTGGTGATGTGGCAGTTAAACACGCCCAGTTTTAATGTGTACAGCGAGCGTCTGGTGGAGAAACGCGAACCGCGCGTCGGAGATGTGGTTTTGACCAAATCCATCTTTTTGCCAAAATTGAATCGTTTTGAGATTCTCTATCAAAAAAATGGCATCGCGCTGGTGAAGGTGCTCTCTTGATTCGACGAGGGAAAAACATGTCAAGGCACGTATTAATCAGGATTCTCAGCGCTCTGGCCTTGGCCATGCTGCTCGCCTCTTGTGCAAGCACCCGCACCATTACAGAGCAGCCGCCAGTAGCCTATGTGGCAAAAGATGACGGCAGCCTGTTCGCGCGACACGCCCCGGTCTTTGTGCCGGAGCAACATTACAAAACCTACAATAAGATCGGCCGTCCCTCCGCCCACTATGATGCACAGGGCCGCGAACAGATCTATGTCGACCCTGCGGTGCCTGTGATGTATGCCCAGCAGCAGATGTTCCAGACCAGCAAAGGCAACTACACCAATCTGATTTACCGTGTGCATTTTCAGGGTGTGCCGTATTTTCACCTGACCGCCGGGAAAAATTCCGGGCTGTTTGTCGTCGTCACCCTAAATGAAAAAGAACAGCCAGTGCTGATAACCACCGTCCATAGCTGCGGCTGCTATCTCGCCATCATCCCCACCCGTTATTTGCCGGACGACGCCTATCCCCAGGAATGGAATTTTGCACAGCCCCAGTCTATCTATGGTGAACAACTGCCCGCGATGCTCGATTATCCGGCGTCTTCCGGCGTGGATAAGCGGCCTGTCGTGTTCCTGAAGGACGCCACCCACCGCGTGATGGACGTGAAGATGGGAGTGCAGGGCAACACCTACAACATCATTCCAATCCCCATCGAGCCAATGGCATCATTGAAAAAGCTGCCGCTGGATAGCCGCACCACAACATCGTTTTATGAAACGCAAGGCTTCCGCAAAGGCTACGTTAAAGGGGCTGTCAAGCCGCTTGAAGTGCTGCTGATGAGTTGGTGGGCGCTGGATCCCCACATCGGTTCGGATAAAGAGCTTGGCGATAGCCGTGAGACCGGCACAGTGTTTTACACCAGCCTGAAACCGTGGAACCGCACGGCTTCGGATATGTGGGAATTTGCGCGGTTTCTTGAGTTTTGGGGATGGCGGTTATAAGCCTGTTTTTGGGTTATTCGCTCGACATGAATATATTGCCGTAGTAGGCGGTGGTGCTTTGGCCGGAGTTGTCCGTGTCAGACATTACGGCTATGGCGTCGACATGTTTAACGTCCTTCCCGAGTTGGCGCTTCAAGTCTTCGCGCAGGTTGCGCTTATGCGTTACCCAGGTGCCAGCCTTGCTGTTTCCTGAATCTACAGCAAGCATGACAACGCTTGATGTGTAGGCGTTCGGCCAGGAGGCGTCCGCAGGCCGTTCGGTGCTGGACCAGACGTAATTCAATGCCTGGGTCTTCCAGAAAAGCAGGCCACCGGAGAGAATCACATAAATCCGCGCCGGATAGTCGTCGCCTTTTTTGGTGGTTTCGTCGACACCCTTGAGGGTATTGGTAACCCGCCATGTCCAGTTGATATAGGGCGTTTTCTCCAGATCCACGGAGACTTTCTTGTGCAGGCCGGAGGCGGCGTCTGAGCTGCGCGCTTCCAGCGCGTGCGCGCCATTGCCTACTTTCACAATCGAATAATTCACCTTTCCCTTGAATTCCTGCTCCTCCCAGCCGGACTTGTCGCCCGACGCAAAATTACCCACCGTCACTGTCAATGGCGCGGCGCCTGCCGCAACAGAGGTAAACAACGCGCCGAGCGCTACCGGCCAACGCAACTTCATCATGCAAAACACCTTGTTATATGTGAACCCGAATTCACGAAACATTCGGGTTGATGGGAATTTCCCAGCCACCATCAAAAAAACATTTGCCCAATGGGCTACGCACCCGTTCGCCGATCTCGCTCGCTCGAAGCTCGCCGTCTAATACGCCAGGCGTAGACGGATGGCCCACCGCTATCATTGCCATACATTCATATTGTAACGGAATACCGAATGCTTTTCGTACCTTGTCGGCATCAAAGCCGCCCATCTGGTGCGCCATCAGACCCAGAGCCGCCGCTTGCAGGCACAGATTTTCACTGGCCGCGCCAGTGTCGTACTGGCCCCAGCGGTTTGGTTTGCCGTTTTTATGGAATACGCTGCCGGCGGTAGCCAGCAGTAATACGGGGGCATTTTTTACCCACTGCTGGTTGAACTCGACCAGGCAATCAAAGGCCTTCTGCCACGCGACGGCATCGCTGTTTTTATCCCAGACGATAAAGCGCCATGGCTCATCGCCATAGCAGGAAGGCGCCCAGCGCGCGGCTTCAAGCAGGGCGACAATGCCCTCGCGAGTGACTGGCTTGCTGGCGTCAAAGGCGCGCCCGCTCCAGCGCATGGCGATAAGCTCGTGGATGGGCACGTGGGTTTTTGCGATTTTGTTGTGCATGATTACTCTTTCAAAAATGTGTTGCTATGGTCGTGGCCATTTCTTTGGCGATAGTCTTGGCGCTCGCCACCACCTCGGGGGCATAGAGCATCGGCTCGACGAGGATGGAGCGGATGCTGGTGAAGCCGATGAACGCTAGCCACAGCTCCATATAACGCTTCTGCAGGTCATAGGCGGCCGCGCCGGAACCATCATGATATTCGCCGCCGCGCGCATAAATGACGGTTATTGGTTTGCCCGTCACCAGCCCCTTGTACCCTTCCGTAGGCGAAAAACTAAAGGCCAGCCCCGGTTGGCTAATTACGTCGATGTAGTGTTTGAGCTTATAGGGAATGCCGAAGTTCCACATCGGCAGGCTGATCAGATATTTATCGGCAGATCTAAATTGCTCGAACATGTTGACCACGTCGCTCCATGCCTCGGCCTGCTCTGGCGTGTGCGATTCGCCATGCAGCACGGCGTATTTTGCATCGAGCACCGCGCCGTTGAACTCTGGCAATGCCATATTCCATAGATCAAGCTTTTTTATCTGGTCGTCAGGGTGTGATTCCGTGTAAGCATCCAAAAATACTTTGCTGACTTCGATGGAGGCAGAACGTTCTTTTCTGGGTGAGGCTTCGATATACAACAGTTTGGCCATATCCAATGCTCCTTGTGTATTGGGTTGTCAATCAAGATCAAACAGCAATATCTCAGCCTTGCTGCTGGTGGTAAAGCTTATGCTGCGCTCATCAATCACGCGGGCACCGTCGCCGTCGGCCAGTGGCTGGCCGTTGAGCTGCGCCTCGCCACGCGCAACATGCACATACGCTTTTCGGCCCGCCATCAAGGCATGACTGACGGATTCGCCAGCATAGAGTACGGTTGCGTAAACAGAGGCGTCTTGATGTATCTTGACTGAGCCGTCGCGCCCGTCCGGCGATGCAATCAGGCGTAACCGCCCGCGTTTGTCAGCCTCGCTAAAGTGCGTCTGTTCGTAACTGGGTGTAACGCCGGTCTGATTCGGGAGAATCCAGATTTGTAGAAAATGCCCAGGCTCGGTTTTTGATGCATTATATTCGCTGTGGGTGATCCCGGTACCGGCGCTCATACGCTGCACGTCGCCGGGAACGATCACCGAGCCATTGCCCATGCTGTCCTTGTGCTCCAATGCGCCGTCCAGCACATAGGTGATGATTTCCATGTCGTTGTGGCCATGCGTACCGAAACCCGCACCGGGGGTGATGCGGTCGTCGTTGATCACGCGCAGGCTGGAAAATCCCATATGTGCGGGATCGTAATAACCAGCGAAGGAAAAGGTGTGATAGCTGTCGAGCCAGCCATGATTGGCGTGGCCTCGCGCCTGGCTTTTACGCATAATAATCATGTGCGGTATCTCCTGTGCATCAAAATACCATCGTAAGCCAGTCTCTTTGCGGTTGATAGCAAATAACTTTGTGCTACTTGTTCAGTTTTTATGAATCCGCAATCACCTGTTATCCAGGGTAGTCCGTGGATGCCGCCGTTGCATCAGTAGTGACGGCACGCTGTTTACCCCAACCTCTTAGCAGCACATAAAACACTGGCGTCAGCAACAGGCCGAAGAAGGTCACGCCCAGCATGCCGGCGAATACCGCAATACCCATCGCCTGGCGAATTTCCGCGCCCGCGCCGCTTGAGATCACCAGCGGAAATACGCCCATAATGAAGGCCAGCGAGGTCATCAGGATAGGACGCAGACGCAGGCGGCAGGCTTCACGGGCGGCGGTCATGGCATCTCTGCCCTGGTCTTCGAGCACCTTGGCGAACTCGACAATCAGGATGGCATTTTTGCACGCCAAGCCCACCAGCACCACAAAGCCCATTTGCGTAAAGATGTTGTTGTCCTTACCCATCAGCCACACACCCACGATAGCCGACAACAGGCCCATCGGAACAATCAGAATCACCGCCAGGGGCAGCTTCAGGCTTTCATACAGCGCGGCGAGCACCAGAAATACCAGTAGCACGCAGAGCGGAAAGACCAGCATGGTGGTATTGCCGGCCAGGATTTCCTGGTAGGTAAGATCCGTCCACTCAAAACTGATGCCGTTTGGCAGGTTTTCCCTGGCGAGTTTTTCCATCATGGCCTGCGCCTGCCCGGAGCTGACGCCAGGCGCGGGGCCACCGTTGATATCCGCCGAGGTATAGCCGTTGTAGCGCGACACCCGGTCCGGCCCATAGCCTTCATTTATCTTCAATACCGCGCCGAGTGGCACCATCTCGCCCGCCGCATTGCGCGTCTTCAGTTGAGTGATATCTTCGGCGTGCGAGCGGAAGGGGCCATCCGCCTGGGCGATGACCTGATAGGTGCGGCCAAAGCGGTTGAAATCGTTCACATACAACGATCCAAGGTAAATCTGCATGGTGTCAAAAACGTCGGTGACCGCCACGCCCTGGCGCTTGGCTTTGACGCGGTCGATGTCCGCATCGATCTGCGGCACGTTGATCTGGAAGCTTGAAAAAAGACCTGCCAAACCCGGCGTTTGATAGGCTTTCATCAGCAATCCCTGCGTGGCGCCATAAAGCTCCTCATAGCCCAGGTTGGCACGGTCTTCGATTTGCATCTTGAAGCCGCCGATCGAACCCAAACCCATCACCGGCGGGGGTGGAAACGCTGCGATGAAGGCACCCTGGATGCTGGAGAGTTTCTGGTTCAAGGCACCAGCAATGGCGAACCCTGACAGGTCGGGTGTTTGACGCTCGCTAAAATCCTTGAGACCGAAAAACACCACTCCCGCGCTGGGGCTGTTGGTAAAGCCGATGATCGACAATCCCGGAAAGGCAACAGAGTCCCGTACTCCGGGTTGCGCAAGGCCTATGTCAGACATTTTGCGAATCACTTCCTCGGTACGCTCCAGCGAAGCCCCATCGGGAAGTTGCGCGAATCCCACCAGATATTGTTTGTCCTGGCTGGGCACAAAACCTGCGGGCACCTTGTTAAAGACCACATAGGCTGCGCCGATCAGAATCAGGTACACCAGCATGGCGATGGTCTTGTGCTGGAGAACGCCGCCCACAGTGCGCACGTAGCCGTTCGATGCGCTGGAGAAAGTCCGGTTGAACAGTCTGAACAGCCAGCCGAATAAAAAATCAAGCAGCCGTGATGGGCGATCCTTGGGCGCCTTGTGCGATTTCAGCAAGAGCGCGCACAATGCCGGGCTGAGGGTGAGCGAGTTAAAGGCGGAGATAACCGTTGCAATGGCAATGGTCAGGGAAAACTGTTTGTAGAACTGCCCCGTCAACCCGCTGACAAAGGCCAGCGGAACAAACACTGCGCACAAGGTCAGCGAGATGGCGATGATCGGGCCGCTTACCTCCTGCATGGCCTTGTAGGTTGCATCGCGCGGGTTCAATCCCAGCCCGATATTGCGCTCGACGTTCTCTACCACCACGATGGCGTCATCCACCACGATGCCGATGGCAAGCACCAGCCCAAACAGGGTCAGGGTGTTGATCGAAAAGCCAAACACCCACAGCAGCGCAAACGTGCCGATAATCGATACCGGCACAGCGATCAGCGGGATCACCGAGGCGCGCCACGTCTGCAAAAACAGGATCACCACCAGCACCACCAGCGCCACGGCTTCCAGCAGTGTTTTCACCACCGCCTTGATCGAGTCGCGTACGAACACGGTGGGGTCGTAAACGATCTTGTAATCGATCCCCTGTGGAAATCCGTGCTTGAGTTCCGCCATCGTTTTACGCACATTATCGGACAGCTCCAGCGCATTCGATCCTGGTGCCTGGAAAATGGGGATGGCCACGGCGGATTTATTGTTGAGAAGGCTGCGCAAGGCATAGCCGCTGGCACCCAGCTCGATGCGTGCCACATCACGCAAGCGGGTGGTGGCGCCATCAGGCGTTGCCTTGATGATGATGTCACCGAACTGTTCTTCGGTAACGAGTCTGCCTGCGGCGTTGACGCTCAGCTGAAAATCCACGCCCGGAGGGGTGGGCGGGGCGCCGATTACACCGGCAGCCACTTGCAGGTTTTGCTCGCGGATAGCGGCCACCACGTCGCTGGCGGTGAGATTACGCGCCGCCACTTTTTGTGGGTCGAGCCATACTCGCATCGAATAATCGCCCGCGCCAAATATAAGCACTTGGCCCACACCCGATACCCGTGCCAGCGCGTCCTTCACGTTGAGCAGCGCATAATTGCGCAAGTAGACCGCATCATAGCGCTCATCCGGCGAGAGCAGATGCACCACCATGGTGAGATCAGGCGAACTTTTGACGGTCGTCACACCAAATTGCCGCACTTCCGCAGGCAGCCTGGGGAGTGCTTGTGCAACACGATTTTGCACCTGCACCTGCGCGGTGTCGATGTCTGTGCCGAGTTTGAATGTTACCGTCAACATCATCACGCCATCGGCGTTGGCCTGGGATGACATATACAGCATGTTTTCCACGCCGTTGATCTGCTCCTCCAAAGGCGAAGCCACAGTCTCGGCGAGCACCTTGGGGTTCGCGCCGGGGTAGGTGGCGCGCACCACCACCGAGGGCGGAACAACCTCGGGATATTCGCTCAACGGCAGTTGCGGAATCGCCAACGCACCCGCCATGAAAATCAGGATGGACAGCACCGCCGCGAATATCGGGCGGTCGATAAAGAACCGGGAGAAGTTCATGGACGTAGCCTCGCGCTAGTTATGCTGTGGCTGCGCGGAGCTTGCCTGACTGTTCTCAGGCTGCTTCTCCATCGGCACCTTCTGTGGCGATACGACGGCCCCGGGACGCACCCTCTGCAACCCATCCACGACGATCACTTCACCCGCCTTGAGTCCTTCTCTCACGACTCTCAGGCCATCGGCCATTGGCCCCAGCGTCACCGGGCGGTAGTTCGCCTTGTTATCCGGCCCGAGCACCATCACAAACTTTTTGCTTTGATCCGTACCTACCGCGCGATCATCAATCAATACCGCGTTGTAGCTGCCGCCACCCAGTTTAATGCGGGCAAACAGTCCCGGCGTGAACAGTCCCTGCTTGTTGTCGAAAACCGCCCTGATACGAATCGTGCCTGTTGCAGGATCAAGCCGGTTGTCGATGAAGTCCAGATGCCCTTGGTGCGGATAGCCTTGCTCGTTGCTCAGCCCCATGGATACTGGGCTGCGGGCCGTCTTTTTCGCTGCTGCGGCGTATTTAAGGTAGGCACGTTCATCGCCTTCAAAGTAGGCATATATGGGATCATGCGATACCACCGTGGTCAGTACTGTCGCGCCCGCATCGCCACCCGTGACAAGATTGCCGGTAGTCACCTCGGCGCGGCCGGCGCGGCCACTGATGGGGGACGTGACGCGGGTATAGCCGAGATTCAGGCGCGCCAGATCAACTGCCGCCTTTGCTGCGCGCACGCTCGCTTCCGATTGGTGCTGGGCGCTGGCGCGATCGTCATATTCCTGTTGCGCGATCATCCGCGCCTGAAGTAATTTTTCCGCGCGCGCAAGCTGGCTCTTATCAAGCTCCGCTTGGGCAAGGGAGCGCGCCAGATCCGCTTCGGCGCGGTTCAACTCGGCGCGATAGGGGCCGGGGTCGATAACGAACAGCACCTCGCCCCTTTTCACATCCTTGCCCTGCTGGAAAGCGATGCTGTCGATATACCCCGTCACCCGCGAACGTACCTGCACGCTTTCCACCGCCTCCAGCCGGCCAGAAAATTCATCCGAGTCGGCCACTTGCCGCTCGATCACGCTGGCAACACTGACTTGTGGCGGCGGAGGAGGCGGTGGCGTCTGGGTTTCAGGATTGCGGCAAGCCGATGCAAGCAAGGTTATCGGCAGGATAAGTAATGTGCCGACCCAGCGCCTGCTGCGCGCAACCATCAAGACGGGGGAAAAATGAAAGCTGGGCTTCCTTGGCAGGGTCATCCCTTAATCCTCGTAGTTAAACCTCCGAACACTCTCGGAGAAAAGCTGTGCAGCGGCTGATCCTGCTTTCGCGAAACCTTAAAAAGGCTCTACGGAAAACACGCCGCTATTACGCTGGCAAGATTGGTATTAGACTACATCCATCTTATCATCTCTTCGTAAACATTGAATATGCGCCTGACCCTCGATGCCCTTTATGTGCTGGACGCCATTGCGCGCAAGGGCAGCTTTGCCGCCGCAGCCGAAGAACTGCACCGCGTACCTTCGGCAATCACCTATACCGTGCAAAAGCTGGAGCAGGACCTCGATATTGCGCTGTTCGACCGTAGCGGCCACCGCGCCAAATTGACCTCGGCGGGAGAAAAGCTGCTGCAAGATGGCCGCCATTTGCTGCGTGCCGCAGCCGAGCTTGAACGCAGCGTCAAGCGTGTGGCGACGGGCTGGGAAGTCGAGCTGACCATCGCCGTCGACGACCTGATACCAATCGCCAGAATCTACCCCTTGATTGCCGCATTTTACGCAGAAAACCACGGCACCCGGCTGCGCATTATCACGGAGGTATTCGGTGGCACCTGGGACGCGCTGGCGGCAGGGCGCGCCGACCTTGCCATTGGAGCGAGCGGCGAAGGCCCGGCGGGCGGTGGTTATGCCACTCGCGTCCTGGGCGAGATGGCATTCGTGTTTGTCGTCACGCCCGACCATTCACTAGCCGGCACGTCCACGCCGCTGACCAGTGACGATATTCAACAGTATCGCGCCATCGCCGCCGCCGACAGCTCGCGCAACATCCCCCCGCGCACCTCGTACCTGCTATCCGGCCAGGATGTCCTCACTGTGCCGGACATGCGCGCCAAACTGGAGGCGCACCGCATGGGTCTGGGTGTCGGCTTTGTGCCGCGCGCGATGATCAAGGACGATCTCGCGGCGGGGCGCCTGATCATCAAGGAAGTAGCCTGCCCGGTGCCCGAGCCACGGTTGTTTATCGCCTGGCGCACCATTCTGGCGGGGAATGCACTGGCGTGGTTTTTGGAAAAGATGGAAGATCCAGAGTTACTGGCCGGATTCCTCAGCGAGTAACGCCACCCCTGCCCAGGCTGGAATTGATATGATATATCCGATCAAGTAAAAATCATTGGCACCAGACAGATAGAGCAACATGCCGAAAAAATCCATCCATGGCCGGTATTGCACCTGCACGCTCGGCCGCATGAATCCGTTTTCCTCCATGCGCAACATAGCGCTTCTGGCATCCCTGGTTATTCACCCAGCGGTAGCATGGACGGCGCAAGACAGTAAGAGTACGCCACAGCCCTCCACCCAGGATATGGTGCTCATCCCGGCCGGTCCATTCATCATGGGCAGCAACAAAACCGACACTGGCGGAAAAGCCAAAGAGTTTGGCTCCGCAAAACCCTGGTATCTCGACGAGCATTCCCAACGCACGCTGCGGCTCCCTGTCTTTCTGATCGACAAGCACGAAGTCACCAATGCGCACTACCGCACGTTTGTCATTCAAAACAACTATTGGCTACCGGCGCAGTGGGAAAAAAACGGTTATCTGCTGACACGGGAGATTCTGGATAGCGCGGACGTAAATAAGCTGAGAAAATTTGTGGCGGAGACGTTGCGACTGGATATGGATACGCGGACGATGACCAAAGAAGCGCTGCTGGCGGCCATCGAAAAGCATCAAAAGGCCTTGGATAACCTGCCTGTCACCAGCGTAACCTGGCCCAATGCGCGCGACTACTGCAAATGGGCGGGCAAACGGCTGCCCACCGAGGCCGAATGGGAAAAGGCAGCGCGCGGCGCGGACGGACAGGAATATCCCTGGGGAAACCAATGGGATCCCTCTAAACTTAATGCCGGGAGCGCCGATAACTGGGAAACGGGGGTCGCTCCCGTGGGCTCGTATCCATCAGGAAAATCGGTATACGGCGTCCATGATATGGCGGGCAATGTCATGGAATGGGTAGATGACTGGTATCAGCCCTATCCCGGCTCCCGTTATCAAAGCACCGCGTTCGGCAACAAGAACAAGGTCGTCAGAGGCGGCGGCTGGGGAGGGGTTGGCCACTACGTCGTCAGCCATTTTTACCGGGGAGCGTACAGGTTTTATTTGGCGCCGCACTCGGCATTCGGCGATCTTGGCTTTCGTTGCGCCAAGGATATGCGCTAAATGCAGCGGCCGACACTCTTTGCAGGCAAAATCACTGTCAGGGTGCGCGCCCTGTGTGTGGGTGAGCGTATCGACCTGCGTGCGCTAGAGGCTGCGCAGCGCCTGGCGGTCGCCCCACTGGCAGTAATCGCGGGCGCGCAAGGTTGCGCGGTGCTGTTCCGGTACGGTGTGGTGGTCTTGTTTGACCTCGACGCCATGGAAGAGGCCTCGTTTTTGTCTCTTTTGAAGCCTCTGATCAGCGAGCCCTTTCCCAGGCCGGAGACAGAAGAAGCAGAAATGAGCATCAATCCGCAGCGCGATGAACGCGTGGAAGGCGGCGTGGTCTCACTTCATGCGTTCAGTGTCGAGCGCCTGCAAACCGTGGCGGATATCCTCGCCAAAAGCGTGGTGCTTGCCCACTACGAGGCCAGCGTCGCCGGTGTTTTCGACCGCATTGAACCTTTGGCGGCCAGTTTGCAGCGCGATGGCAGCGGAGGACACCAGAGCAAGGAGTTGTTGCGCCATATCGGCGGCACATTACTGATCCAGCACAAAATGGTGGGCCGTGTCGAGATGGGGGAGAAGCCGGAGATACTGTGGGATCGACCGGATCTCGACCGGTTATATCTGCGGCTGGTGGATGAATACGAACTCCGCGAACGCCATCTGGCGCTGGAACGCAAACTGGAGCTGATCTCGCGCACGGTGGAGACGCTGCTGGATCTGTTGCAGCACAACCGCAGTCTGCGCGTGGAATGGTACATCGTCATTCTGATCGTAGTGGAAATACTGTTGACGCTGTATACGATGTTCTCAGGTGGGGGGTAACAACCGTTGCGGATATGTGACGGTGGCCGTTCCCGGCATCCTACCTCCTGCGATGTGCATGGATGCACGAGTGTCGCAAGAGGTAGGATGCCGGGAGCGACCGGCACTAGCACATCCATGTGCGTCGTAGTTTGGTAGTATATGGCCATCGTGTTATACATCCGAATGCGTCCGACCAGTTAGGAGAATTATGATGAAAGCCAAAGACCGTCGCCTGGCCGAGCTGAAAGCCGCCATTCCCGAAATCACGCCCGAAGAGGCGTTGGCCCTGCAAAGCAAGGGTGCCGTCTTGATCGACGTGCGCGAGGCTGACGAAATCGCGCAGGGCAGCCCCAAGGGGGCGTTGCGCCTGGGGCGCGGCTTTCTGGAGTTGCGCGTGGAAGAGGCCGTGCCCGATGCCGCCCATACCGTCCTGACGATGTGCGCTGGCGGCGTGCGCTCGCTGTTTGCTGCCGAGACGTTGCAGCGCATGGGCTACAATGACGTGCGCTCGGTGGCTGGCGGCTTCAACCGCTGGAAGAATAACGGCCTGCCCTTCGAGACACCCCGTGCGCTGGATGCGGATGCACGTGAACGCTATTCGCGCCACCTGTTGCTCCCCGAAGTGGGCGAGACCGGCCAGCTCAAGCTGATGGACAGCAAGGTACTGCTGATCGGTGCCGGCGGACTGGGCTCGCCCGCCGCGCTGTATCTGGCGGCGGCGGGGGTCGGCACGCTGGGTATCGTCGACCATGATGTGGTAGACCGCAGCAATTTGCAGCGGCAGATCCTGCACACCGAAGCCCGCGTAGACATCCCCAAGGTCGATTCAGCACGCGAGACGCTCGAAGCCCTCAACCCCAAGATCAAAGTCGTTGGTTATCAGACCCACCTGAGCAGCCACAACGTGGAAGAAATCCTCACCGGATACGACGTGGTGGTGGACGGCACGGACAATCTGCCCACCCGTTATCTGATCAACGATGCCTGCGTCAAACTTGGCATTCCCAATGTGCATGGCGCGGTATACCGCTTCGAGGGCCAAGTGACGGTGTTCTGGCCGGGCTATGAAAAACAGCGCGGTGGGTGCTACCGCTGCATGTTCCCCGAACCGCCGCCCGCCGAAATGGCGCCGTCCTGCTCCGAGATTGGCGTGTTGGGGGTAATGCCGGGCGTGATCGGCGTGCTGCAGGCGGTCGAGGCGCTCAAGATTCTGCTCAGCATCGGCGAGCCGCTGGTGGGCCGGATGCTGTATTACGACGCGTTGGGCGCGCGTTTCAACGAATTCAAGGTCAAACGCGACCCAAACTGCCGCCATTGCGGCGACGAGGCGAGCATCACTGGTTACACTGACTACGCCCAGGTCTGCGCCACCGCATCCTGATTCCCCACGTAAGAAAAGGCACTCGCATGGCTATCGCATACACGATAAAGCAATATCTGGATAACAACCGGATTGTATACACCGTGCTGGACCTGCCCGAGATCGCCTCTCTTGCGGAGGCCGCCACCGCCGCCCGAATATCTCCCCGTTCCCTGGCGCGCACCGTGCTTCTGAAAGACCAGATCGGGCTGGTGATGGCCGTCATGCCGATCACGCATGAACTGGACATCGACGCCCTTTGCAAGATGCTGCACCGCAAACTGGAGCCTGCTCAGGACATGCAAATCACCGCCATTTTCCGGGACTGCAAGCCCGGCTTTATCCCCCCGCTGGGAGAGGCTTACGGTGTGCGGGCCATCATTGACGACAGTCTGATTCAGTCAGGAGACATCTGCTTCACCTCGGGCAGCCCCGCGCATCTTGTCAAAGTGACCAGCAAAAGTTTTCATATCATGCAGCGCAATGCCTGGCTGGGCGGTAGCTTCGCACGCCCCGTGGCAGCGCTTGATGACGGCTCAGTGGCGTCCGTCGGCGCTCAAGAGGGTGCACAGAAGGAAAGTGACCGCACCCTGGACATCAAGCACCGCATCGAGCGCATGGGGGCGCTCCCCGCGCTGCCGGAGATGGCGCTGAAAATCATTCAACTGAGCGCAAGCCCGAATGCGCGCGCGGATGATCTCGCCAAGCTTGTCGAAATGGACCCCGCGCTGGCCGCCCAGGTCATGCGCTACGCCAGCTCGTCATTCTTTGGCTACCAGGGGCGCGTCGATTCGGTGCGCGTCGCCATAGCCCGCGTACTGGGCTATGAAATGGTCATGAATCTCGCCCTGGGGCTGGCCGCGGCAAAGCCATTCAAGATCCCTCAACACGGCCCCCTGGGTTTGAGCGCTTTCTGGCGCCACGCCACCTACAGCGCAGCGTTGACGCAGGCCTTGGGCAAGGCCATGCCCGAACCCATCCGCCCACGCGCCGGGTTAAGCTACCTGGCAGGTTTGCTGCACAACATCGGGCACCTTCTGATGGGGGGGATGTTCAAGCAGGAGTTTTTACAATTAAACGATCTGGTGGGTAAAAACCCCGAAAAATCCATCATTACATTGGAAACCGAGACCTTGGGCATAACCCACGGCCAAATGGGCGCCTGGCTGACCGAGGCGTGGCGCCTGCCCGAAGAGCTCACTGTCACGGTACGTGAGCACCATAACGAAGCGTATGTCGGCCCGCACGCGACCTATGCCAACCTGGCGCTGATCGCCGACCGTATGCTCAAAACCCACGGCATCGGCGAGGGCGAAGGCCATGATCTGCCGCCCGCCATCTTGCAAGCGCTGCAATTGGATGAGGTGCAGGTAGTCATGGTAATGAACCGCGTCCTGGAAGGCTGCGAAGGGCTTGATGCAATGGCGCAGCAAATGGTGGTCTGAGAGACCGTGAAAAAATCCCTCGCTACGGCGGGAATATTTTCACGGTCTCTGACCACAGAAGCATAGCTGGCAACCGATCATGCAACCTTTGCATCCCCAGTTTTAGTGCCGCGAGGCGCAAGCGCCTGTTTGAGTCTATCGCGCAAATCGTTGAGATGACCGTGAAAAAAATGATCAACACCCTTCATGCAGATCACCCGCGGTGGACGAGCCAGGCTATCCACCCAATCCAGCACTTCATCGCAGGGAACGATTTCATCCTGATCCCCTTGAATCAACAGCCACGGACATGACGGCAAAGGCGCCGCGTTAAGATCAAAAAGATTCGCTGGCGGCGCGACCGTAATAAGCCGTGCCACCGGCCTGCGGCCAGCACCGCATAGCGCAACGTAGGCCCCGAAAGAAAAGCCTGCCAGCCAGACAGCATGTCCTGGGTACTGCTCCTCCACCCAGTCCAGCACCGCCAGCAGGTCTTCTGTTTCACCGATGCCATGCGCATAACTACCCGCACTCGCCCCCACACCACGGAAATTAAAGCGCACCGTTCCCGCGCCCAATTCATTAAAAGTGCGCGACATGTAATGAACTACCTTGTTGGCCATGGTGCCGCCATAAAGCGGATGTGGATGACAGATCACCGCCACGGCACGCATTGCCCCAATCTCAAGCGGCAAAGAGACAATCGCCTCAAGATCACCCGCAGGGCCCGCTATAGTCAAGGGAGCACTGACGCAAGGGACATCAATTTCACCATCGTAAAGATGGCTATCCAGGCTCAACGGCAAGATGACCTCCGGATATTTCTGCATGACACTGGAAGATAAAAGCACACATGAAGACTTCCATCTGATCAAACGTTAAATTATATCATTGGCGCGCGGGATTAACCGTATGAGCGCGAGCTATGGATCGCAAATTCTGGAGACGCTCTAAAAAATATTGCTAAACTATTGGAAATTTTCTCAAATAGCACTAGAATATGGCGCTTGCTCGATACTTAACTGTTTTCAGTATCGGGAAATGGTGGATATTCGCGTTTATTTTTTTATTAGGATTATAGGAACTGACATGAAACACCCAATTCTCCTTGCTTCTTTATTGGCGCTGTCCTTGGCTGCTTGCGGCAAAAAGGAAGAAACAGCCGAAGTTCCCGCTCCTGAAGCAGCTCCTGCTGCCGAAGCTGCTCCTGCTGCTCCTCCTGCCGAAGCTGCTCCT
The DNA here is from genome assembly GCA_040183005.1 of Gammaproteobacteria bacterium. Classification (NCBI taxonomy): domain Bacteria; kingdom Pseudomonadati; phylum Pseudomonadota; class Gammaproteobacteria; species Gammaproteobacteria bacterium. Next base: position 182,966 of record JAMPIW010000001.1, read on the forward strand.
GCCGCTCCTGCTGCCGAAGCTGCTCCTGCCGCTCCTGCTGCCGAAGCTGCTCCTGCTGCTCCTGCCGCTCCTGCCGCTGGTCAGTAATAAGTTTGTAACTTATAACTTATAGCATTGCTGTTTTTAAAAGCCGGCCTTGGTGCCGGCTTTTATTTTTTCACGCCCATGCTTTTCTCTGTTGCCTGGATCAAATCCAGAACATGCCGGGCATTCGCCCCCAAATCACCCTTTCCAATACGTGATTCCGAACGCACATAGACTGCACTTCCTCCTTGCGGCGAAGACTGCAACCAGACTGTCACATCGTCCTTGAAGCGCCATACCGGCGTGGCTACCACTGCGTGCAAGACCTTGTGCTCAGCGTCAATTCCTGTAATTTCCCACCCCAAACTTTGCGCGGCGTGGCTTACCGCCTCGAACAGGGGTTGCACTGCAATATCGTAATGGCGCGGACGCAGCTCGGGGAAAATCGCGTCATCACGCACTTCCGCCACATGTGTCGTAAGATAGGTCTTGAGCCGGAAGGAAAAGCCTGGCGGCTCGCCCAAGGGCGGATGGTTCCACGCCAGCCCCAATGCCAGCAACACAGCAGGGATGAGCACCACAACCAATACTACTCGCAAGATCAACGATGTTGTCGAAACATCCACTTTTCACCCTCCAAAACCAAGACAATCGCACAAGGCGTCGGTTGCCTGAGTCGTCACCGGCACCCAACCTTCGGCGCCGCTGATGACCGGCAAGTTGCGGCCAACGGTAGTTCTTCCAACTTATGTTCGCATTCCCGTCCGCGTTCCGCAAACGCTTCCAGTAACGATGGCGCTACGCCTTGCACTTCTCTTGTGCAAATGCCGGGGGTAAGCACCGTTCCGTCGGGGATGGAGCTGCGCTGACAACCCGTCATGGCGTCATCGCGTGCTATAATTATTCTGTGCATCTATTTGATATCATTCGATGGGATACGCGCTTTAAAAACTGATGTACACTCAGGCACAGTGTTCACCTTCTGTTTTGTTCCGAGGCGTCCAGGCGATACGCATACGATGCTGAAACGCGGCAGCAATTTGTTTTTGGTATTTTTGATCGTGGTCATCCAGGCGATGTCCCCATTGGTCCATGCGCATGTGGGCGGCAATGACGGTGATGGTCCGGCCGCCGCGATGGGGGTGCATATCCATGTGCTGCCCGCCTATCTAAACGCGGGTGGCGTCGGTAATGACTCGAGCGTTGGTACGGATGCTACAGCCATTGACACAGTGCCTGCCGCCGTCGGAATGCCCATCGGTATCGAAGGCGGTGTGGCTGAGGTTCCGCCTTTCAAGTCGAAGAAGAGCCCACCTACGGGTGTTTCTCCCTCTGTTCCGGTGTTTCCGGCCCCGATGGTGGTACAACACATTGCCCTGGACGACGCCCCTTCATTTCAACCCAGCCCTCACACCGCCCCTTGCGCGCCGCGCGCTCCCCCGCTTATTTAAGCCTGCCTTAACCTCTGGCAGGATATCCTGCCAACGGTGTGTTGCCTTACCTTGCGGGTACGGCGGTGATAATTCCTTTTATTAGTGTGGAGACTTTATGCGATTGATGCCCTTGCGGGGTGCGATGTCGTATGCCCATATCTGGGGTCTGGTGCTTTGGACCTGCCTGACGGGCTATGCCCTGGCAGCACCTCCTGCCGAAGACGCCATCCGTGTGACGGTAGACCCGCATCTAACGCTACATGACGTGACGCAACGGGCCTTTGAGCGTTACCCGCGCCAGCAGGTGATTGCGCCGCGTGGCGAGCAGGTGGATGCGCTGCGCCGTCAGGCGGGCAACCCGCTGGCAGGTCCCACAGCGTTGATATTGCGTCACCAGACCGACCGGATCGGTAGCCAGGACGGGTTGCGCGAGTGGGAGGGCGGTATCCAGATGCCGCTGTGGCTGCTTGGACAGAAGCAGGCGAGAAAGGCGGTCGCCGATCAAGCAGGGGTGGGGCTAAAGGCATTGGAAGGTGCCCTGCGGCTGGAGGTAGCCGGGCAGGTGCGTGAGCGCCTGTGGGATGTGGCATTGATGGAAAATGATCTGGCGTTGGCGGAGCAGCAATGGCGCGCCGCGCAGGCGCTGGAGCAGGATGTGCGCAAGCGCATGGCGGCAGGCGAACTGGCCAGGGTCGATCTGCTGCTGGCGCAGGATGAAACGCTACGCCGCCAGGCGCAATACCTGCGTGCCCACACCGAACTCAAGCACGCGCTGCACCGTTATGAGATGTTGACAGGTATCGAAGCGTTGCCCGCAGTGCGCAACGAAGTCCCGTCAACGCAAACTGCCGTTGCCGACGACCACCCCCTGCTTGCCGATGGTCAAAGCCGCGTGGCGCAGGCCGTCGCCGAGACACAACTGGCCAGGGAGGAGCGGCGCGGCAATCCCCTGCTTACCCTGGGCACCCGGAGTGAGCGGTCAACGCTCAGAAGCGCGGGTAACGACAGCGTCGGCATCGCCCTAACCCTGCCGCTGCACAGCGCGGCCCATGCCGGCCCCCGGCTGGCCGCCTCGGTGGTAGCTCAATCCGAAGCACAGAGTGTGCGCGATGCGCTCAAGCGCGAGCTGGATCTGGCATTGGATGAAGCAGAGCACGCCCTGGCGCTGGCGCGCGCCGAGTTCGATCTGGCCGTCGAGCAAAACCGTCTGGCACAGGAAAACCTGCGCCTGATGAAAAAGGCTTTTGCCATCGGCGAGATTGATCTGGTGGCTCTGCTGCGCGTACAGACCCTGACGTTTGCCGCAGAACGCGCCGAACAGCAGCTTGGACTGCAATTACAAAGAGATATCGCACGCTATAACCAGGCCGCTGGAGAAATACCATGAAAAAAATAAACATTTTGCGGGCCGTAATGGCGGCCTGTTTGCTGGCCATTACAGGGGCCTCCCCTGCGGCGCAGGCCGCTGACGATATCCATTTCACTCCTGCTCAACTCAAGACGCTGGGCATCGTGGTTGCGCCGCTGGAACCGGCGCCGGTGGTATTGAGCAGCCGCTTCCCGGCGCGCGTGGTGATTCCGCCTGCACAGGAACGCGTGGTCAGCGCCTCCCAAAGCGGGCTGGTGGAGGCGCTGCTGGCCGCAGTGGGTGACAAGGTAAGCAAGGGACAACCCCTGGCCACCCTCCGCAGTACAGAGATTGTCACAGAACAAGGCAGCTATCTCCAGGCGTTGACCCAGGTGAGGCTGGCCAAGTCCGAGTTGACGCGCGACGAGCAGTTGTTCAAGGACGGCATCATCGCCGAGCGCCGTTACCTGACCACCAAAAGCCGCCACGAGGAGTTGGCGTCGGCGCTCAATGAGCACCGTCAAACCTTGCGCCTGGCAGGGATGGATGAAGCCGCGTTACGCCGCTTGGAGCAGACGCGGGCGCTGAGCGGTACGCTCACCATAACAGCGCCCATTGCCGGGATCGTGCTGGAGCAAAAGGTGGTGGCCGGGCAGCGCGTGGACCGCCTCGAAGCGCTCTACCGCATGGCACGGCTGGACACGCTGTGGTTGGAGCTGCGCGTGCCGCAGGAGCGGGTAAATGGCCTGGCAATCGGGCAGGGCGTGGAGGTGCCAACCGCATCGGCATCGGGCCGTCTGATCATGATCGGGCGTGACATGGACCCCGAAAACCAGACCGTGCTGCTGCGCGCCGAGATCACGCGTGGCACGGATAGTCTGCGGCCGGGCCAGTTCATCGAGGCGCAACTGGTGGCCTCGGTGGCGGGGCAGCGTTATAGCGTACCTGTCACTGCCGTGGCGCGTAGCGCGAAGCAGAGTGTGATTTTCGTTCAGACCGCACAGGGCTTCCGCGCCCTGCCAGTACAAATCGTCAGCGAACAGAATGGCCGTAGCGTGATCGCGGGCGAGCTGCGTGGCGATGAGCGCATCGCGGTGCGCGGTGTGGCGGCGGTGAAAGGCGCGTGGATGGGATTGGGCGGTAGCGGAGGGCATGAGTGATGTTGTCACGCCTGATCCAATTCGCACTGACCCAGCGCCTGCTGATGATGCTGGTGGTGGCTCTGCTGGTGGGCGGCGGGACGCTGGCCTTCAAAAACCTGCCCATCGACGCCTTCCCGGACGTGTCGTCCACCCAGGTCAAGATCATCATCAAAGCCCCCGGCATGACGCCCGAGGAAGTGGAGGCGCGTATCACCGCGCCCATCGAGGTGGAGATGCTGGGCATTCCCAACCAGACCATGCTGCGCTCCGTGACCAAATACGCGCTCACCGATGTCACCGTAGACTTCGCTGACGGCACGGACATCTATTGGGCACGCCAGCAAGTGACCGAGCGTCTCAACAGTGTGCGCGGCGATCTGCCGCCCGGCATCAGCGGCGGCATAGCGCCGTTGACCACACCGCTGGGCGAGATGTTCATGTTCACCATCGAGGGCGGCGGCCTGTCATTGATGGAGCGGCGCAGCCTGCTCGACTGGGTGATACGCCCGGCGTTGCGTACCGTGCCGGGCGTGGCCGATGTGAACGTACTGGGCGGGCTGGCGCGCGCCTTCGAGGTGGCGCCGGACAACGTGCGCATGACTGCACGCGGCGTTACCCTGCAAATGCTGCAACAGGCGCTGGAGATGAACAACCGCAACGACGGCGCGGGACGCATAAATGACGGCGAAGAGGCATTGCTGGTGCGTGCCGAGGGCCGCATCAAAACCCTCGACGACGCGCGCGCCATCGTGGTCAAAAACGACCGTGGCGTGCCGGTGCGCGTTGCGGATGTCGCCGAGGTGCGCATCGGCGCGCTTACGCGCTATGGCGCGGTGACGCGCAACGGCCAGGGCGAGGCGGTGGAGGGGCTGGTGTTGGGGCTGCGTGGTGCCAACGCCCGGCAGGTGGTGGCGGGGGTGCGCGCCAAGCTCGACGAGATCAAGCCCAGCCTGCCGCCAGGCGTCAGCCTCCAGGTCTTTTATGATCGCGGTCACCTGGTGGAACGCGCCGTCACTACTGTAGCGGAAGCGCTGCTTGAGGCCATCGCGCTGGTGGTGATCCTGCTGGTGCTGTTTCTCGGCAACCTGCGCGCCGCTGTGACGGTGGCCCTCGCGCTGCCCCTGGCCGCGCTGGTCACGTTTATCCTGATGAGCCAGTTCGGCATGTCCGCCAATCTGATGAGCCTGGGTGGACTGGCGATTGCCATCGGCATGCTGGTCGATGCTGCGGTGGTAGTGGTGGAAAACAGCGTCGCGCATCTCGCCCACGAACAGGCCGCGCGCCTGCCGCGCCTGCACGTGATCTACCGCTCGGTGCGCGAGGTCGCGGTGCCGGTTACCGCCGGCATCCTGATCATCATCACCGTGTTCCTGCCGTTGCTCACCCTGCAAGGGCTGGAGGGAAAGCTGTTCAGCCCGGTGGCGCTCACCATCGTGTTCGCGCTGAGCGCCTCGTTGCTGCTGTCGCTCACCGTGATCCCGGTAATTGCCTCGTACCTGCTCAAGAGCACGGGGCACGGCGACCCCTGGCTGGTGCGAACCATTGCCCGGCTATATACGCCACTGCTCGATTGGTCCCTGTCTCATACGCGCACCATTGTCATCGTGGCGCTGGTCGCATTGGCGCTCACCGCAGTGGTTTATACCCAAATCGGCAAGACTTTCATGCCCACCATGGATGAAGGCGACATTATCATCGGCGTGGAAAAACTGCCGTCGATCACGCTCGAACAATCCGCCGCCCTCGACCTCAAGATCCAGCAGGAGATCATGAAGCGTGTGCCGGAGGTGACCGGCATTGTTGCGCGAGTGGGATCGGACGAGATAGGACTCGACCCGATGGGCCTCAATCAGACGGATACCTTTCTCGTGCTCAAACCGCGTGAGCAGTGGCGGATGCAGAGCAAGGAGGCGCTAATTGAGGAGCTGCGCAAAGTAATGGATGGCATTCCTGGCCTGGTCTACAACTTCACCCAGCCTATCGAGATGCGCGTCTCGGAGATGATTATCGGCGTGCGCGGCGACTTGGCCATCAAGCTGTTCGGCACCGACATTGATACACTCAACAAAAAGGCCGAAGAAATCGCCATCGCGGTACGATCCATCAAAGGCAGCCAGGATGTCTACACCACCCGCAATGCAGGCATGCAGTTTCTCAAAATCGACATTGACCGCTTGGCGGCGGGCCGCCTCGGCCTCTCCGTCGACGAGCTGGAAAACACGCTACGCGCCCAGCTTGAAGGCAACCGGGTAGGCACCATCCACGAGGGTATGCGTCGCACCCCACTGATTCTGCGCACTGGCGTGGATTCGCCCGCCACGTTCGCCAACCTGCTCATCACCTTGCCGGATGGTCACAATGTGCCGCTTGCCACCGTGGCAAAACTCACGCGCGTGGAAGGCCCGGTGAAGGTGGATCGCCAGCGCGCCGCGCGTATGGTCATAGTAATCGCCAACGTGCAGGGCCGTGATCTGGTGGGCTTTGTCGAGGAGGCGCGGCGCATGGTCGCGCAACGGGTGCCATTGCCCAGCGGTTACCATCTGGAATGGGGCGGTCAATTCGAAAATCAGCAACGCGCCGCTACGCGCCTGTCCATCGTGGTGCCAGTTGCAATAGGCCTGATTTTCCTGCTGCTGTTTTCCACGTTTGGTTCGGTGCGCCAGTCGATACTGGTGCTGTCCAACATCCCTTTCGCCATGATCGGCGGCGTGTTCGCCCTGTGGCTGTCTGGCGAATATCTCTCGGTGCCCGCCTCGGTGGGCTTTATCGCCCTGCTCGGCATCGCCGTGCTCAACGGCGTGGTGCTGGTGAGCTACTTCAACCAGTTGCGCGCCCAGGGCATGGCGCTGGCCCAAGTAGTGGTGGAAGGCGCCAAGCGCCGCCTGCGGCCAGTGATGATGACCGCTTCGATCACCGCCTTCGGCCTCGCGCCGCTGCTATTCGCCACTGGCCCCGGCTCGGAAATCCAGCGACCGCTGGCGATAGTCGTGATCGGCGGGCTGATCACATCCACCCTTCTTACGCTGGTATTGCTGCCGATTTTGTACCGGCGTTTCGGAGAGCCACGTTGAACCTGATTGATTGATTGAGGACAACATCATGAATGAATGTCTGCTTGTGATTATCGCCACTCCGACAATCGAAGACGCGCTGGTGGACTGGCTACTTACCCGTGAGGGAATGAATGGTTTCACAAGCCTGAAGATAGACGGCCACGGCACCGGACACCAGTGTCTGAGCATAGCTGAACAGGTCACAGGCCGGAGCCGAAAACTGATGTTTCAATGTCACCTCCCCATCGAGGTGGCGCGGGACATAATCGAAGGGCTTAAACGTGACTTCGCCGGTAGCGGCTTGCACTACTGGATGGTGCCGGTGCTGGAGGCGGGACGGTTGGAGTGAAGATGGAGGATGACGGCAAAGCTACGGCGTCATGTTGGTTCCAATGCAAAGGTGTATTTACCCCCCCTCTCCCGCAAGGCGGGAGAGGGTTGGGGAGAGGGTGGATTATGCTTCCAGCGCCTGCTTGAGCTTTTTCATGGCGCTCTTTTCCAGTTGGCGGATGCGCTCAGCCGAGACCTGGTATTTGTCGGCCAGGTCATGCAGGGTAGCCTTGTCCTCGGCCAGCCAGCGGCGCTGAAGGATGTCCTGGCTGCGCTTGTCCAGCGCGGTGAGGGCGTTACGCAAACGTTCCGTTCCACGCGACTCCCAATCGCTGTTCTCCAGCACTAGCGAAGGATCCGCCTGCACGTCCGCCAGATAGGCCGCAGGGGCTATGTTGGTGGAGTCGGCATCTTCAGTCTCGCTATAGGGGTCGAAGGAAGCGTCGTAGCCGTTCATGCGCATTTCCATTTCCCGCACTACTTCCGAACTTACGTCCAATTTCTTGGCGAGAGCATCGACCTCCTCGCGGCTGAACCAGCCGAGGTGCGTCTTGGAGCTGCGCAGATTGAAGAACAGCTTGCGCTGTGCCTTGGTGGTCGCCACCCGCACGATGCGCCAGTTGCGCAGAATGAATTCGTGCATTTCGGCGCGCACCCAATGCACGGCGAACGACACCAGGCGCACATTCATGGTGGGGTCAAAATGTTTGACCGCCTTCATCAGGCCGATGTTGCCTTCCTGGATGAGGTCCGCCTGCGCCAGGCCATAACCGCTATAGCCGCGCGCGACATGCACTACAAAGCGCAGGTGCGACATGACCAGATGCCGGGCGGCATCCAGATCATTATCATTGCGCAGGCGTAGGGCGAGTTCGTGCTCAACTTCCGCAGTCAATATAGGTATGCGTGCCACCGCTTGTGTGTAGGCCTCGATACTGCCTACTGGCGGCAACACTATATCCAATAGCATGGTTTTGTTCATTGCTGTACCCCCCTCTCCATTTTAGAGTTATGGTGTGTATATAGCAGTTTTTCCGGTCCCATGATTTGATCTATCTCAAGAAATCACAAAGTAGGTGCCAATATTAGCACTCACAGCGTTAGAGTGCTAACCCGGAAAAATGTTCCATTGAACCTAAAAACGGCCGTTTTTAGGTTCAAACCGTCAATCAGGTTCAACCGCCCGCAAATGCTTGCCCACCGCCAACCACGATCCAAGCAGGCCGAGCAGTGTGCCCGAGGTTAGCAGCAACAGGGTGGTCCAGACATCCAGCATACCCAAGGCGAAGGCGCTGTCATACAAGGCCGACACCTTCCTCACCGGCTCATCCAGCAGCAGCAGTGCGAGACTGACCAGCCCCCAGGCGATGATGCCGCCCAGCAATCCGTACCAGACCCCGGCATATAAAAAGGGGCGGCGCACGAAGCCATCGGTGGCGCCGATCAGTTTGGTAATCGCGATTTCATCACGGTTGCTCTGGACTCCCAAACGGATGGTATTCCCCACAATCAGCAGCACTGCCAGCCCCAGTAATACGGCGAGGATCTCCACGCCGCGTTTGGCGATTTCAAGCACCGCGTGCAGGCGCTGTACCCACTGGATATCGAGTTGGACAAAATCCGCTTCCGGAAGTTTTCGCAGCGACGCCTGTAAATGTTCGACGGCCACCGGGTCAGCATACCCCGCAGCCGGCTGGATTACCAGTACGGAAGGTAGGGGATTTTCCTCCAGGGCGCGCAGGGTGTCGTCAAAACCGGAAAGTTTTCTGAATTCCTCCAGCGCCTGGGCCGCCGGGACAGGCGTAATCATGGCGATATCCGGTCGGTCATGCAAACGCTTTGCCAGATCGGCCATGGCCTGGTCGCCCACTTCTTTTTTGAGAAACACCGAGATTTGCGCTACATCATCCCAACCCGCGCTGAGTTGCTGGGCATTTTTCAGCACAGCATACAGACCGGCGGGGAAGGCCAAGGTGATGCCGATCACCACCATAGTCATGACGCTGGACAGCGGCGCGCGACTGATCTGGCCCAGGCTGTAAAAGAAGGCGTAGAGGTGGTTTAGGAAATAGTTTTTTATACGCATTAATACGTTACATATCTTTTTCGGTGATTGGACGCACCCTACACTTGCTGATTCACCAGACCGCCCTTTTCCAGGTGCAGAATACGTGAACGGAAGCGGGTGATGAGATCGACGTTATGGCTGACGATCAGTACGGTGACGCCAACCTGGTTGAATTGCCCGAATAACCCCATCACCTCCGCCGCCAGATCGGGGTCGAGGTTGCCGGTGGGTTCGTCGGCGAGTAGCAGCGCCGGTTTGTTGACGACGGCGCGGGCGATGCCGACGCGTTGCTGCTCGCCGCTAGAGAGCGTCACCGGATGTTGTTTCTCCTTGCCCAGCAGCCCCACTTTGTCGAGTGCAGCGCGCACCCGGCGGGCGATTTCCTGGTGGTTGTGCAGACCGGCGATCACCAGCGGCAGGGCCACGTTGTCGAACACGGTGCGCTCATTGATGAGCTTGTGGTCCTGGAAGATCATGCCGATCTGGCGCCGTATCGCAGGGACATGGCGGCGGCCCAGCTTGCCGAGATTCTTGCCGTTGACCATCACCTGCCCAGTGGTGGGCCGCTCGATACAGGTGATGAGCTTGAGCAGGGTGCTTTTGCCCGCCCCGGAGTGCCCGGTGAGAAAGGCCATCTCCCCAGACTTTAGCTCGAAACTGACATTGTTCAGGGCCTGATGGCCGCCGGGGTAGCGCTTGGTGACATTGGTGAATTGGATCATGTTTTATAAAGCAGCAGGTTGCAGGAGGGCTGTCAGTTCCGAAGGGTCCATTAAAAAATGGGTTGTGTTGCTACGCAACGCTTGGCGGGTTACGCAAAAAACGCTAACCCGCCCTACATTTTGATTTAACCCGAATGTTTCATAAATTCGCGTGATGATCGCGCCGGATTTTGATTGATAGGGGGATTTTGTGAAGAAGCGTCGTAGTGATTCATACGGCCGACTGAACAAAATTCCCATAGCGATCAAAAGACCAGCGAGGGCGCGCGTTAATTTATGAAACATTCGGGTTAAGTAAGCGCCATTCATGTCAGCTCCATCTTTATCTTCTTGCCACCCCTTCGTCCCCCAGCAGCGCGTCAACAAATTCCGCAGCATCGAATTCGCGCAGATCGTCGATGCCTTCACCGACGCCGATAAAGCGGATCGGCAGGCCCGTTTTTTGCGCGATGGCGAAGATGATGCCGCCCTTGGCGGTGCCGTCCAGCTTGGTAAGGGTGATGCCGGTCAGGCCTACCGCCTGGCCGAATTGCTGGGCCTGGTTGAGCGCATTCTGGCCTATGCCTGCGTCAACCACCAGCATCACCTCATGCGGGGCGTCGGGGTCGAGTTTGGCGATGACGCGTTTGATCTTTTTCAGTTCTTCCATGAGGTTGGTCTGGGTGTGCAGCCGGCCCGCCGTGTCGGCGATCAGCACGTCCACGCCGCGCGCCTTGGCGGCCTGGAGGGCGTCGTAAGCCACCGAGGCGGGGTCGGCGCCCTGTTTCTGGGCGATCACCGGGATACCGTTGCGCTCGCCCCAGACCTGCAACTGCTCCACCGCCGCAGCGCGGAAGGTGTCGCCCGCAGCAAGCATGACGGAATGCCCTTGGCTCTGGAGGCGCTTGGCGAGTTTGCCGATGGTGGTGGTCTTGCCCGCGCCGTTAATCCCTACCATGAGCAGCACAAAGGGCGCTTTGCGGTCCTCGGGAATCACAAGGGGCTTGCCGCACGGTTGCAAAATCGCCAGCATATCCTCGCGCAACGCGGCAAACAGGGCATCGGCGTCGGCGAGCTGTTTGCGCGCCACCCGCGCTGTCAGATCACCGATGATCTTGCGCGTGGCGTCCACGCCGACATCCGCGCTCAGCAACCGGGTTTCGAGGTCTTCCAGCACCTCCGCGTCGATCTGCTTTTTGCCCAGCACCAAGCTGGCCAGGCCTTCAGTCAGGCCCTGGCGGGTGCGCGTTAGGCGATTTTTCAGGCGATCGAATAGTCCTGCGGACTGCTCAACAGGCGTTGCAACGTCCGGGGCTGTAGTCGTATCGGGCGGAATTTTATCGTCGCCCTTTTTTTTCAGGAAACCAAACATGCTATTCTCGGTCAATAAGCTCAGTGTCTGAGATCAGGCGTGATGATGCATGACATTCTAACATCATTCAGGCCCCGGTTTCAGCCTGGAAAGCTGCCAGCTTCAAGACAACAACAAGGACCACATCTATATGCCGATACGCTTCCTGTTATTCACCGCCGTTCTCAGTCTGTCTCTCATGCCATCCGCCCAGGCGGAGAATGCCTTACGTGAAACCACGCTGGACAATGGTTTGCGAGTCATCGTCAAAGAGGATCATCGCGCCCCGGTGATGGTGTCGCAGGTCTGGTACAAGGTGGGCAGCAGCTACGAGCACGACGGCATCACCGGCGTCTCCCACGTGCTGGAGCACATGATGTTCAAGGGTACTACCACACGTCCGGCGGGGGAGTTTTCGCGCATCATCGCCGCCAACGGCGGGCGTGAGAACGCCTTTACCGGCCAGGACTACACCGCCTATTTCCAGCAAATGGAGAAAAGCCGCCTCAAGGTGAGCTTTGAGCTGGAGGCGGATCGCATGCGCAATCTGCTGCTGCAACCAGAGGAATTCGCCAAAGAGATCAAGGTGGTGATGGAGGAGCGCCGTCTGCGCACCGACGATGAGCCACAGTCTCTGACCCAGGAGCAGTTCACCGCCGCCGCCTTTGTCAACAGCCCCTATCGTCATCCCATTATTGGCTGGATGGATGACCTGGAAAATCTGCATGCTGAAGATCTGCGTGAGTGGTACCAGAAATGGTATGCCCCGAACAACGCCACGGTCGTGGTGGTGGGCGATGTGAAGGCCGACGAGGTATTCAAGCTGGCCAGGCAGTATTTCGGCCCGCTCAAATCCAGCAAGATCACCCCCGACAAGCCGCGCAAGGAAGTAGAACAAAAGGGCGTGCGCCGCGTCACCGTCAAGGCCCCGGCGGAGCTGCCTTATTTGCTGATGGGCTACAAGGTGCCGGTCATCAAGACCACCAAGGAAAGCTGGGAGCCGTATGCGCTGGAGATGCTGGCCGGTGTGCTGGATGGCGGTGACAGCGCGCGCTTCGCCAAAGAGTTGGTGCGCGGATCACAAATCGCCGCCGAAGCGGGTGCGGGCTACAATATGTATAACCGCGGCGCGGATGTATTCAACTTCGCCGGCACGCCGTCCCAGGATCGCAGCGTAGCGGATCTGGAGCAGGCGATCCGCGGTCAGATCAAGCGTCTCCAGGACGAGCCGGTGAGCGCGCAGGAGCTTGCCCGCATCAAGGCGCAGGTTATCGCCAGCAAGGTCTACGAACTGGACTCGCCGTTTTACCAGGCCATGCAGATCGGCACACTGGTCACAGTGGGGCTGGACCCCAAGCTGCTCGATGAGTATGTCGACAAGCTCAGCGCCATCACCCCTGAACAGATCCAGCAGGTGGCGCGCAAATATCTTGTCGACGACGGCCTCACCGTGGCGGTGCTCGATCCGCAGCCGATGAGCGATAAACCGGCGCATGGCGCAATGCCTGCCGGAGGAGGTCGCCATGGTCGTTAATCTCCATATGGCCAATTCCCCGACCATTCAGCCCAGGAAGCAATATCCTATGTTCCAGAATGCAAAAAAAACGGTAGTGTTTACGGTTGTCGCAGTATTCAGCCTGTTATCCCCAACCTTTGCCGGCGCCGCCCCCGCGATCCAGCAATGGCAGACTGCCAACGGCGCGCGCGTCTATTTCGTGCCTGCGCCGGAGCTGCCGATAGTCGATGTGCGCGTCATGTTCGACGCGGGCGGTGCGCGCAACGAGGGCAAGGGTGGTCTGGCGCAACTTACCAGCGGCCTGCTTAACGATGGCGCGGGTGATTTGAACGCCGACCAGATTGCGGAGCGCTTCGGCGATCTGGGCGCGCAATTCGCCACCGCTGCCGAGCTGGACAGCGCCACGGTCAGCCTGCGCAGCCTGAGCAAACCGGAGGTGCTGCAACCGGCCCTCGACACCCTGGCGCTGATCCTGCGTCAGCCCACCTTTCCGCAGGACGCCTTCGAGCGCGTGCGCAAGCGCATGCTGATTGGCCTGCGTCAGCAGCAGCAATCACCGGATGCCATTGCCGACAAGGCGTTCGACAAGGCCATGTATGGCGATCACCCCTATGGCGCGCCACCGCTGGGCACTGAGGAATCGCTCAATGCGCTCACCCGCGATGACGCCGTCAACCACCACAGCCGCTACTATGTGGCACGCAATGCCGTGGTGGCCATCGTTGGCGCGCTGGATCGCGCACAGGCACAAGCGCTGGCCGATGCACTGGTGGGCAAGCTGCCGGAGGGCGAGCCTGCGCCTGCCTTGCCCAAGGTGAACGATTTGACGGCATCCCAATCCGTCAACATCGAATACCCTTCAGCGCAAACCCACATCCTCTCCGGCCAGCCGGGCATGAGCCGCAACGACCCCGATTATTTCGCGCTGTACGTGGGCAACCACACCCTGGGCGGCAGCGGGCTGGTGTCACGTCTGAGTGAGGAAGTCCGCGAAAAGCGCGGCTTGTCATATAGCGCTTACAGCTATTTTATGCCGCTGCGCGACCGGGGGCCGTTCACCATGGGCTTGCAAACCCGTTCCGATCAGGCCGATGAAGCGCTCAAGGTGATGCGCGACACGCTGGCTACCTTCGTGGAAAAAGGCCCCACCGCCAAGGAACTCGAAGCCTCAAAGAAAAACATCACCGGCGGTTTCCCGCTGCGCATCGACACCAATAAAAAGATTGTCGATTACATCGGCATGATCGGTTTTTACAACATGCCGTTGAACTACCTCGATGCCTTTATCGCTAAGGTGGACGCCGTCACCCTGCCGCAAATACAGGATGCCTTCAAGCGGCGCATCCAGCCTGACAAAATGGTGACGGTAGTCGTGGGCCGCTCGGCTGCGCAGAAGTAAGCGAGGAAAGTTTCTGATTTAATTCGGTGTATTTTTCCCCTCTCCCGCAAGGCGGGGGAGGGTTGGGGAGAGGGTGTATATAATTCTCTCGATTAAATCGCAATTAAACAGGTTCGCAGCGGCCTCACAACCCAATATCAAACCCCACCCGCCCGCATTTCTTCCCTGCAAGCTCGCAGGCAAATCGTAAGGCGTGCTCCCAGGTAAAGCCGTTCAAACGGGCGTGAATGATGCCCGCGTTGAATGTGTCGCCCGCGCCCAGGGTGTCAATCACTACAGATGGAGGAAAGGCGGGGCTGTGGTGCGTTTTTCCGTCCCGCGTCAGGCCATACGCACCATCCTCACCCCAGGCGCACACTAGATTGGCGTGTGGTGCGAGGTTGCGCGCGTGGCGCAAAAAAGCGCCGGCATCTTCGATGCCGCACGACTGGGCGTAGTTGCGCGAGAACAACAGCACATCGGCGAGGGGAAACAGGTTCTCGATAGCGTCGCGCGGTTTTTCGATCTCGACCGAGCGCGGAGTGCAGGGCGTTACGGCGCGAGCCAGCTCCAACATGCGGCGTGTTTCGTCAACTGCGCGCCCTTCGAAGTGCAGCCAGTCAAAAGCGGACAAGTCGACGCGGCTGAAGTCGTCAAAGCTATATTCGGGGAGGTAACGGTAATGAATGATAGTGCGTGAACCGTTGCGTCGGTTCAGCGCAATGTACGAGGTCGGCACCTTGCCCTGCGCCTCCTGGCGGCAGGCGCGTGTATCAATGCGGTGACGGGAGAGATCTTCCAGGATGCGCTTGCCGTCCGGCTCGTCCGCCAGCACTCCGCCCCAGGCGCAAGCATGTCCAAGCTGGCTCAGCACGACCAGGGTATTGGTGGCATTGCCGCCACGGCAAATACGCTGGGTTAATGCGCGGACCTCGCTATCTTCCGCGGGAAAGCCATCCACGGTATTGATGATGTCCAGGGTGGCGATGCCGACACCGAGTATTCGCGTCATGGGCCGGGACGGGCTTATTCGCGAGGCGCGGCTCGCAATACGGCGAGCGGCATATACCAGATGCTTAGCAGTTCAAACACTACCCACTCCACCATGACAATGGGGTACCACCACACGGTGAGATCGAACTTGTAGGTGGCATAAAGCCACAGAACGTTCCAAACATAAACACCGTGCAGCAGCGCAAGTAAAATTGGCAGCGCTGTCAATTTCGCTCCGCAATTGCTGCAAAAGATGGGTATCCATAAGTCGGCGCGGAACTTGTCTTTGAAGGTAATGCTGTGTGTTTGGCAGCGTGGGCAGGGGAAGTTGTGCATGGTCATCTCAATTTGCTGCGGGAGATAAAAGTTCTACCATAAAGTCAGCGGCCTCGTCCATTCAGCCCAGATTGTCCATTAGGCGAAATAGAGCGCACACCGCCGTTCGTGGTGAGCTGGTCGAACCATGAACGGCCCTTCGACAGGCTCAGGGCGAATGGTTTTTGGGTAATGGACAATCTGTGCTCGAGGCGGCTTGTCAGTGCAACACGCGCGGCGCGGCGAGCGTGAATGGAGAGATTTCCGCGTCAAAATGTCCGCCGTCATCGGCGACCATCTGATAACTACCCTCCATCGTGCCGACCGGGGTTTCGATAATCGCACCGCTGGTATACTGGAATTCATCGCCCGGCTTAAGATGTGGCTGCTCGCCGACCACCCCTTCGCCGCGTACTTCCTGCACCTTGCCATTGGCATCGGTGATAACCCAGTGACGGGTCATGAGTTTGGCCGCCACCTCCCCGGCATTGCGGATGGTGATGCGGTAGGCAAATACATACTGGTCCCGCTCCGGGATAGACTGATCCTCGATGTAAAAGGATTCCGCCTGGACCTGCACGTTGTAATCACTGTTCATAAACTTGTCTCATCTAAGGGCGGCGCACCTGATAAAATGACCCATCCAAACTTCCGGGATATCCGCCATGCGCGCCGACGTCACCATCTACCATAATCCGCATTGTAGCAAATCACGGCAAACGCTCCAGCTTTTGCGGGATAAGGGTATCGAACCGCTCGTCATCGAATACCTGAAAGATCCGCCCAGCAAGGCCGGGCTGAAAAAGATTCTCTCCCTCCTTGGCATGGCACCGCGCGATTTGATGCGCAAGCAGGAGGCGATATACAAGGAGGCGGGGCTGGATGATCCAGCGTTGACACGTGATGAGCTGATCGCAGCTATGGTTGCGCATCCCATCCTGATTGAGCGGCCCATCGTGGTGGTTGATGGCAAGGCGGCGGTGGGACGTCCGCCGGAAGCTGTGCTGGATATTCTTTAATACCGAGGTGGGTCATGCCCCGCCCGGCTTTCCTTTCCAGCGAGCAGCCCGCATGAAGCGATAGCGCAATCCGGGACTCGCCACTCCGTCGCACCCCGGATTGCGTGTTACTCCATCCGGGCTACTTGCTCCATCCGGGCTACTTGCTGTGTCACTGGACGGTAATTCAATCACACAATGAAGATGCTCGGGCAACACAACCATGGATCAGAAATGGGTGACGTGTTTGCACTGATCTCACAACACTTCGTAAGGTATTAACCCAGATTGTCCATTAGCCCCAAAACCGTTCGCCCTGAGCCTGTCGAAGGGCCGTTCATGGTTCGACCAGATCGCCACGAACGGCGTTGTGCGCTCTATTTCGCCTAATGGACAATCTGGGATTAATGTGGCGGGCCAGCAGATTATTTCCATGTCTTTGCACAGCAGGTTGACAGACCGGCACCTAAAGCGTCGTGCGCAAAGCGCACCTACCCTATTGCCCGAAAGATTTAGGCGAATTTTTGCACGATTTCATTTATCGCAGCTACCACTGCGGGCCGAACCTTGTAGAGGTCCTGGTGTTTCAGCCGACGAGATGGTTGCCCTGTAGCCTGCTGTACCGGATGCGCGGTCGATGACTGAATTCGTAAGTCATGCAGCGCCTTGAACCCTGCGCATACCAAGGGGTAAGCGATTTGGGCAGCGGCGTCCTTTAGTGCATGGCCGTACTTGGGGCGCTGAGCGTTGGGCTTCACCTGCCGATAGATTGAGGTGTATATAAGATCAGAAGTGTCCGGTAATTTAATTGAATAGATTCAATTGGTTATTGTCTTTCTGCATGCTCATTTGCGTCTCCGCATTTTTAAGTAATTGATCGAGTGGCGTTTTCTCGAAAAGAGTCAGGCTCAAAATCTGTAGGATTGTGTAAAGCGAAGCCTCGGTATTGAGCCGCTTTTTCACGATGGCGACCAAGACGTAAACCGCGATGGCGATCCATATTTGCGTCTTGACTGCATTCTCGGTGGTGCCATAGAACCGCTTGATTCGAAGATGCTGTTTGATCCACTTGAAGAATAGCTCGACCTGCCAGCGGCAACGATAAAGCTGAGCGATGGTCAGCGCAGGCAGGTCGAAGTTGTTGGTCAGAAAGACCAGAAACCTGTCGTGTTCGGCATCGTAGAACTTGATGCGTCGCAGGTGCTGCGGGTAATCCTTGCTGGCCTTGCGAGCAGTCAATGCAATGGTCTGGTCGCAGCGCAGTCCAGTGGACTTGTCCACGGTGCGAGAGTAGACGCGACGAAAGAGCAGATTGGATTTGCCACGGATGACAAAGAACGCCTGTGCTTGATGCAGGGTGAACCAGCGAGCGAAGTCGGTGAAGCCACGATCCATGATGTAAAAGCTGCCGGCTTCGGGTATCAGGATATCGAGCACATTGACCTCGTGCATCTTGCCATCGCTGATGTGGATGAAGGTTGGAATGTTGCCGCGCAGGTCGAGCAGCGTATGCATCTTGACGGCAGCTTTGGTGGAGCGGAAGCGTGCCCACGGAAAGACGCTCAAGCACAGGTCGATGGTCGTGGTATCGAGTGCGTAGACCGTCTGTTCCAGTTCGACCGCAAAGCTGTCGCTGGCGTAAAGCTTTCTGGCGGTCTGGATTAAGCTCATCGCGAAATCCGCGTAGATGCGACGGTCGCGTTGCTCGTTGGCATCGGCCAGCGTGCTCTTGGCGATGTTGCCTCGTATGCCCAAGTGATAGAGCTTGGCTTGGTGGGCGCGCAGACAGGTTTCGATGTCGCGCAGGCTTTCGCGGTAAGTCAGCTGCGCGAACGCCATGCAGAGAAATTGATCGAGATGCGAAAAAGTCTTGGTGGGATATTTGGAAGGGTAGCGCTGCACGCAGCGACGGAATGTGTGAAGGGGCAAATGCTCCATGAGTTGTGCGAACACCAACTGGCCTGAATACATGACGGAAACTCCTGGGGGGAAAGCCCCAGTTTCCCAAAAAATTCACGTTCAAGTCGGTGACACCCCTAAACACACACTTTCCTATTCAACATCATCATGTTATATAGCCGTCTTTGCGAAATTGCCGGACACTTCTGATATAAGATCACAGAGGCTATCAAGGCTGAGAATGCACGAGTCGATGCTCGACTCAAAGTAGCTTCTGACCGCGAAAGCGATGTGTTCAGCTTGGACATGATGGCCCGGACCCAAGAATTTCTGCCAATTTAATGCCCCAAAATTTTGAGCCAAGACTTGAGAAAGGGCAATATGGATGAGGCTTTCCGGCTGCCCGATGCGGCGTATCTTCGCAGCCGAGAACAGGATAGGCTTTGCTGATTCCGGTATCGTGCGTTCTTCGCCAGTGACCGCCAATTTATCCTCCACTAAGCGCAACGCACTGCAACGGGAAACGTCCGGATGCTGTGACCGAAGCGAGATGTTGAGGAGTTCTTCGTGGGATGCTGGACCGAAGGCATCGACACGAAGGTGCATCACGATTTCCTTCACCACCCACGGGTCGTGTTCCTGCTCTAAGCCCTCTCGCGTGCGGGCGTAGGTTACTCGCCCTTCCTTCAGTATCCACGCCCAGAGGGCTGCTCTAAGCGAGCCCTGCAGTGGCTCGGACTTGGCTGGCGGATTGAATAGTCTTGTCTCGCAGTATGCGGCGCAGTCGATTCGTGGCTTACCGGCCAAGTTCATTAGGGACGCGCGTAGCAGGTCGGCGGCGACGGCGTGGTAGATGTGTTGTTCCTTGATGACCTGCACCAAGGTCGCGCCAAATTGCTGGGGTAGCTTTGGGTACTTGGCAATGTAGTTGCTGATGTTCGTCGATAGCGCGGGTTGGTGTTCAAGGACCTTCAGGAGCCGCAGGTTCAGCTGGGAATGCGGCTGGGCATTGCCCAGCAAGTACTTGAAGCGCGTCTTGGTGTCGTCGGATACTCGGCCACGCCGTGTCAGTTCCAGCAGTCTCTTGCGGAGCTTCTCCTGGTTCGCCTTGGGCCGCAGTGAAGGTTCTGGAGGGTGACTGACCGACTTGATTTGCTCGTACGGGTTTTTGACCTCGGAGATGGCGACTTTCGAGCTTTGTGGGAACAGGCCCACCTCTTTCGATGCAAGGTCAAGACCCACCAACCGCTGACGGAGTTGATGTTCCGTCTTCGCAAAAATCTTGATGTCGTCGACGTACCGCAGATAACGAGCGCCGGACTGGATGCCTTTGTCGTCGAGGTACTTAAGGAGAGCCTCGGCCAGAAGCCCAGACGGCAACGGACCTTGCGGTATGCCGTGACCGTGATAGATAGGTTCCTCACCATTCGGCCAGGTGCTGGAGGTCCAGACCACTAGGCCGGACATCAGGAAGTCGATGAGGTCTGCATCGACCTCGATGTCTTGCAGGAAGTGCCGAAGCACGCGATGGTCGATGGAGTCGTAGAACGCAGTGAGATCAAAATTGGCTACGAATCGGTGGCCGCTCTCTACGTGAGCAACGATCTGTTGGCCGAACGCGCGGTATCCGTCCTGCCACTTGAGATAGAAGAACAGGGAGGATTTGCCGGCGTACAAATGCCCGAAGATGGACTTGTTGTATCGGCTCTTTACGAGGGGTTTCAACTTATCCGCGATGATGTTCACACACGCTTGGTAGACGATTTGGTCGTCGACGCTGAGCAGCGAAAACGTTCGCAGCAGGCCAGATGGCTTCGGGAAGTAGAGCTTGGAGGCGTGAGAAGGCCGAAACGCCTTCCTTGCCAGAACCCGCCGAAGACGGGAAAGGTGGAGCTTCGAGGCGGCTGCATAAGCTGTGTACGTGTCCCGGAAATGGCCTTTGTAGAAGGCATCTGGGTTGGATTGCGTCCACCGATAAGCCCTTTGCAGGTTCGCAGATGAACACATCCGGTCATAGTCGTCGACCATGGTCTTGCCCATTATTGTTCTTGTGCTCTGTTTGCTTGCCTATACCAGTGCGCAATATCCGAAGGGCATTGCGCCGGATGTCAATCGGAATAACCCAACTCCGTTTTCTCACCACCCGCCCAATCCGGCGGATAAATGCCTTGCCCCCCAAACGATGAAACGCCGAATACGGCCATTTTGAAGCCCGCCACATCACGTGTTAAAGCTGGCCTCACCCCTTCCCCATCACCCCCTTATCCTGCAACAAATCCAGCGAGTAGCCCGGATGAAGCGATAGCGTATTCCGGAGGTCGCCACTCCTTCGCAATCCCGGATTGCGTGTTACTCCATCCGGACTACTTACTCGCTTTCCCCTTACCTACAAAAGCACCCGCTCAATCCCACCCTGCTTCGTTTTCTCGACAAACACCTGCTGCCAGTTTTCGCCAAGCAGTCTATTGGCAAGCTCCACCACGATGTAATCGGTCTGCATGCCGGTGTCACCGGCGTAGCGCGACAGGCCTTGCTGGCAGGCGGGGCAGGAGGTGAGCATTTTAACTTCGTTGTGTTCCACGGTTTCCGCACCGGTGAGTGCCTTGATGCCCTTGTGCAGTTCTTCCTGCTTGCGGAAGCGCACCTGGGTGGCGATGTCGGGGCGGGCGACGGCGAAGGTGCCGGCTTCGCCGCAGCAGCGCTCGGAGAGTTGCACGCCCTGACCCATCAGGTTGGAGGCCACGCTGATTGGGTTGTGGGTTTTCATCGGCGTGTGGCAGGGGTCGTGATAGATGTATTTCACGCCGGGCACGCCATTCAGGCTTATGCCCTTTTCCATCAGGTATTCGTGGATATCGAGCAGGCGGCAGCCGGGAAAGATGGAATCGAATTCGTATTTGAGAAGCTGGTCCATGCAGGTGCCGCAGGAGACGATCACGGTCTTGATGTCCAGATAGCTCAGGGTGTTGGCCATGCGATGGAACAGCACGCGGTTTTCGGTGCTGATCTGGCGGCCTTTGGCTTCGTCACCGCTGGAGGTCTGCGGATAGCCGCAGCACAAGTAACCCGGCGGCAGCACCGTCTGCGCGCCCACCTCATGGAGCATGGCGAGGGTGGCAAGCCCAACCTGGCTGAACAGCCGTTCCGAGCCGCAGCCGGGGAAATAAAATACCGCATCGGAATCGTCGTTGACCTTGGCGGGGTCGCGCAGGATGGGTATGACGCCTTTGTCTTCCACTCCGAGCTGGGCGCGGGTGGTCTTGGCGGGCAGGGCGCCGGGCAGCGGCTTTTTCACGAATTGAATCACTTGCGTCGTGATCTTGGGCTTGCCGGTGGTGGCGGCAGGGCGCTCCTGCTTTTTGCCGAGCAGCCCCATGCGTTTGGCGAGGTTATGCCCCAGGCGCTGGCCGGCATAGCCCCAGCCGATCATGGTCTTGCGCATCAGCTTGATGGTGGCTGGATCTGTGACGTTCAGGAAGGCCATCGAGACCGCCGTGCCAGGGCTTGCGTGACGCTGACCGCGCTGCTTCAGAATGCGGCGCATGCGCACGGTGACATCGCCGAAGTCGATGTTGACCGGGCAGGGATTAAGGCATTTGTGGCAGACCGTGCAGTGATCGGCGACATCGTTCATCTCGTCGAAATGACGAATCGAGATACCGCGCCGGGTCTGTTCTTCGTAGAGAAAGGCCTCGATGATCAGGCCGGTGGCGAGGATTTTGTTGCGCGGCGAGTAGAACAGATTGGCGCGCGGCACATGGGTGTTGCACACTGGCTTGCACTTGCCGCAGCGCAGGCAGTGGCGAATGTCGTCGTTGAGCGCGCCGAGCTCGCTTTGTTCCAGGATCAACGCCTCCTGCTGCACCAGCCGCAGCGAGGGCGTATAGGCATTGTGCAGACCGGAACCGGCCAGCAGCTTGCCACGGTTGAAACGGCCATGGGGGTCGATCTTCTGTTTGTAGCCTGCAAAGGCCGCCACTACCTCGGGCTCCAGATAGTGCATCTTGGTGATGCCGATGCCGTGCTCGCCGGAAATCACCCCGCCCAGCGCCACGGCCAGAGCCATGACGCGATCAACGATGCGGTCGGCCTCTTGCAGCATTTC
Source organism: Gammaproteobacteria bacterium (assembly GCA_040183005.1). Lineage (NCBI taxonomy): Bacteria > Pseudomonadati > Pseudomonadota > Gammaproteobacteria > Gammaproteobacteria bacterium. Next base: position 205,620 of record JAMPIW010000001.1, read on the forward strand.
GTAATCGTTGGAGTTGACCGGGATGTTGGTGTGTACGTTACCGTCGCCGGCGTGCATGTGGGTCGCCACGAACAATCGGCTGGAGCGGATGCGGGTGTGGATTTCGTCGAAGCGCGTGTGGAATTTCTCCAGTTCGCGGCCGGCGAAGATAGCCTTCAGCGGTCGTTCCACCTCGTGGCGGTATGAGATGCGCAATTCACGGCGCTGCAGCAGATCGAACAGGGTATCGCCTACACGCACCTTGGCCCGTGTCTCGGTATCGAGCAAGGTTGGGGATAACGAAGCGGGGGCATCCAGATACTCCAGGATGGCCGTCCACTGTTGCTGGATCTTGAGCAAATAGTCACGGGCAGCGCTGATCTTGTTGGCGATGATCTCGTCGCTCTCTGTGCTGGTTTGATAATCGGCACTGCGGCGCAATTCTGTCAAATCACCACCCAGATACTCCAGCAGCGCTGCAACCAGAAGCAGCTTGTTGTGCATCGACTGCTCGATGTTGATGCGCTCGATGCCCAGCGTGTAATCGGCGAGGCGTTCCAGCGGGATCACCACATCTTCGTTGATCTTGAAGGCGTTGGTATGCGCGGCGATGGCGGCAGTGCGGGAACGGTCTGCCCAGAAGCGGCTGCGCGCCTCGGGGCTCACCGCGACGAAGCCCTCCGCCTCGCGGGCGTTGGCGAGACGCACCACCTGGGAGACGGCTTGCGCCACCGCATTTTCCTCGTCACCCGCCACGTCGATGATCAACACCATCTTGGGCCGCTCGCGGCGCGGCGCCTTGGTGCTGTAATTCACCGCGCGCACATAACGCTCATCCAGATGTTCCATGCCCGCCAACAATACACCGGGCACGGTATCTATATAATTCTTGATCTCCACGATGGCGGGCACGGCGTTGCACAGGTCGGCACCGAAGAACTCCAGACACACGGTGCGGGTAAAGCGCGGTTCGCGGTGCAGAATAAACACCCCAGAGGTGATCAGCCCGTCACAGCCTTCCTTCTGAACACCGGGCAGCCCGCCCAGGAATTTGTTGGTGACATCCTTGCCCAAACCCTCTTTACGCAACTCCGGGCCGGGGATGCGCAAAATCTCGGAGACGCCGGTCGGCGTCTTGCCATCGGCACGATAATGGGTGACGCGGAACTCGGCGAACGCCACCTCGTGGATCTTGCCCAGATTGTGGTTGAGACGCTCCACCTCCAGCCATTGCGCATCGGGGGTAACCATGCGCCACGACACCAGGTTGTCCAGGCACGTGCCCCACAGCACGGCCTTTTTGCCGCCCGCATTCATGGCGATGTTGCCGCCGATGGTGGAGGCGTCCTGCGAGGTGGGATCGACGGCGAACACGTGACCGGCGGCATAGGCCAGCTCCGAGACACGCTTGGTGATCACGCCCGCCTCGGCGCGCACTGTGGCGACCTGTTGTGGCACGCCGGGCAAGGTGCGGAACTCCACTGCTCCCAGCCCTTCCAGTTTTTCGGTATTGAGCACCGCGCTGTCCGGATGCAGCGGCACCGCGCCGCCGGTATAGCCAGTGCCGCCGCCACGCGGGATGATGGTCAGCCCCAGCTCGATACAGGCCTGCACCACACCCGCCATTTCCTCCTCGCTGTCGGGGGCCACCACTACGAACGGATATTCCACGCGCCAGTCAGTGGCGTCGGTGACATGAGAGACGCGCGCCAAGCCGCTGAAATCAATGTTGTCACGCCGCGTGACCTTGGTGAGGCGCTTGAGCGTCTTTTTGCGCAAGTCATACTGGCTCGAAAACCAGGTTTGAAACTCCTGTACCGCTTTGTGCGCCGCCTGCTCCAGCTCCAGCGCCAAGGGATTTTCTCCGGCGCGGGTGCGGATCTGCTCCAGGCGTTGCAGCAAGGTATTAATCAGCGATGCGCGGCGCTTGGGGTTTTCCAGCAAATCGTCCTGGATATAGGGGTTGCGCGTCACGATCCACATATCCCCCAGCACTTCGAACAATAGGCGCGCCGAATGCCCGGTGCGGCGCGTGCCACGCAGCTCGTTCAACACCTCCCACATGCGCTCGCCCAGAAAGCGGATCACGATCTCGCGGTCGGAGAACGAGGTATAGTTATACGGAATTTCACGGATGCGGGGGGTGCTGCTCATGGGGGGATGGCCGGTACAGTGTATGAAAGAATCGGCATTTTAACACGCGCAGCGCGGATAATTGAGAAGCAGTTGCTAGGGGATTTAACGGGGAACGGATTAGCTGTGACTGCGGTAACGGCTATGCAGGCTCAACACACGGCTGACGTAGTTGGTAGTCTCGGGATAAGGGGGGACGCCACCGAAGCGTAACACGGAGTTTTCGCCGGCATTATAGGCCGCCACCGCAAGGCGCGGGTTATTGCCAAACATCTTGAGCAGGTCGCGCAGATAACGCACCCCGCCGGTGATGTTCTGGGAGGGGTCGAAAATATCGCGCACCCCATAGCGGCGCGCGGTAGCAGGCATGAGCTGCATCAACCCCGACGCGCCCTTGGGCGACACGGCCTGCGGGTTGAAGCCGGATTCGGCATGAATCACCGCATGTACCAATGCAGGATCCACTTGATAGGTCTGCGCCGCTCTGCTTACCATGCCGTCAAGCCCCGGCGGCCTCTTCGCCACACGCAGCGACCGTAACGATCCGGTGGAATAATCGCGGCGCGGCGCGCTTTTCGGCTCCCTGTGGATTACCTTGTAGCGCGCATCGTAGCTCGGCACATTGGTGATGTTGAGCACACCGTTCTCGTCGGTAAAGGCGTAGAGGTCCGCCCGGACGGGGCATATCCAGGCAGTGAGCATTAAGAGCAACAATGTGAGCCTGAATGTCACGCGGTAATCCTCGACTTTGTTGTCATTTTGCGGATTATCCACCAAATATTCTGTGGACAGGGTCACAGAAATCAGCAAATCATGGCGGCGGAAATATATTCCACCGCTCTCGTCTTTGTTTCGGCTCCCGGGATTATACCTTTAGTGCTGTGCCAGGCGCTGTGAAATAGCATGTCGATGTAGCTACTTTCTGGTAGCGAGCATCACAGCCTGGTAACATCCGCTACCGTCAAGAGCTATAAGCTGCTGGCTGGTTAGCTCAGACGCTGTGGCGATCACAGTACCTCGTAGGGCATGTCCAATTGGTCGAGCAGGTTTTTCGCTCTTGCGCGCGCCCCCGTTTCTCAAGCGATTTTGATAGTATTGGCGGGTGAATAGCCTCTAATCGACATTGCAACCATGCCAACTATCAAATTACCTCGCCCGCTGGTCAACCAATTGCTGCACCAGGCCCAGCTTGGCGCAGACAGGGAGGTGTGCGGCCTGATCGGCGCGCGCGAGGGAAATCCGGTGCGCTGTTACCCGGTTGCCAATGTTGCACCCTCGCCCCAGGTGCGATATACCATGGACCCCAAGGCGCAGATCGGCGCCATGCGTCAGATGCGCGAGCGCGGCGAGGAATTGTTTGCCATTTATCATTCGCACCCTGCTTCCCCGGCGCTGCCATCGGCCATGGATCTTGACGAGGCGGCTTATCCCGGCGTGCTTTACCTGATAACTTCGTTAAACACCAAGGGTGTGCTGGAGATGCGGGGTTTTCGTTTGACTGGCCAGGATGTTGCCGAAGTAATGCTCGAATTACAGTAACCGTCAGTTCTGATTTTCCCGTGACTGGAGCACAAGTATTTGTTGCAGGGTTTCCTCATAGCTTGCCAGCAACGGGCCACCCAGGCTCACGGCGCGCCGTGCGGCTTGTTCGGCTTCTTGCAGGCGGCCCTGTTCGGCGAGCACCTGAGCCAGGTTATTGAAGGCGGGCGCGAGCGTGGGGTTGGCCAAAGTAACGTGCCGGTAGGCCTGTTCCGCGCCGGGCAGATCCTTCATCGCATACAGGCTGTTGCCCAACCCCATACGCGCCGCCGTGCTGTCCGGCCAGCGCGTCAGTGCGCTGGTATAGGCGGTTTTGACCTCTTGCCAGCGTTGCAGCCGCTCCAGCCCGGCAACACTCCGCAGGAAAGGCATTTCCTCCGCGCTTGCAGGCAGGCGGTCTGGGGGTAAGGCAACCACTGCCCAATAATCGCCGCGCCGCCAGGTGCGTTCGAACAGTTTGAACGGCAAAAGATGCCGCCGCTCGCGGCCCGAACGCAGGATCACCACGTCCTGGCGGAGGTCAAACCCCACCACTACTGCGTAATGCCATTTGGTATACCAGCTTAACCCAAGATTCTGCAAAACCAGCACCGGATTGCCCGCCCGGACTTCGGCGAGCAGTGTCTCAAGCTTGGGCTGGATGAGATACGGGATGCGGCCAGCGCGGCGGGTAGCGGCGAGCAGCTCCACTTGCAGGCTGCCCTGCCGCTCCGGCAGATACACCAGGGGTGCCAATGCCTCGGGGGTGACGGCAGTGCCCGACCAGTTCAGCACCGTGGCCAGCGCAGCCGGGCCGCACTGAAAATCTTCCTGTGGAAAAAAGGGAACGGCGGTCAGCTCCACCGGCGGCCCGATGGCATCGGGCGATTTCAGCAGATGGTCGATTTGCAGGGGTGCGCCGCATCCCGTAACGAGCAGCGCCGCTATCAGCCAAAAAGCCGCCCGGAGTACGCCAGGCGGCCGTTTGATCAGCATAGGGTAAATTAACGTCTGTGTTTGACAAACGGGAAAATGTTGGTCAGGCCCAAAATGTCTGTGATCAGCAGAATGATGAAGATAGCGAAAAGTATTCCCACCACGCTATCGCCGCCTGCCGGCAGTTGATCCAACTGGCCCGCCAGGCTGCGCATCTCGGTATCGGTGAGACTATTCACGCGGGCCTTGGCCTGCTCCGCATCAACACCATAAGCCACCAACTGCTCCTGAACGTCCTTTCTTTCCAGCAGCTTCAGAATATGCGCACGATCCTGCTGTGCCTGTTCAGAACTTACCAGGGTTTCGGTGCCTACTATGCCCGCATGAGCGGCGGGAAGCTGAACGCCAAGCCAGAGAAAGGCGAGAATCACAAAGTGGCTGATGGGCTTGGCGATACGGCGAAGTTTTTCCATGATGGTTCTCCTTGGTTTGAGGGTTTGAGAATAAAAGCCTGTTTTTTTGATTCGGATTTATTGATAGTGTACCCCAAGAGGGTATCTTTTTACATGTGGCAGAATGGCGCTGCGCCCTTCTATTTACGAAAGCGCCGCCGCAATCTCCCGAAAGCTATTTAACCCCGCCTCAAGGTTGTCGATGATCTCCAGCGCCAGCTCATCTGGCTCGGGCAGATTATCCAGATCGGCGAGGCTCTTGTCCTTCAGCCAGAAAATATCCAGACTGGTTTTATCGCGCGCGATGATCTGCTCGTAGTTGAATTTGCGCCAGCGGCCTTCCTGGTTCGCAGCCTCGCTCCAGCTTTCCTTGCGCTCATGGCGATTGAGCGGGTTGTAGCAGGCGATGAACTCCTGCAAATCGTCGAAGCGCAGCGGCTTCTTTTTCAGCGTGTGGTGAATGTTGGTGCGGTAGTCGTAGTACCACACCTCCTTTGTCCACGGCTCTTTGCTGGCGGCGTGGTTGTCGAAGAACAGCACATTCGCCTTCACCCCGTTGGCGTAGAAGATACCGGTGGGCAGGCGCAGGATGGTGTGCAGCTCCGTCGTTTCCAGCAGCCTTCTGCGCACCGTTTCGCCCGCGCCGCCTTCAAACAATACATTATCCGGCACCACCACTGCCGCGCGTCCGGTGGTCTTCAGCATGGTGCGTATATGCTGCACAAAGTTGAGCTGCTTGTTGGACGTGGTTGCCCAGAAATCCTGGCGGTTGTAGGTCAGGTCGTCCTTCTCCTGCTCGCCTTCCTCGTTGGTGAAGCTCATCGCGCTCTTCTTGCCGAACGGCGGATTCGCCAGCACATAGTCGTAGCGTTTGCCACTGTCGGCCACCAAAGCATCGTTGGGCGACACCATGCTCTCGCCATCGATCTCGCCGATGTTGTGCAAGAACATATTCATCAACGCCAGGCGACGTGTGCCCGCCACAATCTCGTTGCCGTGAAAGGTGTCGTGTTTGAGAAAGGCCTTCTGCGTCTTGTCCATCGGGTACTCCTTCACCAGAAAGTCGTAAGCCGTCAGAAAGAAGCCGCCCGTGCCGCAGGCCGGATCGGCAATGGTCTTGTTCGGCTCCGGCCGCACGCACTCCACCATCGCGCGGATCAAGGCGCGCGGCGTGAAGTATTGCCCCGCGCCAGACTTGGTGTCCTCGGCGTTGCGCTCCAACAGCCCCTCGTAGATGTCGCCCTTCACATCCGCCCCCATCGTCACCCAGCTCGTCTCGTTCACCATATCGATCAGGCGATAGAGCTTGGCCGGGTCCTGAATCTTGTTCTGCGCCTTGGTGAAAATCGTCCCCAGCATCCCCGGTTTGTTGCCCAGCTCGCGCAACAACGTCACGTAATGCACCTCCAGCTCCGCTCCGCGCTTCGCCTTCAGGCTCTGCCAGTTGTACTCGGCGGGGATGACCACCTTGCGGTTATAGGGCGGCTGGCTGTACTCGTCCGCCATCTTCAAAAATATCAGATAGGTGAGCTGCTCCAGATAGTCGCCATAGCCCACCCCGTCGTCGCGCAACGTGGTGCAGAAACTCCAGACCTTGGAGACGATGGATGCGGTTGCGTTCATGTGTTTACCTCAAATATGCCGTTATTCTGTGCTCCCGTCATTCCCGAAACGGTCCTGACCGGGAATCCAGCTTTTAACTGGTTGCAATTCTGGATCCCCGATAAAAACATTCGGGGATGACGGCCCGATAAAAACATTCGGGGATGACGAGCTGGTTGCGAAAGATTAGTGATCCTGTTCACACCAACTCATCCCACAAATCCTTCCACTCCGGGTTGGTCTTTTCGATCAAATCTATTTTCCATTTCCTGTTCCATTTCTTGAGTTGTTTCTCGCGCTGAATCGCTGAAAGCATTTCTTCATGCACCTCGTAGTACACCAGAGAGTGAACTGAATATTTTTTTGTAAATCCCTCAGCCAGATCATTCTTGTGTTGCCAAGTTCGCTGAATCAAATTGCTGGTTACACCGATATACAGCGTACCGTTATATCCGCTCGCCAGAATATAAACCGCAGGCTGTTTATCCATTGCGCCACCTCTGTTATCCCGTCATTCCCGAAGCAATTCCAACCCCGTGATTCCCGAGACGCTTCTGATCGGGAATCCAGCTTGTAGCCGACCAACATCATGGATCCCCGATAAAAACATTCGGGGATGACGGCTTATACGCTATTCAACGCACCCATTATTTCTGCGCTAATTTCTTCTTGCTCGGCGGCAAATAGTTTTCTGCCGAAACCACCCTCTTGCCCGTTTTACCTTCCAGCTCAAACCGCGCCTTTTTGGCAATGCCACCGCCGGTTTTCGCCGCCGCCTCGTTCTCATTCATGCCGGTGGCATCCATGCTTTCGGCGATCTGGCGCGTGGAAAGCTCCGCCAGCGCGGTGAAGATCAGCTCGGCCTCGCTCATGTGGTCGCGCAGGTTTTGCGACTTCAAGCCCTTCATCGCCTTATGCGCCTTCACATCCACTTCGGCCCATTCCTGATGGATGATGTTGGTGAGGATCGCGTACTCCTCGCCCTCCTTGATGTCGTGCTCTTTCCAGTAATCGGTCAGCTTGTTGCGTGTCTCCTGGCCGGTCATGCGCTGCTGTATCCACTTCTCGCTGCGTCCGTGTTTTTGCCAGGTCTCGCGGGCGCGATCCAGCGAACGGGCGGGATCGGCCATCTCCTGCATCCGCTCGAAGCCCACCTTCGCCAGCCACAGCTTGATCGGCTCGGCCTTGGGGCTGGGTACGGACTGCACCAAACGCAGCAATGTCTCTGCGGTCGCGACGTCGGTAAGGCGCTGCTTGCCGTCCTCGGCGGTCATTTTCAACTGGTGACAAATTGTCACCAGTTGGCTTCCTTCCTTGCCCAGCCGCTCTTTCAGCTTGTTCCAGTACTTACGCGCCGTCTGGTAATCGGGCTGCTGGGTCAACACCTGCACAATATCCACCACCGAAAACCACCAGGTTTCCATGGCCTCGTCGTATACGCGGCGGATTTCGTGTTCTTCAAAAATGGCTGGTTGAGGTTGCATGGTCAGGTCTCCTTAATGAATTTTGTGCTTACATTCTTGCGCGGCTTGGCGGCGATATCAGTCCGTTCTGCCTTGATGCGTGCCAGCAGCTTGGAGGCGGGTTCGTCGTGCGGGTCTTGCGGCACCAGCTGGCCGGAGAAGGCTTTTTTCAGGATGGACTGGCGCAGGGCTTCGGCTTGTTGCAGAGCGGTGGTGATGGTTTGGTCGAGTTGGTCGGCTTCAGACAGCTTTGCTTCCAATTCTTGAACAATTTGTTGTTGTTCCTCTTTGCCTGGAATAACAAACCGAAAAGATTTGAATTCACGAATTGGCAACTGAGGTTGTGCAGTTCCAGATTGAAGCTTCTCAATTTGCCTCGTGATGATTGGTGCATTCAAATGGTAGTAGAGAAAATCAGGAGTTAAAGAAACGTCGTAATTTCTGATGAGGAACATTCCTGAATTTATTCTGACATGTTCATATTTAATTGCATCGTTGTAATGTGCAATGTTGCCCAAGGTTCCACGGCTCGTAAAAACAATGTCGCCTCGTTTGAGCGTTCCCTTCCTCAGTGCCAAGTGTTTTTGCTCGGAGATAAAACTATTCTCTTGAAATGCGAAGCCTCGCTTCGTTACATTTTTCGCATTAAGAAATAGGCAATATCCGGAATCAGAAAAATCGCCTTTAGTTGGGTAATGTTCCCCTCTGTCTCCATCTTCGATATCGCAGAGATTTTCAACACAAAGCGCAATCCATCCTTCTGGCAATTCGGTCAGCTCTTCTTGGGTGAGCGGCGGCAGGGGTTTGAGGGCTTTGGGTTTACTGCCTTGTTTGCCGGTGGCTTCCCAGTCGGCGAGTTGTTGCTGGTGGCGTTGCGTGCGCTCTTGCTGGATGCGCTTGAGCAAGGTGTCGGCGGTTTCGAGTTTGTCCTGATTCTCCGCGCGCCACTGCGCGGTGAGCTTGCCCTCGAAGGCGTGTTTCAGCAGCGCTTGGCGATACACCTTGAGCTGCGCGCGGGCGGTCTTCAGGTTTTCGATGCCCTTGTCCAGCTCGGAAAACAGCTCTTCGATTTTGGCGACGATGCGGTGTTGTTCATTGATAGGTGGAAGAAGCATCTGAATTGCTGCCACATCTCCGCGACGAACAGATGGTACCGCCGTAGCAACCGAAAATTTCCCGAGGTCCTGCGTGTTTAGAAAATAGAAGAGAAAGTCTGCGCTGATGATTTTCGTGTTTGGGACTATTCCCATAACATTATTATCAAAGAGCATTTCCCGGCTTGTAACCAAGCGATAGTTGCCTTTTAGTGCTTCTCCAATTTTGGGAAAAACAATCGTGCCCTTCGGAAATATCTTTGCCTTAATTTCCTCCCGAACCTCTTCAGAGATAAAGTGGTTCGCGCTATCTATACATTTTTGTTTTGCGCGGAATGCTTTGGAAATATCGCCAACTTTTGCGAATGGAAATTCACCAGATGAGTCACCTTGATATTCCTTGGGAAACCCAGAGCCAGAGATTAATTCTGATGACACGACTTCAATATTTGCAGCCGTCCAGCCAAATGGAATTTCTTTCTCTTCTCCGTTCACGCTACTAGAACCTCATTCAATTCATCCAGCAACCTATCCATTCGCGCCCCGAACAACTGATACATTCTGCCCAGCCCACCTTGCCCGTCGAACGGTGACATTTCCAGATCGTCGCGCTCGATGTGGAAGGAATTGGCGACGTGGTCGCGTACCATGCGCAGCCATTCCATTTGTTCTTCATTGAATTTTTCGCTTCCGCCGGAGTGGTGTTTCATGATCCAGTTCTGAAAGTTGCGGCGCACGGTGTCGTCGAAGGTGGAGAGCTTGGCATCCATGCCGCAGACGCGGCGGATGAGCGCGACCAGTGCGGTGAGTTCGCTGACGGGCTGCGCGCCTTTATAGTCGTCCAGCTGGCGGTAGGCTTGCCACACATACAGAGGAGCGAGCTTGGGTTTGTCGGCCTTGAGTTTGTCCAGCACCTGGCGGATGAGGTCATAACTGAGTTCGCGTCTTCTTTGCGGCTGGCTGAAGAAGATGGTGAGCGCTTCGATGTTGTCGCGGTTGGCTTTGAGATAATCGGCGAATTCAGCGGTGAGGGCTTGCGCATTGGTTGCGGCATTCTTGTCCCATTCGGCGCGTAATACGGTGTCGATGTTGTCGTGGTCGATGGTCTGTTCCTTGTCGCGGCGGATGGTGTCGATGAGTTCGATCAGTTCGCCGTTCAATACTTTCGCGGCTTCGCTTACCAGTTGCTCTTGTGCCTGCTGGCGTTTGTCGTCGCCGGGGTCGGTGCCGATGGGCTGACCTGCCAGCTCCAAGGCGCGGGCTTCGATGTTGTCGGCGTCGATTGCACCGAACAGTCTGCCGATCAGTTGGGTGAGTTCCAGACCGTCGGCGGCTTCGCGGATGCGGCGCTGGTCGTCGGCATCGAGTTGTTTGTTGAGCCGCGCCAGGCGTCCGGCGAGTGAGCTGACGGTGTCATCGTCGGTTGCACCCATCATCACGCTCATGGCCAAATCCTTGAGCGGCACGCTGGGCTTGGTGATGAGCGGCTGGCTGGCGGTTTTGAGCGACCGGGTGACGCCAATGGCGTCGACGATGACGTAGTGGGTCTTGGCGCTGACGGCGGAGGGAGTGACTTTCTTCAGGTCGTCCATGTCCAGCGTGCGGGTACCGCGCCCCTTCATCTGCTCGAAGTAGTTGCGGCTTTTGACGTCGCGCATGAAGAGCAGGCACTCCAGCGGCTTCACGTCGGTGCCGGTGGCGATCATGTCGACGGTGACGGCGATGCGCGGGTAGTAGGCGTTGCGAAAATCGGCCAGTACCGATTTGGGGTCTTCCTCGATCTTGTAGGTGAGCTTTTTGCAGAAGGCGTTGCCCTCGCCAAATTCCTCGCGCACGGTCTGGATGATGTCGTCGGCGTGGCTGTCGGTCTTGGCGAAGATCAGTGTCTTGGGCACTTCGGTGCGGCCGGGGAAGATCTCCGGCAGTTTGTCGCGGAAGGTGCGGATGACGGTGCGGATCTGGTCGGGGTTGACGATGTTGCGGTCGAGCTGCGTGGCGGAATAGGCCTCGTCTTCGTCCTGCTGTTCCCAGCGTTTTTTGCGCGTGAGTTTTTCGCGCCGCTCGATTTGCTGATGGGCGCTGATCTGCGCGCCTTGCTGGGTGATCTGTGTTTCGATCACATAGACTTCATTGCCGACGTTCACGCCATCGGCCACCGCTTTTTCGTGGCTGTAGTCGCTGACAACGTTCTTCTTGAAAAAGCCGTAGGTGCGGTTGTCGGGGGTGGCGGTGAGGCCGATGAGGCTGGCATCGAAATAGTCGATCACCTGTTGCCAGAGGTTGTAGATGGAGCGGTGGCATTCGTCGATGAAGATGAAGTCGAAAAACTCCGGCGGGATTTTTTCGTTGTAGACGACGGGCATCGGCGTTTTGGGCTGCTTCAGTTCTGCGGGGTTGATCTCCTCGGCGGCATCGTCGAGTGGCGTATCCTTGAGGATGGAGTAGAGGCGCTGGATGGTGCTGATGCAGACCTGGCTGTCCTTGGCGACGAACGAGGATTTGAGCCGCTGCACGTTGTAGAGCTCGGTGAACTTGCGGTTATCGTCGAGCGGCACATAGGACATCATCTCCTGTTCGGCTTGTTCGCCGAGGTTTTTGGTGTCGACCAGAAACAGGATGCGTTTGCCGTGGGCGTATTTGAGCAGGCGGTAAATAGATGTGATGGCGGTGTAGGTCTTGCCGGCGCCGGTGGCCATCTGGATCAGGGCGCGCGGTTTATCCAACTTGAAAGACGCTTCCAGGTTGGTGATGGCGATCTCCTGGCAATCGCGCAGGCGCAGCTCTTTGGCGGGCAGATGGTTCGGGTTGAGTGGTGGGATGTGGTGCAAGCGTTCGCGCAAGCTGGCGCTTTGGGATAGCCACTCCTTGAGCGTTTCCGGGCGATGAAAACTGAATACCTCGCGCGAACGCGGCTTGGGGTCGCGGCCATCGGTAAAGCGGGTGATGATGCCGGTGGTTTCGTACAGGAAGGGCAGCGGCTCCTTGTTGTTGACCCACTTCAGCCTAGCGCTGGCATAACCTTCAGTTTGCGTTTCATGGGCAGTGAGTCGCTGCCCTTCTTCTTCGCGCTTGGCCTCGATTATGCCCACCGCTTTTTTGTCCACAAACAGCACGTAGTCAGCCGGACCGGCATCGGTATGATATTCGCGCACGGCCTGACCTGGCCCGATATTAAAGTCCATCTTCTTGGATGACTGAACGACCCAGCCGGCCTGCTTGAGCTGGGCGTCGATAGTGTCGCGGGCTTTCTGTTCGGGGTTTTGGTTTTCAGTCATGTCGCTTGCTGGCCCTGGGCGAAGAGTTCTCCGATGATATTTCGGGCATCAGCCCCTGCCGCAGCCAAACATACTTCCTTTTGCTCGCGATGCCATGTTGGAACATGCACCGTCCCTCGGTTTTTGGCGCGCCGCTCTCGACGCCGAATGCCGTAGTATTTCCAAGAAACGGGAATCTAATTGAGTTTCACAGTCAAACGAATACTACGCAACGCGCACAACTGATGCAACGATGGCGAATAGCGCAGAGTGAGATTGCCCCCCGCTCGTTAGCTCCAGGGCGCGCGGTCACGAGAAGATCATGTCACGTTTGATGTTCTCACTGCCGACCCGTTGATACCGTTGCTGACACATTGTCACCTCATTGTCACCTTCACGGTGATTACGGTGATGGCGTTAACGGAGGTCTTGCATGTTTTTCCCCTGCGTCGCCAACGGATAAAACGCCCGCGCCACATAAGCAATCACCGCATCAATCTGCTCGTCGGTGAGTACCGATTTCCATGCCGGCATGGTGGCGCCGGGCAGGCCGTCACGGATGACGTGTTTCAGGCGGGCGCGGGTCATGGCCGCCATGGTGGTACGGCTGGTGAGGTCGCGGGGATGCGGTTGCAGAAAGCTGCCTATCCAGTTGCGGCCGGTGCCGTCTGCGGCGTGGCAGAAGGCGCAATTTTGCTGAAACAGCGCTTCGCCCTGCCGTTCCTGAGGAGAAAGCCCTGTCAGTTTTGGGGCAACATCGTGTTTGGCGTAGACGCTCGCGCCTGACACGCTATCAACCGGTTTAGGTGGCGGCTGCCGGTGCGAATAGCCGTTGCGCGGATAGGACAGCGCGCGCGGATCCCACACTGCGGGGTCTTTGCCGCCCTTGGTGCGCGAACCCTCATGACAGGTGACGCACGAAGACATGAATAATTGCTTGCCGGTGCGTTGTTCGGCCGTCAGCGCCTCCCATGGTGTATCGAGCGGCATTTCGCCACTAGCGAAGGGATAGGCGGCCCTGTAGCGTTCGTGGTTGGGCCAGCCGTTTTCCGGCGTATGGTAGCGGGTGTTCTCGGCCTTGCGGGCCATGAATTCCTGGCGCACAAAGTCCACCACCGCTTCTATCTCACGCGGCTTCAACATCCCCTTGAAGGACATCATGGCGGTGCCGGAGCGTCCGTCCGTCACCGCTCTGATCATTTTCCGGCGGTCAATGGTACGGCTGGTAAAGTCGCGCGGTGGAGGGGAAAGATAGGTGGCGGCGACGGTCTTGGCGTCGCCGGAATAACCGTGGCAGAAATAGCAGCGGTAGTTATAGATGTCGCGCCCCAGTTCATGGGCGTTACTCGGCTTTGCCCGGCCGGCACCATAACCGGAAGTGGGGCTGGGATTACCTAGTTGCCGGGGACTTTTTTTTTCTGCTCGTCCGCTTGGATAAATTCCCGGAAAACGAACTCGGCGACGTTGGCGATTTCCTGGTCGTTCAATACCTTGCCCCAGGCGGGCATGACCGTGCCGGTCTTGCCGTTATGAATGGCCTTGAGCAGTGCCGGGCGATTGAGGGTGCGGCGCGCATCGGGATGCAGGAAGTTGCGCGGCTTGGGGCGGATGAACGTGGAGCGCGGCCCCTCGCCGTCGCCCGCCTTGCCGTGGCAGGTGAAGCAGTTGGACATGTAAAACGCCTGCCCCTTGGCCGGGTCGCCCTTCAAACCATTGGGGAAGGGCTGCGACATGTCGGCATCAACTATCGCGGCGGGCGGTGGTGGGGGCGACTGTCCTTGCCCGGCGCCCGCAGCGCCGTGGCCGTGCTGCGGAACGGTGGCGGGGGCGCTGGCTGCAGTGTCATCGCTGGGTACCGCACCGCTCATGAAAGTGGCACGGACATGATCCACCACTGCGGCAATTTCCGGGTCTGACAGGCGCGACTTGAATGACATCATGGCCGTGTCGGGGCGACCATAGGTCACGGAGTTGATCATGCGCTCCCGCGTCAGCTCCTGCCGCGCCTGTGCCGAGGTGAAATTGCGCGGTGACGGGTTGAGGGTAGTCTGCGTCCACATCGCCCCCGCACCTTTGTCGCCATGACACACCGCGCAATTGTTGATGTATATGCGCTCACCGAGGCTGGCGTTGGGCGGGATCACCCGCCGCGAGTTGGAGCCTGGCCCGCCGCGCGGGGCTGTGGCCGTATGGGCGTGCGGTGATGGCGCGGAAGGTGCCGTTACAGATGATGCAGGCGCGGCGGCGGCAGGTTGGGGCTGCATGAAGGTTGCGCGGATGTAATCTACGATACCCTCGATCTGCTGTGACGACAGGCGGTTACCCCAGCCGACCATGGCGGTGCCGGGACGGCCGTGCGTTACCGAGGTGATCATGCGCTCCCGCGTCAGATCCTGACGCACGGCGGGCGCAGTGAAATCGCGCGGTGGGGGATTCAGCGCGCTCCCCGCCCGGCTCTGGCCGTTGCCTTTTTCGCCATGACAGGCCGAGCAGTATTTCTGGTATAACGCAGGCGCAGAGGGCGCAGACCACGCGCTTACCGGCACAGCGGCAATCATAGACACCCATACCATCCGCCGCAAAAACTTTGTCATGCAAAACCCGCCACTCTCAAATAAAAACGCTCACAGATCAGCGCCCAACATAACAAACACACTGAAAGTTTGCGATATCTTGACACCGTGCGCTATATTTGACTACTGTTAAACCAAAAATTCGCTGGCGCCATAACAAAACAACATGCATGCCCATCACTACCTTGCAGAAAACCGGAACGAGGCGATGCGTGAACAAGCGTAAATGGTTTATTGCGGGTGGTGTGGCGTTGGCGCTGAATAGTGCGTGGATCGGCCCCACCCTGAGCGGCACGATCCTTGGCACCAAGCACGACTTCACCGGGCTGAATGCCCGCGTCGGTGTTACTGCGATGTCCGGCGTGGCGTTTTCGGATTACGGTTCGCCCTGCGTGTATTGCCATATCCCACCGGACAAGAAGGGCGCCGATTCGGCAGAGACGGGCGGCAATCCGGGCTGGAATCGATTTGTCCCGAATCCCGACAGCTACGCCCTGTATGACAGCCGCAGCCTTGAAAACAAGGTGCGCACCCCCAGCCCGATCAGCCTGCTGTGCCTGTCCTGCCACGACGGCACCATGGCCCTGGACATGACGGTATTCAAACCCAACGGCTGGAACAGCAGCCAGGACGCCGCACTGCATGTCCGGCTCAATGGCGGCAATGACCTGATGAGCTGCGGCAAATGCCACAATGGAAACGTGGCGCACAGCATCGAAATCAAGCATCTGGGCACGGATCTGCGCAACGATCATCCCATCTCCATGCAATACGCCGGGCTGAACCAGAAAGATGTAGATTTCTGGAAGCCCGATGGGCCATATGGCTTCGACAATGGCGTGAAGCTGTACGATGGCAAGGTGGAATGCGCCACTTGCCATAATGTTCACAACCCGGACATCAACCTGCTGCTGCGTGCCACGTCCGACAGGTTGTGCGAGACATGCCACATCAAATAGCTCGCCTGTGGCGCGGCATGTTTCATGCGCTTTTCATCCTCGCCCTGGCGGGATGCGCCACCGCGCCCAAAGAGGCGGCATTTATTCCGCCGGTCTTCCCCGCCGCCCCTGATGCCCCGCGCTTCATTTATGAGCGCACCCTCAGCTTCAGCGACAACGTCGAACAGGCCAGCAGTGCCGCCGAACGCCTCAGACTCTTCGCCCTGGGCGAGAAAAAGGGGGCCAAGGCCCTTATCAAACCGTTCGGCGTCGCCGTTCACCGGGGCCGTGTCTATGTATCCGATACTGCGCAGCGGCTGGTTGTCATGTTTGACATCCCCGGCGGGCGTTACGTCGAAATCGGTACAGACAAGCCGGGCCAGCTCACCAAGCCGATGGGTATCGACGTCTCCAACCAGGGCGAGGTCTTCGTCTCCGATATGACGCTCAAGCGCATCCTGGTCTACGACAGCGACGGCAAATTCCTGCGTTCCATCGGCGACAAAGACACCCTGCAGCGCCCTTCAAGCGTGGCCGTTAATCCCGACGGCACCCGCCTTTATGTGGCTGATACCGGCGGCGTGGACTCGGAATCGCACCATGTGTATGTGTATGACGCCAAGACGGGCGCACTGCTGCAAACCATCGGAAAACGCGGCATCAAGGACGGCGAGTTCAACCTGCCCTTGCAGGCTGCCGTCGGCCCCGATGGCACATTGTACGTGGTGGACAAGGGTAACTTCCGCGTCCAGGCCTTCCGGCCCGATGGCAGCTTCGCGCTGGCTTTCGGCACGCCCGGACGTTTCCCTGGCCAGTTCGCCAGCCCCAAAGGCATCGCCACCGACCCCCAGGGCAACATCTATGTGGTGGACACCGCCTTCGGTAATTTCCAGATCTTCAACAAGGATGGGCAATTGCTGATGTTCATCGGCGAGCGCGGGTCCTCCGGCGCCCCTGCCAAATACATGCTCCCCGCCGGGATCGATGTCGACGAAGACGGCCGCATCTACGTCGTCGACCAGTTCTTCCGCAAGGTGGATGTGTTCAGGCCGGTGGGACTGCGGGCGGATGAGGGGTATGCGGGGAAGGGCTTTCAGGAGAAGGCGAAATTATGATCAACGGTACAGTTAAAAAATTATTTTTAATTTGTCTGGCCCTCTTTTCCCTAAATGCCTGCGGAAGCGATGTTAAGCCCTTTATCGGGACTGAATTCATCACCTCAACGGTTGGTAGCGCGCGCGATAATCGAGCTGCATTACTCAATCTGGGGGTTGACTACAATCCGGCCAGTCTCGTGGGGGGCGGCATGAATGTTACGTTAGGTGATCAAAGCGGCAGCGAAAGAGTCAGCTTAAAATCCGACGTTTTTGTAAAATATAATATGCTTCCCGAGTCGCAGGTAAACCCATTTATCCTGACGGGCGTGACAGGCGCGATACTGAATCGGCAGACATGCCCTGTGGAGCAGGCCGCTGGTGATAACGCCACACCTGGTAACGGGAACACCTGCGGATCAACACAGTTCAGCTCGACGGGCGCCACCTATGGTTTAGGCGCCACGATCAAAACCACGAGAACCTCGGCTGTCATCATAAAATATTCAAATACGATAGGCAGCAAGAACGTTAACATGAACATTATCAGCGTCGGCGTCACTTTCTAAAGTTCCCCATGCGTGCAAAAGCAGCCAGCTTGGTTGCGCTTTTATGAGATTCATCTACTCGCTCATCTTATACCTGCTGACGCCTCTGGTGTTGCTGCGTCTGGCGTGGCGCGGAACGCGTGCGCCGGAGTATTGGAAGCGTTGGCCGGAGCGGTTTGGCTTTTTTTCCGCTCCAAGGTTGAACGAGACGATCTGGATACATGCCGTCTCGGTGGGCGAGTTTCAGGCGGCGTTGCCGCTCATCAAGGCGCTGCAAGCGCGTTATCCCAGCGTCCGTATGGTGGTGACGACCACGACGCCCACCGGTTCAGCGAGGGTGCGGGCGGCGTTGGGGGATACGGTGTTTCACGTCTACGCGCCCTATGACCTGCCCGGCGCGGTACGGCGTTTTCTGAGACGCATTCGCCCGCGCGTGGCGATCATCATGGAAACCGAACTGTGGCCCAATCTGTTCCACGGTTGCCACGCGCGCGGCATACCCCTGATTTTGGCCAACGCCCGCCTCTCCGAACGCTCGGCGGCAGGCTACCGGCGCATCGCTGGACTGACCCACCAGACGCTGGGTAATATCACCGCCGTCGCCGCGCAAACCCAGGACGACGCACGACGCCTGATTTCACTGGGCGCAGATGACGCTCGTGTCCACGTCACCGGCAATATAAAGTTCGACATAAGCATTCCGGCGAGTCTGCATGAACAGGCGGTTGCGCTACGCCAAGAGTGGGGCGCGGAACGCCCGGTATGGATAGCCGCCAGCACGCACGAGGGCGAGGATGAACAGGTGCTGGAAGCCTTCGCTGCCGTGCGTCAGGCGGTGCCCGATGCCTTGCTTGTGCTAGTGCCGCGTCACCCGGAACGCTTTCCCAGGGTAGCAGCGCTATGCCGCAAGCGGGGCTATGAGGTGGCGTTGCGCAGCGAGCAAAGCCTGCGCCTTGTGCCCTTTAGGGTAAATGCCACGACAGCGGTGTTTGTCGGCGACAGCATGGGCGAGCTGATGCTGTTTTATGCGGCGTCCGATGTCGCGTTTCTCGGCGGCAGTTTGGTTGCCACCGGCGGCCACAACATGCTGGAACCCGCAGCACTGGGAATCCCCGTCATTACCGGCCCGCACACCTTCAATTTCACGGAGATCAGCCGCATGCTGCTTAATGCAGGCGCGGCACGGCAGGTGAATGACGCAACGCAGCTCGCTGAAGTGGTGACAGCGTATCTCAAGGGTAACGATCTGCGCCGGGCGGCGGGCGAAAAAGGCAGGCACTTGGTGGAACAGAATCGCGGCGCGTTAATGAAGCTTGTGGATATCGTTCAGGCTGGTTACTCGAGTCCTATTTCAACGCACCAATAATTATGCAGGGTGCGTCCCACGCACCCTGTGATTCTACTACTGACTTTAGAGTTGGGGTCACTCCTCCAGGTAAGTATATCCCTCCAGCCCCGCCGCCAGCTCCACCAGATATGCACTACGCTGCTCGCCGGTCAGTGGCACGTTGTTGATCTTGGTGCGGTAGGCTTCGAGCAGATCAGCGGCGTCGAAATTAACATAGCGCAGCACGGATTCCACGGTGTCGCCGCGTTGCGGCTGCGTGAGGCGGTAATTACCGTCGGGGGTGAGTTCGACGTTCACCGAGTCGGTGTCGCCGAACAAGTTGTGCATGTCGCCCAAAATCTCCTGGTAGGCGCCGACCAGGAAGATGCCCAGCAGGTAGAGTTGTCCCGGTTGCCAGTCGTGTACCGGCAGGGTACTTTCCACGCCTTCGCGGTCGACATACTGGCCGATGCAGCCGTCGGAGTCACAGGTCAGGTCTTCGATCACGGCACGTCGGGTGGGCGCTTCGTCGAGCCGATGCAGCGGGACGACGGGGAAGATCTGGTCGATGGCCCATACATCGGGCATCGACTGGAACAGCGAGAAGTTGCAGAAATATTTATCCGCCAGCTTCTCGTTGAGCTCGTCCAGCGCCTCCCGGTGCGATTTGGCGCCCGGTTGCAGCAGTGCGCGCACCTTGTGACAGGTGGCGAAATAGATCTGCTCGGCACGCGCACGCTGCTCCAGGGTCAATACGCCGTGGGTATACATGGCCTGGGCCTCGGCCAGCCAGTGCTGCGCGTCGTGATAGGCTTCGAGCGCCGAGCGGCTGGAGAGGTTGGCCAGGCCATACCAAAGATCCTGGATGATGAGCGGCTCGTCGCTGGTGGCTGGGGCGAGCGCGGCCCCGTCCGGGATGCGGTCGATATCGGTGACGTTCGTGATCAGCACCGCATGATGAGCGGTCATGGCGCGCCCTGATTCGGTGATGATATCGGGGTGCGGCAGATTTTGTTCGGCGCAAATCTCCCACAAGGCATGCACCACGTTGTTGGCGTATTCCTCCACGCTGTAATTCATGGAGCAGAAACTGCGCGAGCGTGTGCCCTCGTAATCAACGCCCAGGCCGCCGCCGACGTCGACACAGGCGATGGGGACGCCCATGCGGTGCAGCTCGGCGTAATAGCGCGCCGCTTCGCGCATGCCATTCTGGATGTCACGGATATTGGCAATCTGCGAGCCCAGGTGAAAATGCAGCAATTGCAGTGCATCAAGCATGTCCGCTGCACCCAGGCGATCCACGACCTCCAGCACCTGGGATGCCGAGAGACCGAACTTGGACTTCTCGCCGCCGGTGTTCTGCCACTTGCCCGCGCCGATCGAGGCCAGACGCATACGCATTCCCAACAGAGGCTTGATGCCCATGTTCTGCGCCTCTTGCAGGATCAGCTCCAGTTCGGAGAGCTTTTCCACCACGATGTACACGCGGTGGCCGAGCTGCTTGCCGATCAGCGCCAGGCGGATATATTCGCGGTCTTTGTAGCCGTTGCAGATCACCGTGCCACCGTTGGGATGTACCTGCGCCAGCACCGCCAGCAGTTCCGGCTTGCTGCCCGCCTCCAGCCCCACCCGCTCGCCGCCGTGGCTGAGGATCTGCTCCACCACGCTGCGCTGCTGGTTGACCTTGATGGGGTAGACGGCGGTAAAGCGCGCTTGGTAGCCATCCGTGGCCATCGCCTGGCTAAAGGCGTTGCACAGGGTGTCGACGCGATCGTGCAGGATGCCGGTGAACCGCACCAGCACCGGCAGTGCAAGGCCGGCCTGGCGGATCTCATCGGTCAGGCGATAGAGATCCACCCCGGCATGTTTGCGGTCAGGGCGGGCCAGCAGGTGCCCCTTGTCGTTGACATCAAAATAGCCGCCACTCCAGTGGGAGACGTTATAGGCGTCGCGGGCGTGCTGTATGTTCCAGTCGGTCATGGTAAAAGGGCTGATACAATGTGGAAGGTGCAAGAATTATAACGGGTTTGGTTTCATTCCGAGGACGAATCTTTCATAATCTTGTATCTTTACATCTTATCCTTGGAGTTTGGCATGGCATTAGACACAAGCTGGTACACCGAAATCCATGCGTCGGAAGGCTCCGCCTTTTCCTTGAAAATCAAGGAAAAGCTGCACGACGTGCAGACCCCTTTCCAGCGCATCGAGGTCTATGAGACGGAAGGGTTCGGCACGCTGATGACTATCGACGGCCTGGTCATGGTCACCGACCGCGACAACTTCATCTACCACGAGATGATCTCGCACCCGGTGCTGTTTACCCACCCCAACCCCAAGGATGTGCTGATCATCGGTGGTGGAGATTGCGGCACGCTGCGCGAGGTGCTCAAGCATCCGGGCGTGACGCGGGCGCAGCAGGTGGATATCGACGAGGGCGTAACGCGCGCCGCCGAACTGTATTTTCCGGAGCTATGCGACTCCAACCATGATCCGCGCGCGGAGCTGTATTTCGATGACGGCATCAAGTGGGTGAAGGATGCCGCACCCGGCAGCTACGACATCATTATCGTCGATAGCACCGATCCGGTCGGCCCCGCCGAAGGTCTGTTTTCCGCCGCGTTTTTCCGCGATTGCCACCGTGCGCTGCGTGCGGGAGGCATTATCGTGCAGCAGAGCGAGTCGCCGCTGTATCACAAGAAGCTGATCAACGACATGTATACCGCGATGCGCAGTGCCGGCTTCGACAGCACGTTGACGCTGAATTTCCCGCAGTGCAGCTATCCCTCCGGCTGGTGGTCGGCGACCATGGCCGGCAAGGGGGGTGATTTGTCGCGTTTCCGCGAGCAGGATGCGTCCAACAATACCTTCAAAACCCTGTATTACAATGCCGCCATCCACCGCGCCGCGATGGCGCAGCCTGAGTTCATGACCACCTGAAGTGAGGAGTACCCCCCGCCATGCGTAACCGGAAAAATCCGATTTTATGCCGTATTGGCCTGGTTTTTTGCGCCGTGGCGGGCTTTTTCTCCGTTCCGCAGGCGAGCGCGGAAAGCTACACCATCACCGATCTGGGCGCCAACGTGTTTCCCAACGGCATCAGCAACAATGGCATCATTGCTGGCGTTGACAAAAACAAGTCGCCATTTTCTGCCGTTGCGGGCAAGGCCGGTGCGCTTGCACCGATATCGCCGTCCACGTTTGAGGGTAGTGCCAGCGCCGTCAACAGCGCGGGGCTGGTGGTAGGTTACAACTTTCTTGATTCAACACAAAAGCGCGCGTTCCTGTGGCAGGAGGGAAAGGGCCTTAACAATTTTGACGCTAACGCCGTTGAGGCATTCGGCGTTAATGAGCTTGATCAACTAGTCGGGTCAATGTTGGTAAACGGGCAACGCCGCGGGTTTATTTATAACTACAAAACCGGGCGGATGCGCCAGATCACAACCCTGGTGAGTGAGCACTGGATCAGCGCTATTAATAGTGCCGGGTCACTGGCGGGCAGCGCGTTTGATGATAATGGTATCCAGCTTGCCTTTTATACCAATGCAGCAGGAACGGATCGACGGAATTTCGGAACCCTCAAGGGATTGGGTTTCACCTCCAGCCATGCGGCTTCCATTAACGATGCCAATCAGGTGGTTGGCTGGGCGTTTTCAGTGCCGCTGCCTTCCAGCAGATGGCGCGCTTTCGTCTGGGCGCCCGGCAGTGGCGACATGCAGGATCTCGGTGTGATCGGTGGCGATAAAGGCAGCGCCGCCAATAGCATCAATAACGCCGGCCATGTCGTGGGTTACTCCGCCCGCTCCGATACCGAGGGCGATACACGCGCCTTTTTCAATGACAGGAAGAGTGGCGGCGTCGCCGCGATTGCGGGCGCGCTTAATTCTCCCACCAACCCGACCACTGTCACCGCTCTTTATCTGGGTACCTCCAATGGTGTGTTCAAAAGCACGGATGGTGGTGAGAGCATCGTAGCGAAAAATAGCGGATTGACCAGCCTCAACGTGACCGCACTGGCCCTTGGCGCTACTGCTGATATTGTGTACGCAGGCACTTCAGGGGGCGTGTTCAAAAGCGACAATGGCGGCGAGAGCTGGGTTGCCCTCAGTAATGGCTTGTCTGCACCAAATACCCAGTCACCCCCTGTGCAGGTGATACAGGCAATAAATGCGTTAGCCATTGCGAACCCTTCGACCCTCTTTGCAGGAACGCCGAATGGCGTGTATGTAACCAGCGATGGCGGTGTGAGCTGGAGCGCCATCAACAATGGGTTTACCAATATACCCGCCATCAACGATCTGAAAGTCAGCGGCTCTACACTGTATGCCGCGACCTCCGCCGGTCTGTTCAAGGGCGACGGAAGCGCTGCCTGGACACTAATCACCCTTGAAGGGTACACCGAAAACACCGTCGCCACGGTAGCCGTCGATCCCACTACCACGCCTGCCACCCTCTATGCGGGGACGCCCCTCAGAGGGGTTTTTAAAGGTGCTGTTGGCGGCACATCCTTAAGCGCTGCCAATTCCGGACTCACAAGCCTCAATATCCGAAAATTGGTCACTAATCCCACTGGAGGAGCTGTCTATGCCGCCACCACGGGTGGGGTCTTCAAAAGCACAGATAGCGGGGCGACGTGGGCAGCCATGCCTGACACTGGCCTGACCAACAAGGATATACCCTCGCTGGCAGTAGCACCGCTCTCACCGAATCCTGCGATCTACGCCGGCACCCAGAGCGGCATGTTCAGATTCACCGAAACCGGCACAAGCTGGTTATTAACCAACAACATGCAAGACCTCAACGGCCTCATCCCTGCTGCTGATAGTGCGAACTGGAAGCTGCACAACGCCACGGCCATCAACAATGCCGGGCAGATCGTGGGGTCGGGGGAGCTTAATGGGGTGCCCCACGGCTTTCTGCTCAACCCTGCCACGGGGGTGCCCACCGTGCGACTCTCCATCACAAAAACCATATCCCCCGGCCCTTATCAGCAATATGTTCCGGTCACATACACCCTTACAGTAACCAACAACAGCACTACCACCAAAGCCACGGGTGTGGTGGTAACCGACTGGCTGCCGGACAACGTCATTTTCCGTTCCACGCAGGCCACGCCATGCGACGCGTCAAACGATAATATCCTGACCTGCCAATTAGGCGATCTGGATGCCGGCAAAAGCGTGTCCGTCAGGGTTGTTGTTAGTCCAAATGGCCCGGATGTCACGTTTAACAACACCGCCCGCGTTATCGCCAACGAAGCCAATCCCGAGTTTTCCAGTATCAGCAACTCGTCGGTTGGCGCCTCGACCAACAAATGCTTCATCGCCACCGCCGCCTATGGCTCATTCCTCGATCCGCATGTCCAGGTGTTGCGTGATTTCAGGGACAAATACTTGCTGACCAATGCGCTGGGTCGAGACTTCGTTGCGTGGTATTACCGGAACTCTCCGCCGCTCGCGGCGTTTATCGCAAAGCATGAAGGCTTGAAGATGGCCGCACGGGCGGTGTTGACGCCCGTGGTGTATGCGGTGAAGTATCCCTGGCCTGCCTTGGGACTGTTTTTAGTGGGGGCGTCGGGCCTGTTGGTGGGTTGGAAGCGGCGGACCCTGCTGGCGGCATGACCTTAGGAGCCTCTGATTTATTTGAGGTTCCGTGCGGCGCATGGATGCGTCTCTGAAAAATACACGGATGGATTTTTCAGGGTTTCCCTTATGGGGCGCACCACTTCTCAACCTCGCCGCGCGTCTCTTCAATTAATTTGCTGCGTTCATCCTCATTGAGCAGGCGCTGTTCGCCATCATTGCCCTTGTCAGAGAGCAGCGCGGCGGCTGCGTATTTGCCTAGGCGCTCCTTTGCTCGCTCGCAATTTTGGGTGATCTGTTCCCGCGCCTCTTTGGCGCTGCTGATGGTGTCATCCTGTTTTTTCTGTGCCTCCGGCTTGGCCTTGGGCTGCTTGCTCATGGCTTCTCGCCGTTGCCGCAGGCCTTCATCCACAGGTGGCGCAGACTGTATGTTGAGCGGCTGCGCCTTATTGCTCTGAGGTTGATCGCCATAGTGTACTCGGCCCTGGGCATCGACCCATTTGTAAACACCATCAGCCTGCGCAGTTGCCCCACAAGCCAGCATCATCAGGCTTGCTGCTATCAAAGTGTATTTCATTGTGTTTCCCGGCATTGCCATAACCCTTAACCGGTAGCGGCATTTTATGGCCCACACTTGAGAGTGCTGCAAATGCGTCGATACGATCAGGTTCTTACCTTCTTGGCGTTGCTGATGATACCTTCCGGTTTTATCTGTGCTTTCGGATCGGCTTCGGGGACGGCTTCCCTCTGTTGCCGCAGGCCTTCATCCACAGGTGGCGCGGGTCGTATATTGAGCGGTTGCGCCGTATTGCTCTGAGGCCGATCACCATAGTGTATCCGGCCTTGCGCATCTGTCCATTTATAAACACCGTCAGCCTGCGCAGTCACCCCGCACGCCAGGATCATCATGCTTGCTGCTATCAAAGCGTGTTTCATTGTGTTGTCCGGCGTTGCCATAACCCTTAACCGGTAGCGGCATGGTATGGTCTACACTTGAGGGCACCGCAAATACATCGACGCGAGCAGGCTCCTACCTTACAGTCATTCTCGCCCGGTTGTTGTCGATAGTCTTGCTGCCGATGCCCTTGACCTGATCCAGGCCGTCAACGGATTTGAAGGGGCCATGCTGTTTGCGATAGGCGACGATGGCCTCCGCCTTCTGGAGGCCGATACCCAGCAGTGTGTCATCCAGGGTTTTGGCGTCGGCGGTGTTGATGTTGACTGCTCTCTGCGCAGCACCCGCTGTTTTTTGAGTGCCATTTTTCTCGGGCGCGCGTTCATCCGTCAGCGGTGCAGGTTCGGTTTTAAGCGGCGGTGAAGTGCCAGATAAAGGCGGAACATTGAGTTCCCGTGCCTTTGCCTTTTTGCTGCTTTCAGGGTCGTCACTGTAATGCGTCTGGCCTTGCGCATCGGTCCATTTATAAATGCCACTGCCCGCCCAGAGGGGAAGTGCCTGGGTGATTGTCAGCCAGAGGACCGCTGTTATAGCGTGTTTCATGGTTGGTTTTCGGTTTGTAGAGGGGAAAAAACAATTATAACAAATCGCACGAGTTGGGTATTGCTCACCCCGCACCAAAAAAAGCGGGCGCATTGCGCGCCCGCAGACACTCACCTACACATCGGAAAAAACATTTATAGGTTGTAGCCCCGCTCGTTGTGCTGGGTAAGATCCAGCCCTTCGGTTTCCTGTTCTTCACTTACGCGCAGCCCGATCACCGCATCCAGCACCTTGAGAATGATGAAGGTGACCACCGTGCAATACACTACGGTGATGGCGACGCCCTTGAATTGGATGAATAGCTGACTGGCGATATCCAGATCGGCTTTGGAGCCGCCCAAGCTGGCGGCGGCGAACACGCCGGTCAGCAGTGCGCCGACAATGCCACCGATAGCATGCACGCCGAAGGCATCCAGCGAATCGTCATAGCCGAAGGTGCGCTTGATCTTTGTGGAGGCGATGAAGCACAGCAAGCCTGCCGCCAAGCCAATCGCTAGCGCTCCGGTGGGGCCGACGAAGCCGGAGGCCGGGGTGATGGCGACCAGGCCTGCCACCGCGCCGGAGGCGATGCCCAGCACGCTGGGTTTGCCGTGTGTCAGCCACTCGCTCAGCATCCATGCCAGCGCGGCTGCGCCAGTGGCGATCTGGGTAACGAGCATGGCCATGCCCGCAGTACCATTGGCGCCGACCGCGCTGCCTGCGTTAAAGCCGAACCAACCCACCCACAGCAGTGAGGCGCCCACCAGGGTCATGGTGAGGTTGTGCGGGGGCATGGCAGTAGTCGGAAAGCCTTTACGCTTGCCCAGTACCAGCGCCGCTACCAGGCCTGCGATGCCGGCGTTGATGTGCACCACCGTACCGCCGGCGAAGTCCAGCACGCCCATATCCCAGAAGTAACCACCGTCGCCGCTCCATACCATATGGGCAATCGGCACATAAACGATGGTCACCCAGATGGCCATGAACCACAGCATGGCGGAAAATTTCATGCGCTCTGCAAACGCGCCTACGATCAGCGCGGGAGTAATGATGGCGAACGTCATCTGGAAGGTGATGAACACCGTTTCAGGCACGGTGAGGGTGAGGCTCTCCAGCGTTACGCCCGACAGGAACGCTTTGCTTAATCCTCCGATAAAGGAGTTGAGGTTAGTGACACCTTTTTCCATGCCGGTAACATCGAAGGCCATGCTGTAGCCATACATCATCCACAACACGGTGACCAGCGAGGTGATGGCGAAACATTGCATCATCACCGACAGCACGTTTTTGCTGCGCACCATGCCGGCATAGAACAATGCCAGGCCGGGAATGGTCATCAGCAATACCAGTGCGGTAGAGGTTAGCATCCATGCAGTGTCGCCGGTATTGGCGACGGGAGGTGCGGCCGCATCGGCGGCGGCCAAGGCGGGCAAAAACGCCGCAAAAAGTAACAACAGAGCAGACGTTGCGGTTTTATTGTTTGTGGTGCATATCATTTACGTCATTCCTCCACTGCATATTACAGGGCGTCTGGGCCGGACTCGCCGGTACGAATACGAATGGCCTGCTCCAGGTTGGACACGAAGATCTTGCCATCGCCGATCTTGCCGGTATTAGCGGCCTTGGTAATGGCCTCGATAACGCGGTCGAGAAGATCGGCACTCACAGCGACTTCGAGCTTCACTTTGGGCAAAAAATCCACCACATATTCCGCCCCACGGTAAAGTTCCGTGTGCCCCTTTTGCCGGCCAAATCCCTTGACCTCCGTGACGGTGATGCCCTGCACCCCCACCTCGGACAACGCCTCGCGTACGTCGTCGAGTTTGAAGGGTTTGATAATGGCTGTGACCAGTTTCATACGATGACCTCATTAAAAGGCAGGGGGCTACAAAGAACGCCCCCTGCATGGGAATTAAAACTTGTAGATGGCCTGCAGTGCGACGGAGGTTTGATTGTCCGTGGCTGTGCCGTCGCTCTTCAGGAAGCTCTTTTTGTCGGACTTGTCGGCGCGCACTTCTGCCCGCAGCTCCACGTTCTCTGTCGGAATGTGGGCCAGCGTCAGCGTGGCCTCGTCCCACTTCTGCGTGACGCCGGTGCGGTAGCCATTCTTATCGTCGAAGGTCTCGGCGCGCAGCGCCACGCGCCATGTATCGCTGAATTTATAATTGGCATAGCCGGCTACGCCCCACCATTTCGCCTTCTCGCCCAGTGTCACGGCATTTTCCTGGGTGGCATAGTCATAGTTGAGGATGAAGCTCAGGGCGTCGGTGGCATTCCAGGTGGCGACCAGATCGACCAGGTTGCGCATGCCAAGATCGCCCGTACCCATTGCGTTGTTGGCATATTCCCTGCCGCTGTGGAGCGAACCGGCCAGGAGTAATGGCTTGACGGGGGCTGCGGAAAAGCCGAGTTCCAGGGTCTTGTTCTGGTTATTGTCCTTCTGCGCATCCCAGCCGTTGTTGACGCCGGCCATCAGTGACAGCTTGTCGCTGACGGTGTAGGTCATCCGCGCGCCCGTGTGGGCGAAGGGGATGGCGTAGCCGAACAGGATGGAGCGCGAAAAGTTCAGATTGTTGGGGCTTTTGATTACCTCGGCACCCGCCATAGTGACAAATTTACCGGCAATCACCATCAGCGGGCCGCTGGCGTAATGGACGTAGGCCTGCTGTACTTCCCTGGTGTTGCCAGGGCCGGCGGCGGCGACCACGTCGGCATCTGGCCCGAAGTTGAGGTTGACCAATCCACCAAACCCGTTGGTAGGCAGCTTAGATACCGTCACATCGATCATTTGCAGGTTGAAGTTGTTGCGTGTGGTGTCGAAGACGCGATTGGCGACACCACTGTTAAATGCGCCCGTTCCCGACAGATAGGTATACGAAGTATCAATATACCCAGAGACATTGATCCCTGATGCCCCCATGATTTGCCCCAGACTAGGCACACCAGGCTTGTCCGGCATTTTTTCCTCTGCCGCAAATGCGGGAACGCTGGCGAGCAGGCTGATGGCGACGACAGTATTTTTAGCTTTGTTCATGATTTCTCCCCTCATTACTGACTGTTTCCGGGCAGGGCCGGGCTATGGTTTTTGTGAAAAATAACGGAAAAACTCCATTACGATCTGTACCCGCCTGATTATTAGCAGATCCCATGCCATTGTAATATTATTTATAATAAACAGTATGTTGAGAAATAAGTGCGGAGGGTCAAAAAAGTGGAATGCACCAATATGGGCGGTGCGGATGGGTGAATGCGCTAAAGTGGTGCGATTCAGGGCTGGTCAGTCGCCGCCAAGCAAGACATAGGCCGTGTCCCTGGCAAAGGGCGCCGCATTCTGCGCCCATTCCTCCTGCGGCACGTCCACGCCCAGCTCCACCACGTTGCCATCCGGGTCCTGGACATAAAACGAGCGCATTATAGTGTGGTCTACCGTGCCTAAGAGGGTGGCGCCGCTGGCCTGGCAACGCTTGTAAAGCTGCGCCAGCGCCTGTTCGTCGCTGACATCCACACAAAAGTGGAATAGCCCCGTGTGCTGCGGTTGTGGTGACGCCGCGTTCGCACCAATTTCCATCAACGCCAGATCGTGGTGATGCCCTCCTGCGCGGTAAAACCACATCCTGCCCCGCTCGCCGACGCGCTCCATGCCGAGGACTTCCCGGTAAAAGTGATCGGATACGTGCAGATTGCGCACCTTTAGAACAATATGATTGATACCGCGTAGTGTCATGAATTATCCTGATAGGAAAAGTGCTTGCCGAAACCTGGATGTTGCAGGGGCGGAAGCCTTTGATAAAGTTCGCATAGTGAAAAACCTATAAAAATAATATTTATTACTGATTGTTATTTATGTGTTCGCGGGCTGTATAGTCGTGCCATAGGTAAGGATATTTTCGAGAGCTTCACCGTGTCAACGCTGAACGGGGTGCGGAGATTGGTTTGATCTGCCGTGAGGTTAAATCCAGATTGGGTAGGTATGCAAGCATGAATAACACGACACACAACACACCAGCATCCGCGCAGTCCGGGCGAGACATCGCTCTGCAGCGTCGCCGCGCGTTATCGAGCAACGGCAAGGCAGGGTTGCCGGCAAGCCAATCCCCGGCAGCGGCGCGCAGCGCGCCTGCAAGGCCCACGGAAAAACCTGCTGAAGCCGCAGTTACGGCCGCGCCAATTACACAGGCCCCGGCAGCCCAGGCTTCATCGGCAGGCAGCATGAGCGGCAGCGAGCGCGCCCGCGCACGGCGCCAGGCGCTTGCGCAAAACGGCAAGGCCGGATTAAAGACGGTGGTGCAGCAGGGCAGAACCCGGCCCGCTGCGGCTCAGTCTGTACAAGCCCCGGCGGCTGCCGTGGAGGTGTTCGCTGAACCTTCCTCTCCTAAAAAAGAGGGTTGCGGTTGCGGCTGCAAACCTGGAGAAGCTCCTGTTCAGGCAGAGGCTCAGCTTGACCAGATATGTGAAATTGTAGAGGCGGACACGAGCGGAAGTCCTGGCCTGTCAACGGTGCGTGCCTTGTGTCTAACGCGTCGGCAGGCGCTGTCTACCCGTGGCAAGGCGGCACTGGGTAAAACAACTGGCGTGACCAGGGCGGAAGTGGTCAAAGGGCGTGAAGGCGCATGGAAAACTGCTGCGGCAAATGGGTTGTCGGGGCGCGATGTTGCGCGCGCACGCCGGGAAGAATTATGCAAGCTTGGCCGCGGCAGTCAGGCCGTTTGCCGTCCCTCGGGGCGGGTGCGCCCAGCCGCAGAATCGGCCGGTGTTCCGCCAAAGGTCGAGGAGACTTCAACGCTGCGCGGTCAAGCCATCAGTGGCACACGCGTGGAGCGTAGCACTAAGGTGACAGGCAATGAGCCGGGCAGTTGCCGCGCCATTACCGGCACCGAATATATCTCTCTGGATCAATACGAAGGGTTCTGCGGCACACGCCCGGCGGCGGGCGTCGCCAAGGTGGGCATGACCCGCACCGGGCGTGGCCAATCGGTCACGGGCGTGGAGGTGGGGCGCAGCATGAAGGTGACGGGCGATGAGCATGGTGCCTGCAAGTCAGTCACCGGCACGGAATACATCGGTGCCGAGCGCTTTGATGAATTTTGCGCTGAACGCCCGGCGGTTGGTCCCGCCAAGGTGAGTGCCGTGCAGACAGGGCGTGGACAGACTGTTACCGGTGCCGAGGTAGGCCGCAGTTTGAAGGTGACAGGAGACGAGACAGGTTCGTGCCGCGCCATTACGGGTGATGAATACCTGAATCCGAAGGCATCCGCAGTGCCGTGCGCGAGTGAAAGTGATGGCGGCGCCCCGAAGAAAGTAGGTGCTACGCGGACATCCCATGGGCTGGCCGTCTCAGGAACACAGGTGGGGCGTTCGGTGAAGGTCACCGGCGATGAGCATGGTGCATGCACGTCGGTGACGGGCACCGAGTATCTTGGAGTGGAGCAGTTCAAGTCTTTCTGTGCCGCCGAGCCTGTTGCTGGGCCGCGTAAGGTGCTGGAGATGGCGACGCTCGGCGGGCAGGCGCTTACGGGTGCAGCAGTCGGGCGCAGCGTAAGCGTGACGGGCGATGAGCCCGGCTCGTGCCGGCAGCTTACCGGCACTCAGTATTACACCCCCAATCAATCCGGGCGGTTATGTGCCGAGCCGGGCGCGCCTGCCAAAGTAGGATTGACGCACACCTTGAGCGAACGCGGGATAACAGGTACAGACGTGGATCGCAGCTCAAGAGTGACAGGTAACGAGTCCGGCGCATGCAAGCCCGTCACCGGTACGGAGTATGTTAGTGCAGAGCAGTATCAGACGTTGTGTGGCAGCAAGCCTGCTCCCAGCCCGGCAAAGGTGGGAGTTGCGCGCACCTGGCATCAGCAACAGGTGTCCGGCACTCAGGTGGGTCGCAGTGGCAGGGTGACGGGTGATGAGTATGGCGGTTGCAAGCCAATTACCGGCACGGAATATATTGGCCCCGACCAGTACGCCGCCTTTTGCCAGAGCGATGAAACGGCCGTCAGCCAGGAGCGTGTTCGGGCATTGCGCAGCACGCCGGGATCGGTGCTGACCGGCATCCAGCCGGGCATCAACGGCCGCATGACGGGCAGTGGGCGGGGCGTGTGCATGCCAGTGAGCGGCACCCCTTATGTGGGCGCGGATCAGTTTGCGGGGCAGTGCGATACGGCCGCTGCGTCTGTCATGGGCGCGCATCATCGGGTGTCCGGCCCGGCCGATGGCAGCGGTGCTCGTTCGCAGGTAACGCTCTCTGCCGCCAGGGCGAGCGCGTCAGCATCGTCACCGGTGCCGAGCACGGATTTTAGTGTCATTACCCCTGCGCGTAGCGCCCAGACGCGCCAAACCCAGCGCATTACCGGCACGGCCTATGCCAGCAGTGGGCGGGTCACCGGCCCGGTGACCCTGGCGGCGGGATTGATCTCCGGCACGCCGGAGTTTCGTTACACCGCCGACGAGGGCGCGGTCACCGCGCAGACATACTCAGCAGCTGGGACTGTGCCCGCCGCTTCCGCATCTGAACCCGAGCGCAAGCGCGTTACTGGTGAGGGGCGCGAGAATGGGCGTGCCATTACTGGCGATGATTGGCAGCGTGGCAGCCGGGTGACCGGCACCGAGGGATCCTGGGCCGCGCGGCGCAACATGACTCAGCGTGGCGAGTCGCGCGACAGGCCGGTAGCGGTGGGTGCGCGTAACTTCAAGGGCATGGAAAAACCGGAAGTGGCGCCAAGCCGCGTCACCGGCAGCAGCGGCAATACAGGCAGCGGTGCAGCCATCACGATTTCGGGTGGTGCGCGTGGGTAATTTGGATTGAATGGGTAAGTAGGAATGAGCGCCAGAAATCGTACATCGCATGGTAGGGGTGCCCAGCGTTCCGGCCCGTATGGCCTGGGCACGCGCCATGCGGCGATGCCGTATCGGCGCGCCGCTGCCACTCAGCCCGCGCCTGCCGCTGCAATTGCACATCCGGCGGCTACGATGGCGGCCTCACCAGTTAATCTGGCCTATGATGAGGTTGCTGGCAGCGAAAGAGGGAATGCGCCTCACCCCTTGTCCAATGCGGAAGAAAACCGGCGGTTGTTTGATTACGAGCGTTCGGTGAAGGACAAGTTTGCCGCGATTATTCCAGTGCTCAAGGAAATCGCGGCAATCCAGCACGAACCGGGTTTTGTCGAGCAAGCCCAGAATGTCGCCCATGCCCGGCTGGGTTTTGCGCTGCCATCAAGCACGCTTGAGGATGCTTGGGTAGAGCAACTGGACATGCGTTCCTTGTATGCGCACTGCGTGTTTCAGGCCTTTCATTGGGCGGCGGAACAGTTTTGCGATGAACAGGCGCGGCAGCAGGTGACGATGGAGCAGACACTGTGTTCCCTTTTTGACTGCGGCTTTCACGAGGTAGATTTTTCGCCGTGCGCGGACGGGCGGCTGAAGGGGCTGGTGACATTTGTGTTGCGTCTGCCTTATGGCGCCGTGCGCAGAAAGTCCTATGCCGGCGCGATGTTCGATGTGGAAGATAACGTCAGGCACTGGATGCACACCGAGTTTTACCGCTATCACGAGGGCAAACCGAGCCTGCCGGATGCCGGAACGCGTTATCTGAAGATCGCTGTGTATCACTGGAGCAGTTCTGATCCGGCGCATGAGGGTTGTGCCGCGCACGGCAGCAACGAGCGTGATGCCGCCGAGGCAGCGCTGAACCGGTTGATCGCCTTCCGTCAGGCGATAGAGAACAGTTTCTGCTGCGGCGCATCGGTTGATACCTTGCTGATCGGTGTTGACACCGACACCGACAGCATCAAGGTACACATCCCGGATGCGGATGGCGCGATGAGCCTGTTTCGTTATGTCGATAGTGCGGAACTGTATCGTCAGAGTACGGGGCTGGATGTAGGAGATGCGCATTTGTATGTGCATCAGGCGATTCAGGAGGCGACGCGCGCAGAGGGTTGGGCGCAAGGCAACGGTGCACCGCACGAAGGCATGTTGCGGCTGATCGCATCATTTCTCATTAACAACCTGTCGCAGATCGAATATGTGCGCCAGAACTACGGTGGGCGCTATGCAGACATCGGCCACAACGAATTGTTTATTAGTGTAGGCGAAGGCTTCGATGAGATTCAGATACGCAATCTTGCCTACTACGCTGCGACGTATACCGTTGAAGAGGGCGCCCCGGACCTTGATATCGGCGTGAAGATTTTCAAGAAATTGAACGTGACGCGTGGATTGCCCATCCCGATTATCATTCACTATCGCTATGACGGCCGGGTGCCGGGATCGAAACAGCGCATCATCGCGCAGTGCCGGCGGGTGAAGGCGGCGATTGAAGCGCGATACAGCGAGCTGAAGCAAAGAGGGCTGTTGGTATGCGCAATGGCGATGCAAGACAAGGTGCGAGGCAGCCGTATTGAGATGATCAATGATGAGGCGGCAGATAACGGTCATTAGATTTACTGGAGTGGAACATGAAGATTTGTCAGGTAGAAAAGACCTTGGTTTCCACAAATCGCATCAGAGAAATGGGGCACAAACCCCTGCTGGTGGTGAAAGAGAAGAGCGGTGGCCGCAGTGTCGCGGTAGATGCGGTAGGCTGCATTCCCGGTGATTGGGTGATTGTGGTGGGCAGTTCGGCGGCACGCGAGGCGGCGGGTAGCAAGGAGTATCCGAGCGACGCCACCATCGTCGGCATCATTGATCACTGGAAGGAAGAATGACCGATGGAGATCTTGCAGGTGGTTGATGAGCTGGTTGTAACCCGCCGCATCCCCGGCTTATACGGCGCCTCGCTGCGCATCATGCGCGACGCCAAAGGCAAGCTCAGCGTGGCGACTGATCCGGTTGGCGTGCCGCCAGGGAAATGGGTTTTCACCGCAAGCGGTTCGGCAGCGCGCTATGCCATGGGCAACTACAAGGTTCTTACTGATCTTGCGATTGGCGGGATTATAGACCAGTGGGATACGGAAGAAGCAGGTGACAGCCCGCCCGCGAAAAAGGTGGCATGAGTCAAGATTTTTTATGGGCGTGATTTTTTATTTTACGAGAAAGAGAGGTGGTGCAAATGGCAAATGAACGGTATGGAATTGCTTTGGGCATGATCGAAACGCGTGGCCTGGTGCCTGCCATTGAAGCGGCAGACGCCATGACCAAGGCAGCGGAAGTGCGTCTGATCGGGCGTCAGTTCGTCGGCGGCGGTTACGTCACCGTGCTGGTACGTGGTGAAACCGGCGCGGTCAACGCCGCTGTGCGAGCAGGTGCGGATGCCTGCGAGCGTGTTGGTGACGGCCTGGTGGCGGCGCACATCATCGCGCGCGTACACAGCGAGGTGGAAAACATCCTGCCGATGCGTCCTGGCGAATAATAGTTTTTAACTTTTTATTACTATCAAGGAATACGAAAATGGCTAACGAAGTGAATGGTATTGCATTGGGTATGATTGAGACGCGTGGTTTGGTGCCCGCCATCGAAGCGGCGGATGCCATGACCAAGGCGGCGGAAGTGCGTCTGATTGGGCGTCAGTTCGTGGGCGGCGGTTATGTCACCGTGCTGGTGCGCGGTGAGACCGGTGCCGTGAATGCGGCGGTGCGTGCCGGTGCGGATGCCTGCGAACGTGTTGGCGACGGGCTGGTGGCGGCGCACATCATCGCGCGCGTGCACAATGAAGTGGAAAATATTCTGCCCAGCAAGCCTACCGCGGCTTAATCTGAATTTTGGTATTTACTAAGTTAAGGGGTAAAAGAAATGGCTAATACTTTTCATGGTATTGCATTGGGTATGATTGAGACGCGTGGTTTGGTGCCCGCCATCGAAGCGGCGGATGCCATGACCAAGGCGGCGGAAGTGCGTCTGATCGGGCGTCAATTCGTGGGCGGCGGTTATGTCACCGTACTGGTACGCGGCGAAACGGGTGCGGTGAATGCGGCGGTGCGCGCCGGTGCGGATGCTTGCGAACGCGTCGGTGACGGGCTGGTGGCGGCGCACATCATCGCGCGCGTGCATAGCGAAGTGGAAAATATCCTGCCACAAACGCCGGATGGCGAAGGCGGGCGCGACGCGGAAATCACTCAAGTTCGTAGCTGATGGTGAGAAAAAAACGCCATGAGAAGGCATAACGCAATGCGTGCCGCCAGTGTGGGCGCACGGCAGCGTGCCGGATCATGGCGGCTGTTTTTGGCATGACATCGATAGCGCAAAGAGGCTGATTCCATGATGCCAAACCCGCGCCTGATAGGTTTTCTTAATCGTGCGCTAAACCATGAAATGGCGGCGGTGCAACAATATCTGATGCAGTCCAGGCTTGCCGCATTGTGGGGCATGGCTGATCTCAGTGAGCAATTCCGCCGCGATGTGGACGAGGAGCTGGCCCATGCCGAGCGTCTCATGGAGCGCATGCTGATTTACGGCGCCACCGCCAACGCCACCCAGCTCATCCCCGTCAGATTAGGCAGAACGCTGCCGGAGATATTCGATATCAATCGCGCCATCGAACTTGAGGCGGTGCGTTTGTACGAGGAAGCGGCAGGTTATTGCGAGCGCGCCCGTGATTTTGAAAATCATGATCTGTTTGCAGGTATACTGGAAGAAGAAATTGCACATCTCCGGCATATTGATAAACTGCAACAGTCATTGATGAAACAGGTGTAACGCCATGCACGACGAACACGCTCAAAATCCACTTTCAGCAGGATGGGAGCAGCGCGACAAGCCTGCCTCGCTTAGCCGCCGCCTGGCTTTTCCTTCCTATGCCGAGACTCGCCGCTTTCTGGATCGGCTGGCCGCGTTGTCCGAGCGCGAGGGCTATTACCCAAGCAGTAGTTTCGGCACCACCTATGTCAATATAACCATTGATGCGCGCGACGGAAAGGCCATCAGTCCCGCCGATATCGCATTTGCGCACGAGATTGATGGCTTCTGCGAAAACTCAGGCACGGCGTAAGGCTTGCATATGCCCACGCAGGTGTTTGCGATAGCGAATCAGAAGGGCGGCACGGGCAAGACCACGCTCACCATGAATCTGGCGGCCGGCCTGGCGCGCCGAGGCCGTACGCTAGTAGTGGACGCCGATCCGCAGGGGTCGGCCAGCCAGTGGGCGCGTCTGGCCCCGGATGAGCGTGCCTATCCTGCCACAGTGATAGCAGTAGCGGGTAGTTTGAGCCGGGAAATCGGGCGTTTCCGGCAGGATTATCAATATATCGTGGTGGATTGCCCGCCGACACTGGAGAGCGATGCCGTGCGGCTGGCGATGGTGGCGGCGGACAGGGTGCTGATCCCGGTGTTGCCATCACCCATGGATTTATGGGCGAGTGTGCGCATGGCCAAGGCGGTTGAAAACGCAAGGCAGGACAATCGCAATTTGCAGGCGAATTTGATCCTCAATCAACTTGAGGTGCGCAATGCGTTGTCGCGCTCCATGCGGCAGGCTCTCGCTGAATTTGACATACCGGCGCTGAACAACGCCGTGCAGCGCCGCGCCATCTATCGCAGCGCGGCGCTGGAAGGGGTGAGTGTGTATGATCTTGCAAGTCGCGGCAAACCCGCTGCCGCAGAAATTGACGCCATCATTGAGGAGATATTGGAGCTATGAAAAAACTGGAAACCAAGCTGGCCGCCGGCGTGCGCCAAGCAAAAAAAACACAGGAACCTGCCATGGCGCCTGCCTCGACTCCAGCTGCGGAACCACAGGCCAAACCTCAGAGCGGTCAGCCGCCTGTCCCGGTCCGGGATGATGCGAGACAAAATCTCCACCCCGAGCGGGTATGGCCGGACTGAGCGTTGCGCACCGTCCACGAAAGACACGAAAGGCACGAAAAAGCTTCATAGCACAATCCATTTGATTGTTACTTTCGGATGGCAACCGAATTTGACTGGTAAATCCAGGCGCATTCCAGCGCCAACGATCATCCTTATTTTTTCGTGCCTTTCGTGTCTTTCGTGGACGGCACTTGGCTCAAGCCTTCGGTAATGGCGCTCTAATTGCCTTTAGTATCTTCTCCGGCCAAACGATCCGGGGATCATTGAAGGGCGCCTCGGCGACCTGCCTTCCCTCGTTAAGCAGGTAATCATGGAATGCCTGCGCAACGACGGACAGCTTTTTATCGCCAGGATAAGCAATGTACCAATGGCGCAGGATGGGGAATCCCTCCACGTCGAGGATGGCGAACTCCCCGGAGATCCAGTCCAGTGCCAGGGTGTGTACCGACAGTGCCGCTATCCCAAGCCCGCCCGCGATGCCCTGCTTGATGGCCTCGTTGCTGCCCATCTCCATCCGTACCCTCAGCGATATGCCGTTTTCCTCGAAAAGTTTTTGCGTTGCCTGACGTATGCCCGAGCCGGGCTCACGCATGATAAACGGCTCCTCGGCAATGCGTTGCAAG
The DNA here is from genome assembly GCA_040183005.1 of Gammaproteobacteria bacterium. Taxonomy (NCBI): domain Bacteria; kingdom Pseudomonadati; phylum Pseudomonadota; class Gammaproteobacteria; species Gammaproteobacteria bacterium. The sequence goes on from JAMPIW010000001.1 coordinate 243,943, forward strand.
GGAATGTTTTTCCTTTTTGCCAGGGGGTGGTCGGCACGTGCCACCACCACCAGCGGATTTTCCATGAAGGGCTGGAAGTTTGTTCCGAGATTTTCCGGTGGTTGGCCCAAGATGTAGAGATCATCCATGTTTTCGCTCAAACGCTCCAGAACACGCTCGCGGTTGGTGACCTTGAGAGAAATATCAACGCCTGGGTAACGCTGACAGAAAGGACCGAGCACGCGTGGCGCAAAATATTTTGCCGTGGTGATGACGGCAAGGCGCAATCGGCCTTTCTTTAACCCCTTGTGGTCGGCTATCGTCATCTCGAAGCGTTCGAGGCTGCCGAAAATTTCCTGGCAAGTGGTGTAGAGTTCGCGTCCCGCATCGGTAAGGTGGATGCGCTTGCCGATCTGCTCAAACAAGGGCAAGCCCACGATGTCGGTGAGCTGTTTGATCTGCATGGAAACGGTCGGCTGCGTCAGAAAAAGCTCTTCTGCTGCACGGGTAAAGCTGAGGTGGCGCGCGATGGTCTCGAAAACCTTGAGCTGGCGGAAAGTGGCGTGTCTCATTTAAGTTTGGCTCCTGAGAAAATACCTGCGTAATTATTATATGATAGACAAAATCCTATTAAGACAATCATAAAAATATAATTATATTTATCTATCCTTTGAAGGTATTCTCAACGGTACATAATTAGAGCCGCGTGCTGTGCATGACATACATTAGAGTGAACGGAGATGAGTGAGGCCGCGAACGAACCAACCGTCCAGCCACAAAACGGCATAAAAGGCTTGCGCCACTGGCGCTATGACATGCTTGCCGGCTTGCAAGTGGCCATGGTTTCGCTGCCTCTTTCCTTGGCCATTGCGATTGCGTCGGGCGCCCCGCCCGTCGCCGGGCTTATTTCCGCGATTATCGCAGGCTTGATCTTCCCGTTGCTGGGTGGCGCGTATGTGACGATCAGCGGGCCAGCGGCGGGTTTGGCCCCTGCATTATTGGCGGGTATGCTCACGCTGGGCAGTGGCGATCTGGCGGCGGGTTACCCGCTGTTGCTGGTCGCCATATGCCTGACGGGTATGTTGCAGGTTATCCTGAGCGCACTGAAAGCGGGCAAGTATGCCATTTTTCTGCCCGCCACGGTAGTAGAAGGGATGCTCGCGGCAATCGGGGTGATGATTATCATCAAGCAACTTCCCTTGCTGATCGGTGTCAAGGCCGCGCCGACCAAAAGCATCCTGGCGGCGATGGCCAATCTGCCCGGTTATTTTCTGCGTCTTGATGTGAAGGTGTTCCTGCTCGGCGGGATATGTCTGTTTTTGATGTTTTTCTTCAACCGCAGCAAAAGCCGTTGGCTTAAGCGGCTGCCCGCGCCGGTGCTGGTGGCGGGCGTTGGTATTGCCCTTGGCTATCTGTTTCAGTTCGAGCCAAATCAATTGATCAAGGTGCCAGACCAAATCCTCAATGGCGTCACCTTGCCGAATTTCGGCGGTGTCTGGGAGAGGCAGGAGCTGTGGTGGAGCGTCATCGTTATTGTGATTACGCTAACCCTTATTGATGGCATCGAGTCGCTTGCCACCATTGCGGCGGTGGACAAAATCGACCCGTTCCAAAGAAAATCGAACCCCAATGTCACGCTGCGCGCGATGGGCGTCTCCAATATGCTGTCCAGCCTGGCGGGTGGGCTGACTATTATTCCCGGTGGAGTAAAAAGCCGGGCGAACATTGACGCCGGTGGGCGCACCTTGTGGGCTAATGCCTACAACGCGGTATTTTTGCTGGTGTTTACCCTGCTGGGCACAGGCTTGATTAACCGTATTCCTCTGGCCACCCTGGCAGCGATCATCATCTACGTTGGATGGCGCTTGTGTCAGCCGGGTGTGTTTAGCAAAACTTATGGTATAGGCAAAGATCAGTTTGTCATTTTTGTGGGCACGATAACGGCCATTCTCGTGACGGATCTCCTGATGGGGATATTGCTCGGGGTGCTGGCGGAGTTCCTGTTGTTGCTCTACCTGTTGATGCCTTCCTTCAGGTACGTGCTCCGGGGGCATTTTACCTTTGGGCGTTCGTTTGAGTTTTTACGGGCTCATCTGTCCGGGCTGCTGAAAAGTCCCGTGATCAAGGTAAAGACCATTGAGCAGGTAGGCAAGGAAACCTGTGAAGTATCGCTCTCGTCGGTGGTCTGCTTTAACCTGCTGCACCTGGACAAGGTGCTCACGCTGCTCCCCAGGCATGCCGACGTGGCGCTGTTGGTCACCGAGTCGGGCAAGATTATTGACCACACCGCAATGGAATACTTGCACCATTTCCGCGAAGAATGTCTGCGCGAAGGGAGGTCATGCACTATCCAGGGGATAGAGAATTATTATCCGTTCTCGCAGCACTCCCTGTCCGCGCGCATGCCCGATGTCCAACTTATGCGGCAAGAAGAGACGTTGTCAGAGCGTCAACAGCAGATGAGCGAGATCGCCGGGCACTATGGCCTAGCGTTTTCGCCGGGCATTGAAACCACCTTGAATGCGCAAGATTTCGTCTACTTTCGGCGCGGCGACAACAAGCAAAAACGCAATGTCATGAGCGGCCTGTACAAAGGCCGCCAGGTCAAATTATTTGACTATAGCCATACCCGCGCGCCGGACTATTACTCGGAGCATCGCCACACGCTGATCATCGTCGGTCCGTTGGAGAAGGCGATGCCGGATTTCATCGTGGCGCCGGCGCACTACCTTGAACGCTATCTGGTCGGCTATCGGGAAGTGGCCGTTGATGAGCATCCGGAATTCTCCCAGATCTACCGTGTTTACACCAAGAATGACGCGGACATACGAGGCTGTCTGACTGATGAGGTGATTCAGTTCTTCATGGACAATCCGAAGTTTTACATGGAGGTGCGCGGCACGATGTGCTTGGCGTTCAGGCCCGATAAAGAGTTGGAGCAGGCCAGTACGATTCCGGTTTTATTCTCGTTTGCGGATTTATGCAATCCTAAAAACGGCGGTTGACCGCTTCTTTAAGCCGTTCGCAAGATGTTTTGCAGGCTCACCTTTCTGGTGGGGCCGCTACAGGGTGAATTGCGTGATTTTCAGTGCGCGTGGCAGTGTTGCAATCCCTTTATATGGAATAACCTTTCCGCGTCGTCGCGCCTTGCCCTGCACCCCGAAAACCGCATACCCCGCCCAACGGCCGCCTCCAGAATGATAGATATAAATCTATGAAAAAGTAATTTAAATCTTATTTTTATTTATCATTATTTCCGTGCATCATTAGCGTGACGCTTTCGCTAACGTATTAAAACTAGGCAGGTGTACGATGCTTTCCAATCTTCTCATTCCAGCAGTGTTATTTTTTGCGCTCGGATTTCTCGCGCAGGTGGTCCGTTCCGACCTTAAATTTCCCGCAGAGCTGGCCAAGGCGTTGTCCATTTACTTGTTGCTGGGTATTGGGCTGCATGGTGGTATTGAGCTGGGCAAGGCGGATTTCGGCGCGGCGGTCGATGCCGTGGTTGCCGCGCTTGCCTTGGGGTTTTTGCTGCCGTTGCTGGCCTACGCCATCCTGCGTTGGCTGGGGCGCATCGACCCCCTGAATTCATCGGCGATCGCCGCCCATTACGGCTCGGTCAGCGCGGGTACGTTTCTGACCGCCCTGGCATTCCTGGAAGTGCAGAACGTCGCCCATGAAACCTACCCGATCATCATGCTTGCCATCATGGAGTCCCCGGCGATTATCATTGGTCTGTTGCTGGCCAAGTTTTCGCGCACGGGTACGGAGGTGCAGCCAAATGAGGTGCAGGGTAATGGCGGTGGTCACTCGGTGATGAGTGAGCTTCTCCGGGATGCCTTTACCAACGGTAGCGTGATCCTCCTTCTCGGTGCAATCGTGGTGGGGGTGGTCGCCACGCCACCCAGCCTGCAAAAGATCATGCCGTTTTATGATCAGATATTCATGGGCGTGCTGTCGCTGTTTCTGCTGGAAATGGGTATGGAAGCGGCAAAACGCATCGGCGAGTTCCGTAAGGTAGGTATGTTTCTGGTAGGTTTTGGGATAATCATGCCGTTGATCGGCGGGGCCATTGGCCTGCTGGTGGGGCACGCCATTCTGGGGTTCAGCGTGGGCGGCGTCACTCTCGTTGCCGTGCTGGCTGCGAGCGCCTCCTACATTGCGGTGCCGCCCGCCATGAGATTGGCAATCCCCGAGGCCAATCCGTCCTTTTATCTGACATTGTCGCTGGGGGTGACTTTCCCGTTTAATGTCATTTTCGGGATTCCACTGTATTATGAATTGGCTCAATGGCTTGCCCGCTAACAGTATGGTACCCGGAGGTGTGAGTATGGTGAAATTAGTAGCAGAAAAATTGGTCCGTATCATTGCGACGGCGGAGCTTGAGACGCAATTTATCGAGCTATCGAAGCGTCATTCGGTGAGCGGGTATACAGTGGTGGATGCCCGCGGCGCTGGGGCTTCCGGTATTCAGCACGGGTTGATGGACATCGACAGCAATATCCTGTTTCTGATGGTCGTGCCCCCGGAGCGGCTTGACGAGGTCATGGAGGACTTGGCCAAGATCATCCGTCGTGGCCATCACCTGTTGGTGCTGGTCTCCGATACCGAGGTAATGCGCAGGAAGAAGGACTTACCTCCGGCTCAGCCTTGATATGCTGCCGCTACGGCGGTTACTTCGCGCCTTTGGTCTGTTTGCTACTGCTCGACACCTGCGCCGGAATTCCCCCGCCACGTATGCCCTCCAGCAACCCCTTGGCCTCGTTCAGAATAAACTCCTTGAACGCCTGGGCGACCGGGGAGAGGCGTTTGTCGCGCGGGTGGACCAGGTACCACTGGCGGATGATGGGGAGCGAGGCGACATCGAGAATGGCAAGGCGTTTGACCTCTATCTCCAGATTGATAGTATGAATCGAAACGATCCCCAGCCCCAGCCCGGCCTGTACCCCCTGCTTGATGGCCTCGCTACTGTCCATTTCCATGCCGCCGATCAGGTGGATGTTGTGTTCCGCAAAGAACCGCTCCATGGCGATACGTGTGCCGGAACCTTGCTCGCGCATCAGGAAGGTCTCGTGTTGCAGCCGTTCCAGCGGGATGTTGCGCTCTTGGCGCAGAGGGTGATTGTAGGGCGCGATCACCACCAGCGGGTTTTCCATAAACGGCTCGGCGATGATATCGTCCTGCTTGGGGGGCATGCCCATGATCATCATGTCCCGCTCGTTGGATGCAAGCTGGCGCAGCAGCGTCTCGCGGTTGGTGACATTCAGGCTGACTGTCGCCCCGTCAAAACGCTTGCTGAAAATGGAAAGCAGATAAGGGGCAAAGTGTTTGGCAGTGCTGACCACCGAGATGTTGAGCCGGCCGCGTGTTACTCCTTTGAGTTCCGACAGCACCGCCTCGGCCTCGGCCAGTTGCTGCGTGATAAGGCGGCTGTAGTGATGAAGCTCGCGTCCCGCCTCGGTCAGAAAAATACGCTTGCCGATCTGTTCAAACAGCGGCAAGCCGACATTGTCTTCCAGTTGCTTGATTTGCATAGAGACCGCCGGTTGCGTCAAATGCAGATCCCCGGCGGCGCGCGTATAGCTGGAATGGCGCGCGACGGCCTCGAATACCCTGAGCTGGCGAAGCGTGATATTCTTCATCATAATAATGTCGTGCCTCAACATATAGATAAGAATATCTTATGCTGATAATAAAAAATACTGAATATTATTTATGATTAAAAGTAGGCATAGTAATGCCCACTAAGGTAGTGTTGATATCCCGGCTTGCCAGAGATACCTTACCGGCCCCGCTCTGGATAGTTTGCGTGCGGCCCTTTAACTGAATAAACTAAAGTATTTTTCATCCCTCAGAAGGAGTCACCTATGGCAGTTGCAAAGAAATACAGCGCCGGCGTTAAAGAGTACCGTCAAACGTACTGGATGCCGGAATACACCCCCCTGGACACCGATATCCTGGCCTGTTTCAAGATCACCCCGCAGCCTGGCGTGGATCGTGAAGAGGCTGCCGCTGCCGTGGCTGCTGAATCTTCTACCGGCACCTGGACCACGGTATGGACCGACTTGCTGACCGACATGGATTACTACAAGGGCCGCGCTTACCGCATCGAAGACGTGCCTGGCGACGATACCTGCTATTACGCCTTTATCGCCTACCCCATCGACCTCTTCGAAGAAGGCTCCGTGGTCAACGTATTCACCTCGCTGGTGGGTAACGTGTTCGGCTTCAAGGCCGTGCGTGCGTTGCGTTTGGAAGACGTGCGCTTCCCCATTGCCTACGTCAAGACCTGCGGCGGCCCGCCCATGGGTATCCAGGTAGAGCGCGACATCATGAACAAGTATGGCCGTCCTTTGCTGGGTTGCACCATCAAACCCAAGCTCGGCCTGTCCGCCAAGAACTACGGCCGCGCTGTGTACGAATGTCTGCGCGGTGGTCTGGATTTCACCAAAGACGACGAGAACATCAACAGCCAGCCGTTCATGCGCTGGAGGCAGCGTTTTGACTTCGTGCAAGAAGCTACCATCAAGGCAGAGCGTGAGACTGGCGAGCGTAAAGGCCACTACCTGAACGTAACGGCCCCGACTCCAGAAGAGATGTACAAGCGTGCCGAGCACGCCAAAGACATCGGCGCGCCTATCATCATGCACGACTACATCACTGGCGGTTTCTGCGCCAACACGGGTCTGGCCAACTGGTGCCGTGACAACGGCATGTTGCTGCACATCCATCGCGCCATGCACGCCGTGCTTGATCGTAACCCGCACCACGGTATTCACTTCCGCGTGTTGGCCAAGATCCTGCGCCTGTCCGGCGGTGACCATCTGCACACCGGCACCGTGGTTGGTAAGCTTGAAGGCGACCGCGAAGCGACCCTGGGCTGGATTGACCTTCTGCGTGAGTCTTTCATTCCTGAAGACCGTTCGCGCGGCATTTTCTTCGATCAGGACTGGGGCTCCATGCCCGGCGTGTTCGCCGTGGCTTCGGGCGGTATCCACGTCTGGCACATGCCTGCGCTGGTTAGCATCTTTGGCGATGACTCCGTGCTGCAGTTCGGCGGCGGCACCTTGGGCCATCCTTGGGGCAACGCGGCGGGCGCAGCAGCAAACCGCGTAGCACTGGAAGCCTGCGTGAAGGCACGTAACGAAGGTGTTGAGATCGAGAAGGCTGGTAAGGAAATCCTGGCCAAGGCCGCTCAGAGCAGCCCCGAACTTAAGATCGCCATGGAAACATGGAAAGAGATCAAGTTCGAGTTCGACACCGTCGACAAGCTGGATGTGGCACACAAATAAACCTGAAGCAATGTAGGGTGCGTAACGCACCCTACCACACACAGAGGAATTGAAAAAATGAGCGAAATGCAAGATTACAAATCGCGTTTGAGTGATCCCGCCAGCCGCAAGTTCGAGACCTTCTCCTACCTGCCCGCGATGACGCAGGATGACATCCGCAAGCAGGTGGAATACCTCGTCAAGAAGGGCTGGAACCCGGCCGTTGAGCACGTCGAGCCAGAACACCTGATGGACGATTACTGGTATATGTGGAAGCTGCCGATGTTTGGTGAGACCGATGTCAGCAAGATTCTGGCCGAAGTCGAAGCTTGCCGTCGGGCCAACCCCGATAACCACATCCGCCTGATTGGGTATGACAATTTTGCCCAGTCCCAGGGTGCTGCCATGGTTGTCTACCGCGGTAAGACGGTTTAAATCTGCGAGGGCGGTGAACCCGCCCCTGCATATAAAAGAACCCTCGTTGCCGCAAGGTGGCGGGGGTTTTTTTTGGAAATGAGGTTAACCCGAATGTTTCATAAATTACGCGCGCCCTCGCTAGTCTTTTGTTCCGCAGAAAAATTTTGCTCAGTCGGACGTATGAATCACTACGCCGCTCCTTCGCAAAATTTCCCTGCAAAACAAAATTCTGCGCGATCATCACGCGAATTTATGAAACATTTGGGTTAACCGCCAAGGCGTCAAGAGCGCCGCCCAAGATTCAAAGTGCAAAATTCTTGGCGCCTTGGCGGTTAAACATTCTGGAGTAAGTGAACCATGAACGACGTAATCAAGCAGTACCTGATAACCGAAAAGCCCTATTATCACCCGGTTGCGGATGAAATCGAGCTCTACGAGGCTGCCTATTCCGTGCGCATGCCGATGATGCTGAAAGGCCCAACTGGCTGCGGTAAGACCCGCTTTGTCGAATTCATAGCGTGGAAACTTGGCAAGCCGCTGATCACTGTCGCTTGCAATGAAGACATGACGGCCTCCGATCTGGTGGGGCGCTTCCTGCTCGACGCCAGCGGCACGCGCTGGCAGGACGGGCCGCTCGCCATTGCCGCCCGTTATGGTGCGATCTGCTACCTTGATGAAGTTGTTGAGGCGCGCCAGGACACCACGGTGGTGATCCACCCGCTCACCGATGCGCGCCGTATACTGCCGCTGGAAAAGAAGGGCGAATTGGTGAAGGCCCATCCCGATTTCCAGTTGGTCATTTCCTATAATCCGGGCTATCAGAGCTTGATGAAGGATCTGAAGCAATCCACCAAGCAGCGTTTCGGCGCGCTGGATTTCAACTATCCGTCGCATGATGTCGAAACCGAGATCGTAGCGCATGAAACCGGCGTCAACAGTGATGTCGCAGGCAAGCTGGTGAGCATTGCCGAGCGCGCCCGCAACCTCAAGGGGCACGGCCTGGATGAAGGTATCTCCACCCGGATGCTGGTATACGCAGGCTCGCTCATCGCCAAGGGCGTGGATGCCAAGTCCGCCTGTCTTGTGACCTTGGTGCGTCCGATCACCGACGACCCCGATATGCGCGATGCGCTGGACTCGGCGGTAACGACGTTTTTTTAAGGATCAGGGGGCGGGTAAATGCCGCGCCCCGATCCCCGACTGCTGGAGATATGTAGGTTGGCTCAAGCCGCAGGCGGAGCCGACGGTTTCGACCTGCGACTGATCCCTGACCTCTGGACCCTTAATAAACATGGCCATTAATCTCGACGACTATCAGGATATCCTCGACGAACTGGGCGAGCACGCCACGGACGTGTTGCGTTCTTCGTGGCAGGAGGCGACCAAGGTGTTCAGCCCCAGGGGGCTGGAAGATTACCTGCAAGGCGCAAAAGGCCTGAAAAACCTTGGGCGCGGCATCGAACTGGTTATCACCTATCTCCAGGAGGCGCCGGAGGTGGCGCGGGAAATCGGCGAGGATGCCGTGCTTGATCTGGTGCAAACTGCCATGATGATGGCGTCCAAGACCAGTGGTGCGGTGATCGAGATGATTTTCGCCACTGCGCCTATTGCAGCCAAGCGCCTGGGCGACGAGCAGTTGTTCCGTGGTTATCTGCAATTGCTCAATCATCTGATCGCACAGGCACCGCGCGGGCTGCGCCCAATGCTGGACAAGCTGGACGTACTGTTCGGCCAGCTTACCCTGGGTGGTCTGCGGCGCTGGGCATTGTGGGGTGCGCAGGCGCACCGCACCGACTATCCCGAGCAGGTCCGGTACTTCGGGTTGGAAAGCAAAGAAGCGCTGGCGGTGCTGCAAAAAGAGCGCAAAGGTACACTATTTGTGGATGTGCAGCGGCGCATCAACATCTATCTGCGTGCCTTGTGGGGGCGGGATTTCTTTATGCGCCCCACCAGCGGCGATTTCGAAAACCGCGAGGGTTACCAGCCCTTCATCGAGAACTATTTCATTCATCTGCCGGACGCCTACGATGATTTCGAGGGCATCCCAGGCCTGGAGCTCTACCGCGCCACTGCGGCGCATGCCGCTGCGCATATCGTCTACTCGCGCACGCCCATCTCTGCGGAAAATCTGAACCCGCTGCAAATGGCGGTGATCTCTGTCATCGAGGACGCGCGGGTCGAGCAGCTCGCAATCAACGCCTTCCCCGGCTTGCGCCAGCTGTGGGCCGCACTTCATGTTGCTACCCCTGACCAGCAGGCAAGCGTAGGTGATTTTCTCAATCGCTTGGCGCGGGCGCTGCTCGATCCTGATTACCACGACGATCATGCGTGGATTCAAAAGGGCCGCGACCTGTTCCGTGAAGCACAGGAAAACCTCGCCGACGCTGCACAGGGAGCTGCGAGTGTGGCGGGAGGCGGGACGCCGCTAGACGCCAACAGGATCTCCTGGGACATCGGCGTCACCTTGGCGCATGATTTTGCGCAAATGCGCCTCGCCTTTAATCCTCGCGCCGATGTGTTGCGTGCGCCGTACCGCGACGACAACCGCTATTTCTGGGAATTCGAGGAATTTGATTTTGCCAAAAGCCTGGAGGCCACTTGGGGCGCGGCCAAGCAGGTGCGCAAGCACGTCAGCCTGATGGAGTTCGTCAACGAGATCGACGTGGAGACGGCGGGCGATGATGCCGAAGAGATCTGGGTGCTGCCCACGGAGCTGTTCCCCTACGAGGACGAGGGCAAGAGCTATAATGAAATGGAAGGCAAGGAGCCGGTCTCCCCACCCTACCACTACCACGAGTGGGATTACCAGATCCAGCTGGAGCGCCCGAGTTGGTGTACGCTGCTGGAAAAGCGTCCCCAGCTTGGTGATTTGTCGGTCGTTGATGATATTGTGGCGAAGAACAAGCCCATCATCAGCCGCCTGAAATACTTGATCGAGGCCATGCAGCCGCAAGGTGTGCAGCGCCTGCGCAAGCAGGAGGACGGTGACGAGATCGACATCAACGCCGCGATTCGCGCCATGATCGAAATACGTCAGGGCGAGATGCCCGACCCGCGCATCATGATGCGCAACATCCGCAAGGTGCGTGATCTGTCGGTGCTGGTGTTGCTGGATCTGTCTGAGTCCACCAACGAGCTGGTGCGCGGTTCGGAGAGCTCGGTGCTCTCGCTGTCACGCGAGGCCACGGTGCTGCTCGCCGATGCCATGAACAAGATCGGCGATCCCTTTGCCATCCATGGGTTCTCATCCAATGGTCGCCATGACGTGGAATACTACCGCTTCAAGGATTTCGGCGCGCCTTATGACGAGAAGGCCAGGGCCAGAATCGCGGGCATGACCGGGCAACTCTCGACGCGCATGGGCACCGCAATCCGTCATGCCGGCCAGTTCCTGAAGCATCAGTCGTCCGGCAAAAAACTGCTGCTGGTGATCACCGATGGCGAGCCCGCCGATGTCGACGTGCGCGACCCGCAATACCTGCGCTTCGACGCCAAAAAATCGGTGGAAGAGATGAATCGCAATGGCATTCTCACCTATTGCATGAGCCTCGATCCCCATGCCGATCAATACGTGTCACGCATTTTTGGCGCGAAGAACTATATGGTGGTGGATCACGTGCAGCGCCTGCCGGAGAAGCTGCCGATGCTGTATATGGGTCTGACGCGGTAAGTTCTTAGCCACGGAGGCACAGAGGACACAGAGGACACAGAGCATGCTTGTTTGTTTTGCAGGTCAGGTTGGTGCGACGTGGTTGCCTGACCTGCGATCGGCGGCATACGCTTTCATCTTGGCCCAAGATCACCGATAATTCTCAGCAATATCTACCCGCATTTTTCTCTTCATCAAGGAATAAAGCCATGTCCGATAACCGCCGAAGCAAAGTAGTGACCCAGGGCGTGCAGCGCTCCCCCAACCGCGCCATGCTGCGCGCGGTGGGTTTTACCAATGGGGACTTTGACAAGCCTATCGTCGGCATCTCCAATGCCCACAGCACCATTACCCCGTGCAATATGGGCATAGGTGGCCTCGCGGCGCGCGCAGAGCAGGCGCTGAAGAGGGCGGGTGCGATGCCGCAGGTATTCGGCACCATCACCATTTCCGATGGCATATCGATGGGCACGGAAGGCATGAAATATTCGCTGGTATCTCGCGAAGTGATTGCAGACTCCATCGAAACCGTGTGCAACGGTCAGAGCATGGACGGTGTCATCGCTATTGGTGGTTGCGATAAAAACATGCCTGGCGCAATGATTGCTATCGCCCGATTGAATATCCCCGCGATTTTCGTATACGGAGGCACTATCAAGCCCGGCCATTACCGTGGGCGTGATCTCACCGTGGTGAGTGCTTTTGAGGCGGTAGGTCAATTCACCGCGCATAAAATCGACGAAGAAGAATTGACAGGCATTGAACGCAATGCCTGTCCCGGCGCGGGTTCGTGCGGCGGCATGTTTACCGCCAACACTATGTCGTCGGCCTTTGAAGCGATGGGCATGAGTTTGCCGTATTCCTCCACCATGGCGGCGGAAGATGCAGAGAAAGCCGAAAGTACGGCCAAATCCGCCGAAGTGCTGGTGCAAGCCATCAAAAAACAAATCCTGCCTCTCGACATCATCACCCGCAAATCCATTGAAAACGCCATCGCCGTCATCATGGCCGTAGGCGGCTCCACCAATGCCGTGCTGCACTTCCTGGCGATTGCACATACCGCTGGCGTGGAATTGAGCATAGATGACTTTGAAACAATGCGCGGTCGTGTGCCGGTGCTGTGCGACCTGAAGCCTTCCGGTAAATACGTGGCGACAGATCTGCATCAAGCGGGCGGCGTACCGCAAGTCATGAAAATGCTGCTCGATCATGGCCTGCTGCACGGCGACGCACTCACCATCACCGGCCAGACCATTGCCGAAGTGTTGAAAGACATACCCGCTGAGCCACGCGCTGATCAAGACGTGATTCGCCCCTGGAGCAACCCCGTGTACGCACAAGGGCATCTTGCCGTGCTCAAGGGCAACCTGGCAACCGAAGGCGCAGTGGCAAAAATCACCGGCGTGAAAAACGCTAAAATCACCGGCCCGGCACGCGTGTATGACTCCGAAGAAGCCTGCATGCAAGCCATCCTTGATCAAAAAATCAAAGCGGGCGATGTGGTTGTTATCCGTTACGAAGGCCCGAAAGGCGGCCCGGGTATGCGCGAAATGCTCTCCCCCACCTCCGCCATCATCGGTGAAGGATTGGGCGACAGCGTCGGCCTCATTACGGACGGACGCTTCTCTGGCGGCACTTACGGCATGGTCGTCGGCCACGTCGCCCCCGAAGCGGCAGTGGGTGGCACCATCGCTTTGGTGCAGGAAGGCGATAGCATCACCATTGATGCCGAAGCACGCCTATTGCAACTCAACGTCTCCGACGAAGAGATCGCGCGCCGCCGTGCGACTTGGCTCCTGCCCAAACCCCGTTACACCACCGGCGTGTTGGCAAAATACGCCAAGCTGGTGTCCAGCGCCAGCAAAGGGGCGGTAACGGATTGAGGTGATGTTTGCCTATGCGGGGACAGGGATGCAATTGTGCTTCGAGCGGCTCAAGGAATCTTTGCTGCGATAAATGCCTAAATTTGACATGGCGTGCCTTCGCGCACGCCATGTCACTGTATGTGTGGGTTAGGTATGCGGCAGTTCGGTGGATAGCGAGCGACCTGAGTTGAACCGCGCCTCAAAGAAACAACTCCGCCAGCATCTTGGTCCGGTCGCCGAACTGCGGCGTAAAATACAAATCCAGCGAACCTAAGGCAAAACCACGCTCGGGCTTGTTGCCACTTAACCCCTTACTAACCCGAATGTTTCGTAAGTTGACGCGCGTCCTCGCTGGTCTATATTGTTACTATCTATTCATGTCCAATCCTACTATCAGGCGCACACTCACCGGCAAACCCGGCCTTGTCAGTCTCGCCCGCGCCCTCTCCAAGCTAGGCCTGGCCTCGCGCACAGTCGCGGCGCGAATGATTGAGGAAGGCAGGGTGAGGGTCGATGGGCGCGTTATTACGGACCCGAACCTGCGCATCAATATGGAAAGGGTGAAGCTCGCCGTGGATGAAAAGCCGCTGGCAGAAGCCGCAAAACATTATCTGGCGGTGAACAAACCACGTGGCCTGGTAACCACCGCCAGCGACGAACGAAATCGTGCAACGGTCTATGAATGCCTGCCAGACGCCGGGGATGTCTGGCTCGCTCCGGTAGGCAGGCTGGACAAGGCCAGCGAGGGGCTGATCCTTTTCACTAATGACACCGCTTGGGCGCAGCGCATCTTGAACCCTGCCAGCCACTTGCCCAAAACCTACCACGTACAGGTTAACAGGCGCCTGGAAGAGGCCGACCTCGCGCGCTTGCAACGGGGTGTGACGCTGGAAGACGGCACCGTGGCACACGCCGTCGCAGCAAGTCTGTTGCGTAGCGGTGAAAAAAATTGCTGGCTGGAAATCGTGCTTCACGAGGGAATAAACCGCCAGATCCGGCGCATGCTCGTGGCGCTGGATGCCGAGGTGCTGCGTTTGGTGCGAGTGGCCATCGGCCCGGTGACGCTGGGAACGCTGCCCAAGGGGAAAAGCCGCCTGTTGACCAAGCAGGAGCTATTGGCAATATCAGAAATGCTTGGCGCGCTCAAAACGAGGAACACAAAAAAATAGGCCCCGGCTTTGTCCACGCACGAAGCACGAATAAACCGAGGCCCAAAAGTTGCCCGACTTGGGGGAGCCGGGCAAAGGGGGATTTCCGTCCTGGGAGGGGTAGGACGGAAAGGTGCAAAAATACTGCACTCCCTACCTCAGACAAGCGAATCTCAAAGAGAGTTCAAAAAATTCACGCAAAAAACGCACCGCATACCTAATATATTATCAAGTAATTGATTTAAAAGGAGTTAAAAATAATGCCCCGGCGCCTTGGGGAGGGCTTCCGGGGCCAAAAATACCCGGCTTGGGGGCGCCGGGCATAGGGGGCTTCCGTCCCGGGAGGGGTGGGGCGGAAGAGTGCAAACGAATGCACTTACAAAGTAAGATGTGGGCTGCCGGAAAAAATTCAAGGGGTTTTACGTTACCACCCCTCTTGCCAACCGCACCTTGATGCCTCCATTCAATATCGAAAGCGAGGTATCCAGCGTAAGGCGCGTTTGTCCTAGCAGCATCAGGTCATTGCATAGAATGGCGGTGTGCCAGCCGGGACACTTGGTGCGCAGTACGTTGCCAAGCTGGGCATACAGATTGCGCAAATCCTTATTGCTGCTGACGCGGACGCCATATGGCGGGTTAGTGACGACCCAGCCAGTTCCGGCAGGTGGGCTGATTGCCGAAACTGCCTGACACGTGAATTGGATATGCCGCGCCACTCCGGCGCGCTCGGCGTTTTCCTGCGCCATGCGAATCGCGCCCGCATCGCGGTCGGAGGCCATAATCGGAGGCAACGCCACCCCGGCGTGGGGCTGGCATTCGGCCAGCAATGTCGCCCAGCGTTTTTCGTCAAAGCCCGGCCAGTCCATAAAAGCGAAACGGCGGTTGCGGCCCGGCGGCAGCCCCAGCGCCAGCAGGGCAGCTTCAATCGGCAGCGTGCCCGAGCCGCAAAACGGGTCGAGCAAAGGGGATGTGGTATCCCACTCCGAGGCAAGCAACATGGCAGCGGCCAGTGTCTCACGCAATGGGGCCTTGGCGACTGCCTGGCGGTAACCCCTGCGGTGCAGCAACTCGCCGGACGAATCCACGCTCACAGTGCAGTGATCGTGAACCAGCCGCACCACTATTAATTGCGGTGGATTGTCCGCCTCCTCGTCCCCCGGCTTCTGGCGGGAGACAGGCTGACCCAACTGGTCGGCGATGGCCCCAGCCACACGCTCGGCCACCGCATCCGCATGGTACAACTTCGATTTATGGCAAGTGGCGCGGATAGCGACCGCCTGCCCAGGGACCAGATAGCTTGCCCAGTCCAGACGGCTGGC
This sequence comes from Gammaproteobacteria bacterium, assembly GCA_040183005.1. NCBI lineage: Bacteria > Pseudomonadati > Pseudomonadota > Gammaproteobacteria > Gammaproteobacteria bacterium. The sequence goes on from JAMPIW010000001.1 coordinate 259,591, forward strand.
CTTTTTACGCAACTCGGAAAAGGCGGCGGCGTTAAAGTCGCCCAAGCGAACCAAAATCCGGCTGGCGGTACGCAGGTGCAGGTTGGCGCGGTACACGGCATCCAGCTCGCCCTGAAAGGCAACACCGCCGGCTTCTGTCATGGGCGGATTTGTGGCGTCGGGCAACAGGTTCAACCGATGCAACTCCTGTGCGGTGAACGCTTCCAGTCCAGGCGCGGTTACGGCAAAAAATGAATTCACACAGTTTCTCTCTTTTCGTATTAAACTATTTTTCCGCTGCTCTGTGTAACGCAGGTTTTGCATGATCCTAAAAACGGCGGTTGGAGCCTACTGTAGTAGCTAACATGACCTCAAAAAGTTTCACCTCTCCCTCTATAATCGCCTACCTGGTGGGACTCACTTCGATCATGCTGACTCTTGTGGCATGGCACTATGCCAAACAACTTACCGAAACGAAAGAACACGCAAAACTTGCCAGTGAATCACATGCGCTGGCGAATACCATCAATCGCCAACTAGGCAACTATCAGCAGATACTCGATGGATTGACGGGACTGTTCGCCGCGAGCGTCTCCGTCGACCGTAACGAATTTCACGCTTATACCAGGCAAATCGATGCCATCCGTCGCTTTCCAGGAATACGCCGCTTCGCATATTGCGGCATGGTGCGCGCAGAGGCTCTCCGCAATCATATCACCGAAGTCCGCGCGGAAGGTTTTCCGGCGTACACCGTCACGCCGCCGGGTAGCCGGCCCGAGTACTGTCCGGTAATTTATTTGGAGCCATTTGAGCACGGCAAACCGAAATCGTTTGGTGCGGACATACTGGCAGATCCCCTACGCCGTGAAGCCATGACACAAGCGCGCGATTCGGGCGCGTCTGTCTCTACGAGACGCCTTACTCTGATAGGGGACGCAGGAGTATCCTCACAACCTGGATTCGTCATATTCTCCCCTGTCTACCGGAACGGTGAACCAAAACAGTCACTCGATGAGCGACGCAAGGCGCTTGTGGGGTTCGTATATGCCAGTTTCCGCTTGGACGAACTCTTTGCCGGACTTATGGCGCATGATCGTTTCCCAGGCTTGGTGTTCGATGTCTACGAAGGCAATTCACTCAACCCCCGATCTCTGCTCTACAGTTCTTCTCCGCACGTATCCTGGGTTGAACAGGATACAGTGACCGAGCAGATCAAAATAGCAGGCCGCATCTGGACGCTCAAAATCATCTCCTCTGGCAAACCTGGAAACATTACCGACAATGTGGCCACATTCACCCTGATAGGCGGGTTTTCCATCAGCGCCATGCTCTTCTTGGCGACATTCTTGCAGGCACGTAATTTTGCGCAACGCGCCGCATCCGAACAGAAAATCCGCATATTGAACGCGAGTCTGGAACATCGCGTGAAACAACGTACTGCGCAACTTGAAGCCGCCATCAAGGAGCTTGAGGCATTCAGTTACTCGGTATCTCATGATTTGCGTGCACCTCTGCGCAGCATCGATGGTTTCAGCCAGGTTTTGCTGGAAGACTACGAAAGTAGTCTCGATGGCACGGGACAGGATTATCTGCGGCGAGTGCGTGCAGCGGCTCAGCGCATGGGAATGTTGATCGACGATTTGATTAAACTGTCGCGCGCCACCCGTGCCAGCGTGAACATGGGTCCGGTTGATCTTTCCAGTCTCGCCAGTGAGATTGCCACAGAGCTGTCCAACAGCTTTCCCGGCCAACATGTGGACTTCATAACCCACCCAGGCATCATTGCCGAAGGCGATCGCTCGCTACTGCAGATTGTCCTCGAAAACCTGCTTGGCAATGCCTGGAAATACTCATCGAAGACCCCTGATCCCCGCATCGAATTCGGCCAGATTGAAGAATCCGGCCGCGTAGTCTTCTTTGTGCGGGACAACGGCGCGGGCTTCGATATGCGTTATGTGGACAAGCTCTTTGTCGCCTTCCAGCGATTACATGGCGTGAACGCGTTTTCCGGAACAGGCATCGGCCTGGCGACTGTGCAGCGCATCATCACCCGCCACGGTGGGCGGGTCTGGGCGGAAAGCAAGCCAGGAGAGGGCGCGACGTTTTATTTCACTTTGTCAGCGCCATAAGCAGGAGCAATTTCCGTCATTTTAATGATGATGGCCACCATCGCCATGCACATGACGATGAGAGACTTCTTCCGCCGATGCTGCGCGTACATCAACCACATCTATTTCAAAGATCAGTGTCTTGCCCGCCAAAGGGTGATTAGTGTCCACATCAATCGTTTTGAGTCCCGCCTTAACCACAACAACCTCTCGTGGGCCATCATTGGTATTAACCTGCACCACCATGCCCGGCTTATAGGCAATCTTTCTACCGGAAGGATTGACCACGTGTTTAACAGATACCCTCTGTTGCGAATTTTCACGCCGCAAACCATAGGCCTGTTCTGGTGGCAGCGTTACCGTAAACGTGTCGCCGGCTTGCTTGCCCGCCAGAGCGGTCTCCAATCCCGGCAGCATGCCGTGATGCCCATGCAAATAAACCATAGGGCTACCCTGATGCGAGTCTTCAAAAACCTCTGTGCCAGGCTCGCTCAACCGGTAATGAAACGTCACTACTTTATTGGCTTCAATCAACACGTTTTTCTCTCCAAATATCTTATGCCGTGATAGCAATTTTACTACTAAACGTGACGCATGGCTCTTACTTCCATGGCCGGTCACTCCACTGATGCAAGACCAGGCCCGCCATAATCAATGCGGTACCCATCCAGACTTGCATGCCCACATGCTCGCCATTCAAGAAGGACCCCAGCAGCAGGGCCGTTATCGGCGTTATCAAGGTTATCAAGGCGATGCGTCCCACCGCCAAGTGTTTGAGGGCATAGTAATACAGTATAAAACCCAGCACAGAGCCTACTGTCCCTAAATATCCGATAGACAACATCGCGCGGATGGGCAATGCCCGTGGCAGTGAGCCATCCACGAGTATCCACGTCGTCAGATACAAGGGTGCGGCCACCAACAGACCACCCCCCGTTACCGCCATGGCAGGCATCTCCGCACCGATACGTTTAATCCACACCGCGCTTGCCGCATGCAGAAATACAGAAAGCAGGACAGCCGCCATGCCTAAAACCGCGAAGGCATCAGTACGCACCCCCACACCGAAGATAACCACCAGCCCCGCCACACCTGCCACCATGCCTGAAAACTTGCCTGGTTTAACGCCGCTTTCGCCCAAAAACACCGCGGCCAGCACGCCTGTCATCAATGGCGTTAATCCGTACAAAACCGAGATCAACCCCGAAGGAATATACTGCGCACCCCAGTAAACGGTGATCATCGCGCCATAGATGCCCAATCCGGCCGCTAAATAGGTGCGCCGCGCGTTTTTATGCCAAGGCATATCGACACGCAGCACACGGATGAGCGCCAGACATAGCGCAGCGCCAAGCAACATGCGCGCGGTCACCCCAAACAAAAACCCGCCACCCTCACTACTCCATTTGATCGCCAAAGGCGTGGTGGACCAAATGAGAATGACACCGATAAAAGCGGCTGGCACAGACACTGCCTTTTCTCCCCGACGATCCTAAAAACAAAAAAAGGCCGCGGAACGTGAGTTCTGCGGCCTTCGGAATACTACTGGCTAATATCAAATAATCAGCGCGTCACATCCCCCCAGCACGCAAGCCCATGCCATGCACGTAGCTTGGACAGGCAGCGCGCCGCAGGAATTATCATTGAATGGGGGTGTGTGAACATGCGCTGAGTCTGCCAGCACACACATCAATTTGCAAGGGCAAAGTGAAACGTAGGGTTTTGCGAATACAGCAGATGCAGAATGCGCGGGAGAGTTACTCTTCGCCCCTGAAGTTGAAAGCCCCGTAGCGCAAAGCATGCGGGGCTTCTCTTGCAGCTTATAAATCGCCGCTTATTTTTCCATCGACTTTCTAAACATCCGATCAAGCTTTTCATTGGTTTGATCAGCTTTCCGGTTGGCTTCATCGGCCTTGCCCATGACCTGATCGGCAGTTGATTGAGCAGCATTAGCCTTGCTCATTGCCTGATCTGCGGTCGAAGCGGCACTGGTCGCCTTGCTCAGCGCCTGGTCTGCGGTGGATTGCGCCGTAGCCGTTTTGCTTAACGCTTGATCCGCTTTGGCTTGAGCGGCACCTGCAGTCTCCTGTGCCTGCTCGGCTGTGGCGCGGATCTTGTCCAAGTCGCCGCTCGTTGCGCAGGCAACCAACCCAAGGGACAGCACGATGGGGGACAGCTTCAGTAGTTTATTCATAATGTCTCCTTACATTTTATACAAAAAGTGCTTGTTGAATGGCCCTTTAGAAGACCTTTTTCAGAGTAATCTACTCGCTCGGATTTTACCAGACGTCATGCTCAAAAACCGCGTCGGGCTTTGGCGACGACGCTAGCAGGCTGTAGACTTGGGGTAAGGTTTGGCGGGAATGAGTTTTCCGGATGGAGCTCGTATTAGATGATCAACACCTTGGTGCCGATTCGCACTAAACTAGCAAGCGATCTGATCTGCGCGTCGGTTAACGCAATACAGCCATCGGTCCAATTGAAGCCGCGGTGCAAGCGCGGATCTCTGCCGCCCAGGCCATGAATACCGATTTGTCCGCCCAGCGGCGTATCTTGTGGAGGAACACGGCGCTCGATAACGGCGTCGATAATATTGAGGTAGGTATCACGATCAATAAGATTGTCGCGATAGGCGCGATCCGCGTTCTCCACAGTAGGGAAGTCAAGGCCGAAGAATATACCAAAGCGGCTGTTCGGATTAATCCATGCCACATGAAATGTGCCCAAAGGGGTGGTGCGATCACCTCGATGACGATCACCCGCCACGCCACCCCGCCCCAGCGCCACATAAGGGAAATGCTTAAGCACCTTATTTTGCCCCGCGAAGACGGTCAGTGTTTGCTGGCGGCTATCCACCATAACCCATGGCTGGGTTTCTTCCGCATCCGCGATGCCGGACAAGACGCACAACAACAATCCTGCGACACGCACCAAATAACCGATTTTATTTGTCAGCCATTTCCACATCGTTGCATTCTTCCACAAGAGTCCTTGCGACAACACTTCAACACGCCACGTTTTTGACTATATTCGTCATTAAACTGACGTCAAGAAATCAAAAATTACTTCCGGTGGTAAGGATGATTTTTTAGAATACTCCACGCCCGATACAGCTGTTCGGCAATTACGATGCGCACTACGGGGTGCGGCAATGTCAGCAGTGACAGAGACCATAATCCCTCGGCACGCTGCCGGCACGCGGCAGACAGACCCTCGGGGCCACCTACAAGCAGCGCGACATCACAACCGCCCTGCATCCAGCCCGCCAACTTCTGTGACAGATCCTCGGTACTCCACTGGCGTCCCGGCACATCGAGCGCAAGCACCCGGCAACCACGGGGTATCGCTGCCAGCATACGCTCACCCTCGTCATGCACAGTCCGTTCCACATCGGCACCCTTGCCACGCTTGCCGGGGATTATTTCAATCAGATGCAATCCGCACTCCGGCGGCATGCGCTTGGCGTATTCCTGATACCCCTCTTGCACCCACCCTGGCATACGGTCACCTACTGCAATCAAGTAAATACGCATTCAAGCTATCCAGAAGGCGGCTGTTACATCATGAAATTCGGGGCGCACTGCTCTAACAGCCTTGCGTGATATAATACACTTTATGCACTAAACAGCCCTAAAATATACCCCCTTAACTTTACTTGGAATGGAGATGCAGCTCATGACTATCCGCTGGAAAACAGGCCTTGCCTTGACCATCATCGCCGGACTTGCTCTTGGGCAGGTCGGATGCGCGACAACGCCAGGCTCGCAAACCTCATCCGGATCTGAGCCGATGTCACACACCAAAAAAGGCGCGCTGATCGGTGGACTGGGTGGCGCTATCGTCGGCGGTCTGATCGGCAGCAAGAAAGCCAACGCCGGCAAAGGCGCGTTGATCGGCGGCGTGGTCGGCGCGGCGGGCGGTGGCATTATCGGCAATTATATGGACAAGCAGGCGCAGGAATTGGAGCAGGTTGCAGAGGTAAAGCGTGTCGATGATGGCATCGTGGCCACTATGAAGGACAAGATTCTTTTCGATTTTAACCAGTCGGCCCTTAAGCCAGAATCGAAAGCCAGCCTGCAAAAAATGGCTGACATTTTGAAAAAATATGAGAAAACTGAAATTACGGTGGCGGGTTATACCGATAATGTCGGCACAATGAGCCATAACCAGCAGCTTTCAGAGCGCCGGGCCAATGCCGTGCGCGCCTATCTGATAGATCAGGGTGTAAAAGCCAGCCGCATGACAGTGATGGGGTTCGGCCCGGACAATCCGGTGGCCTCCAATGATGCCGCCGATGGCCGCGCGCAAAACCGCCGTGTCGAGCTGCATATATCCCCGAACGACCAGTTACTCAAAGACGGGCAGAACCAGGGATAAATTCTCCAGGGAGATCTCGAATTCTATTTCAAAGCGCCAATAATCAGGTAGGGTGCGTCTCACGCACCCTACGATTCCACTATTGACTTGAAAGTGGAATAACGCCGGGCGGGCATGACGACCCCCTGCCTGGCCATTGCCGACTCAACTACCAGTCATGGAATCCTGCTTGCGCGCCCCAACATCCCACAGCTTCTCCAACTGGTAAAAGTCGCGCGCCTGTGGCAGCATGACATGCACCACTACATCCGCCAGATCAACCAGCACCCACTCGCCTTCACGCCCGCCTTCCACGCCTAGCGGTCGTACCCCCACTTTTTTGGCCTCCATACTCACATGATCGGCCACCGATTTGACATGTCGGCTGGACGTGCCGCTGGCAATCACCATAAAGTCCGTGATGCCGGTGATGCCGCGCACATCGAACACCTTGATATCAACCGCCTTCATATCTTCGAGCGCGGCAACCGCGAACTGCTTCAATTCTTCAGATTGCATTAATTATCCTGGATAACAAAAACCGTACAACGTGAGCCACTTGAGGACACCCTGATTCACGAGGATGTGCCGATAATATTGCTATTGTATCCCCGTTTGCATGATCCGGCACCATAAGTGCTCGAAATGAGGGCGAAAGGGCTGTGTTTCAGATCACCGCTGGCCCCGCCCTGACTACGCCAGCGTAATCTTCCAGCAGTTATGAATGCGCGGATTGCGCTCATAATCCTTGGGCAGGGTGGCGCGCGAGATGTCTTCTATCTGTAGGCCGGGGAGCGCCTCACGATCCATTTTGAAGCGCTGATAGTTGTTGGAAAACAGCAGCACGCCATCGCGCTCAAGCAGCCTGACGGCAGCCTTGATCAACATCACATGATCCCGCTGCACATCCAGCGTGTTGTCCATGCGCTTGGAGTTTGAAAAGGTCGGCGGATCGAGGAAGATGAGGCCATAGCGCTGCTTCTCGTTTTCCATCCACTCCAGGCAGTCCGCCGAAATGAATTCGTGCCTGAGATCGCTGAAGCCGTTGAGCGCAAGATTGCGCCGCGCCCAAGCAAGATAGGTGTTGGACATATCGACCGTGACAGTGGCGTTTGCGCCACCCACGGCGGCATGCACCGTCGCTGTGCCAGTGTAGCCAAACAGATTGAGGAAGCGCTTACCCTTCGCCAAGGTATGGATCAGGGCGCGTGTCGGGCGATGGTCGAGAAACAGGCCGGTGTCGAGGTAGTCCGTGAAGTTCACCAGGAATTTACAGTTGCCCTCATGCACCTCATAAAAATTGCCTGCCGCATCCTGTTTCACATATTGCGACTTGCCTTTCTGCTGGCGGCGCACCTTGAGAAAAATGTTTGCGGCGGGGACGCCCAATACGTCCGGCATTACCGCCAGGGCTACACTTAGGCGTGTGGCGGCTTTCGCCGGGTCCACCGTCTTGGGGGCTTCGTATTCCTGCACATGCACCCATTGCTCGTAGATATCGACCGCCAGCGCATATTCAGGCAGATCGGCATCGTACAGGCGGTAGCAATGCACGCCCTCGCGCTGCGCCCAGCGCCCGATGTTTTTCAGGTTCTTGCGCAGGCGGTTGGCGAACATTTCCGCGCCAGTGTTGAGCGGCTCAGAGTGTGGTTCTGGAGAGGACGCAACGGGCGACCCAGTGGCGGCAGCTTCAACGCTCTTGGCGTAGTAGCCCATATACCATTCGGGGATAACATCAAAGCTCAGCAGTTTGCATTCGATGGCACCGTTATAGAGGGTGTGGATGCGCCGCGCCCGCAGCCCCATGTGCTTGCCCAGATCGGGATTGCCGGTAAGCACCACCGCCTTCCAGCCCTCGCAGTGCGCCTTGAGCTTATCGCCCAGAGCCTTGTAGAGATGTCGCAGCTCGTCTACCTGCCCCAAACGCTCGCCGTAAGGCGGGTTGACGACCACCAGGCCGGGTTGATGTGAGCGCGGAGCATCCATGTTGGCGAGTTCACGCCGCTCAATATGCACCTTGCCTTGCAAGCCTGCATGCTCCACATTGACCAGCGCAATCCGCACCGCGCCCGGATCGGCGTCATAGCCGGAGATCGGCGGCAGGTGTTTTACCCCCTGCGCCCGGCGCGCCTGCGCTTCTGCAATCAAACTGGCCCAGGCACCAGCATCATGCCCCTTCCAGCGCAGAAAACCGTAATACGGCCGCAGCAACCCGGGGGCAATATCGGCGGCGATCATGGCGGCTTCGATAGGAAGCGTGCCGGAACCGCACATCGGATCAAGCAACGCCCCGCCCGCACGAGCGATTTCCGGCCAGCCAGCACGCAGCAGAATCGCGGCAGCGAGATTCTCTTTGAGCGGCGCCTCCACACCCTCCTGGCGATAGCCGCGTCTGTGCAGGCTTTCACCCGATAGATCGAGACTGACGGTGGCCACGTCGCGGCGCAGATAGACGTTGATGCGCACATCGGGTCGCTCCCGCGCCACTGACGGGCGTATCCCAGTTGCATCGCGAAACTGGTCGACGATGGCGTCTTTTACCTTTAGCGCACCAAAATGGGTGTGCGTAATCTGCGACTGTAATGCGCTGAAATCCACCGTCAGCGTACCCTCTGCGGACAAATGTTCGTCCCAGCGGATTGAGCGCACGCCTGCATAGAGAGCCTCCGGCGAGGGTGCGGAAAAGGTCGCCAGCGGCAACAACACCCGGTTGGCGATGCGCGACCAGAGGCATACCCGGTAGGCTTGCTCCAGTGATGCCTCAAACGCCACGCCGGCACGGGTCTCGGCCACACTGGAAACACCTAGTGCGCGTAATTCATCGGCCAGCAGCGGTTCCATACCTTTGGGGGCGGTGGCAAAAAAATTGGATTTTTTCATGGCAATAATTCAAGAAAATAGGGTGGGACTGGAAAAGATCAGAGGGGTATTCCACCGTGACCACCGTAAAGGTGGCAATGCGTCAGAACACCACTCGATTCCGCCCCTGCGCCTTGGCCTGATACAGTTTGATATCGGCACAGTTTATCAGCGCGTCGGGTGTCGGCAACCCTTCACCACCAACATAATCACATATCCCAAGCGAAGCGGTAAGAAAAATGTCGCCCACAGTGGTTTTGATGGGGTATTGGCTTATGTCATGCAGAATACGTTCAAATGCTTCGACATTGCATCGGTTCATCTTCGGGTAGTGCATGATAACAGCAAACTCCTCCCCGCCCATCCGTGCGACTATATCAGTCGGTCGTGCCGCGCGATGCAGACGCTTGGCAAACGCCAGCAACACTTCATCGCCGACACCATGCCCATGGGTGTCATTGATTACTTTAAAATGGTCGAGGTCAATCAGGGCGAGGCAGGTGACACCGCCGCGCGCCATGGTTTCCGCGAGGATGGCATCCAGATGGGTTTGCAGGTAGCGACGGTTACCAAGGCCGGTAAGTGGATCGGTCGTCGCCAGCTCCTGCAATTCTTTGTTGTGAGCATCCAGGCTCTGGGCGGTTTCGATCAATCGGTTCTGCAGGTCGGCAATGCGCCCTGCGGCATGAAGACGGGCGGCCAGCTCCTGTTTACGCAGGGGCTTGGTCATGTAATCGTCGATACCATGCTGAAAGGCCAGCAACATACTTTCCAGGTTTTCGTTAGCCGTAACCATGATTATCGAGGTGTAGTGATTGATGTCCTCGTCCACCTGGCGGACATGGCGCGTAAGCTCCAGCCCATCCATCTCCGGCATATTCCAGTCGGTGATCACCACATCCGCTGGACGCTCAGCCAACAACACCAAGGCTTGCTTGGCACTATATGCGCTGCGAACATCCAGATAGCCGATACTTTCAAGCAGCACACATGCCGCCTCGCAAAAAAGAGGCATGTCATCAACCAGGACTATCGATAAGTCATTTCTGATCATGGGGTTTGTGCGCCGGCGGGTCAGCAGCCTTTTGAAAAATCCCGCAAAACACCAATACGCTGCAAACCCCCAAGAGTACGCGGGTTTTTAACCTGCGTCCATCACTTTAATAACTTCGGATCGTTGCAGCATCCCCCAGCGGTTGACCACTGCACAGAACAGCTCGGCGGTTTTTTGGGCGTCGTAAATGGCCGAATGTGCCTCGCGGCTGTCCCACTCCAACCCTGCCGCATGTACCGCACGCGCCAGCACGGTTTGGCCGTAAGCCAGGCCGCCCAGCGTGGCGGTATCGAATGTGCTGAAAGGATGAAAGGGATTGCGCTTGATTTTGGCACGCGCCACAGTGGCATTGAGAAAGCCGAGATCAAAGAAGGGGTTGTGCCCAACCAAAATAGCGCGGGTACACCCGCTTTCTTTAATCGCCTTGCGCACGGCATTAAAAATGATATGCAGCGCCTCGGCCTCAGGTTTAGCGAGCCGGAACGGGTGATAGGGGTCGATGCCGTTGAAGGCCAGCGCCGATGGCTCCAGGTTCGCGCCCGCAAACGGCTCCACGTGGCAGGCGTGAGTCTCGTGCGGGCATATGACGCCCTCATCGTCTATGCGCAGCGTGACCGCAGCGATCTCCAGCAGCGCATCGGTCTGTGCGTTGAAACCCGCCGTCTCTACGTCCACCACCACCGGCAGAAAACCGCGGAAGCGGGAGGCCATGGGAGACTTGGCCGAATTACTCACGGGATCATTCATCGGTAACGCCCCAGGCGACAGTTTCACCGGCACGGAAGGGTATCAGCGCATCCTCGCCCAAGCCGAATGACTCCGGCACGCGCCATGTGTGCCGCCGCAGAGTGATGTGCCCACTGTTGCGCGGCAGACGGTAAAAATCCGGGCCGTGAAAGCTGGCGAAGGCTTCCAGCTTGTCCAGCGCGCCCGCCTGTTCAAAGGCCTCGGCATACAACTCAATCGCGGCATGGGCGGTGTAAATGCCCGCGCAGCCGCAGGCAGCCTCCTTGGTGTGCCTGGCGTGCGGCGCACTGTCGGTGCCGAGGAAAAACTTCGGGCTGCCACTGGCCGCCGCCGCTACTAATGCCTGACGATGCGTCTCGCGCTTGAGTATCGGCAGACAGTAGTAATGGGGGCGGATGCCGCCCGCCAGCATGGCGTTGCGATTGAGCAGCAAATGATGAGCGGTGATGGTGGCTGCGATGTTATCCGATGCCCCAGCCACGTAATCGGCGGCATCTTTGGTGGTGATGTGTTCCAGCACGATGCGCAGGCCGGGGAAACGCGCGGCAAGCGGGATCAAATGGCGCTCGATGAATACCCGCTCGCGGTCGAAGATGTCGATATCATTATCGGTAACCTCGCCATGAATCAGGAGCGGCAATCCATGCTCCTGCATCGCCTCCAGCGCGGGATACGTCTTTTCCAGCGCCGTCACGCCCGCATCGGAATGCGTCGTCGCCCCCGCCGGGTAGAGTTTCACCGCCGCAACATGGCCGCTGTTCCTGGCGCGGGCAATCTCCTGGGGTGGAGTATTGTCGGTGAGGTACAAGGTCATCAGCGGATCAAAACTCATTCCCTCCGGCACTGCCGCGAGAATGCGTGCCCGGTAGGCCAGCGCCGCATCCGTCGTAGTAACCGGGGGTTTGAGATTGGGCATGATGATGGCGCGAGCAAAGCAGCGTGCCGTATGCGCGACGGTGGTGGTCAGCGCCACGCCATCACGCAGATGCAAATGCCAGTCATCGGGGCGGGTGAGGGTAATCTGGTTCACGAGGGGAATCCCGTTTGGAGTTGAATACTGCTAATTATGCCATAGCTACAGCACCGGTAACTCTATAGATGACGCTGCCCACTGTTACCTCTACAATGCCGGTATTAGGGTCAGCGTAATTCAGCGTAATATGGACACCTCCACAAAGCGACAAATTGCAGTGATCGATTACCTATGCCCAGAGATACCTTCCCATTAACGCCTTGACCTCGCTATTGCCAGGCCAAGTTACCGCCAGCTTTGGCCGACAACTTATTGTAGAGTTGGCCGATGGCAGGATCATCGAGTGCGTTACGCGCGGCAAAAAAACCGGCGTGGCGTGCGGTGATCGCGTGCAGATCAAGCTCACCGAATCGAACCATGGCGTCATCGAGTCCGTTGAGCCACGCACCTCTCTGCTGTATCGCTCCGATGCCTTCCGCGAAAAAATCATTGCCGCCAATGTCACACAAATCATTATCGTGGTCGCGGCGGTGCCGAATTTTCACGAGGAATTACTCAACCGTTATCTGGTGGCCGCCGAAGTGGCGGGCATCAAAGCGCTCATCGTGCTCAATAAAAGCGATATGGTGAATGAAACGCAACATGCCTTGAGCATTCTGCAACTCTATCGTGATTTGGGCTATCCACTATTGACGTTGTGTGCAAAACAAAATGTAGCTCCCTTGCGTCCTATGCTTGCCGGCCATACCAGCGTACTAGTAGGGCAGTCCGGCATGGGAAAATCCAGCATTATCAATGCGCTGTTGCCTGATGTGCGGGCGCGCACCGGCGATCTCTCGGCAACACTGGACTTCGGACGCCACACCACCACCCACGCCGCGCTTTTCCATCTGGATGCGACCAGCCATTTGATCGATTCGCCCGGCCTGCAAGAGTTCGGCCTGCACCATATCAATGCCACGCAACTCGATCATGCCTTCATTGAATTCCGCCCATTTCTTGGCCAGTGTAAATTCAACGATTGTAAACATATCCATGAACCTGGCTGCGGCGTACTCCAGGCAGTAGCCGCAGGAAAAATTTCCGCACGCCGCCTGGCAACGTACCACACGCTAATGAAGCAGGCTTCTTAACCCAAAAGGTAACTACTCACTCCCTTCACACGAAAAATAACTTAAAAATCTCTTGACAGGTTTTTTCTATCGAAAAAACCACTTCCTTATCTCGGTGTAAAATCTATTCTCTATTGCCGCTGGCAGGGGCTTTGATCTCTTCAATGAGCCGCCTTGCCATTTCAAGTCGAAAAAACCATTTCAGCCTGATCTGACCGTTATCAGGGGGTCGAAAAATGCCATGTTATCCTTTGGCTATTCCAAACGTATAGCCCCCCATTATTAATGGCAAGCCTAGACAAAACCTCGGTCAGAAACGAAGTCAGCCGGTTGAAAGCGGATTTTGAGCAGCTCAGTTGCGACGGTAAAGTGCCTCGCGAAACTCAGGTGCTTATGAATAGCATGTTCATGATGATGGAGCTGATGCTCTCCATTTTTCTGGAAAGAATAACCAAGAAAGACAGCCGCAACTCCAGCAAGCCCTCCTCCCAAACGGAAAAGGACGACTCCTCGTTGAGTCATCCGGGGAGCCAGGGTAAGGGGAAAAACGAAAACGGCGCCCTGCTGAAAAACACGCGCGTCAAAGAGAGTGTGACTCTTTCTAGAGTCCGCCTCTGCGATGTATGTGGCGAAGATCTGGATAATACGCCCTGTAGTCACCATGAAAGACGGACGAAGATCGATATTGTTTTTGAGAAAGTCGTTGAGCATGTGGATGCCGAGGTCAAGCAGTGCCCGGTCTGCGATGCGACGGTCAAAGGGAAGTTCCCGGCGGATATGCACGGCCCGTTGCAATACGGCGATGGCTTAAAGGCCTTTGTCATCAATTTACTGGTGTCTCAGATGGTCGCGATCAATCGCGCGCAAACGCTGCTGACCTCCATGATCGGTGTTGTGATCTCTGAAGCCACTCTTCTGGCTTTTGTGCTGCGGCTTCATCGTGCCTTGGAGCGGTGGGAGCAGCACGCCACCGCACAGCTGCTGAAAGCACCCTCTATGCATGTGGATGAGACCTCCTTGCGGGTGGATAAGCAAAACCACTGGATACACGTGTACTCCGCAGGGGAGATCACCCTCAAGTTTTTACATCGAAAACGGGGCACGGCAGCGATCACGTCGATCGATATTATTCCGCGCTACGATGGCGTCATCATTCATGACTGCTGGTCATCCTACTTGTCCTATGATCACTGCTCTCACGGCCTGTGCGGCTCGCATCTGCTGCGCGAATTGACGTTCATTGTTGACGCCAATGACTATGCCTGGGCGCGCCACATGAAACGCCTTTTACAGGAGAGCTGCGCCACCGTCTCCAGAAGCACGGAAAAGAGATTGACCGATGAAGCGCTGGCGCGGTTGCAAAAGCGCTACCGCACGATTCTCACCCGTGGCGAAAAAGAGCTTCCACCTATTCCCCAAAAGCCCAGCGGGAAACGCGGCAAACTCGCCAAGTCAGATGCACACAATCTGCTGGACCGATTGCAAAAACATGAGGCATCCGTCCTGCTGTTCGCCAAAAACCCTCATGTCGCCTTCACCAATAACCGGGCCGAGCGTGATTTGAGAATGTCCAAGGTGAAGCAAAAGGTCTCTGGCTGTTTCCGCTCAGAGATTTATGCTCAGGCTTATTGCCGAATATCAAGCTATCTGCAAACTATGGCCAACAAGGGACATAATCCTCTTATTGCGATTCAAATGGCTCTCGCGGGTGAGGTCAACTTAATCGGGGGTGAGTAGTTACCCCAAAAGGGCTATAGCGCACGGAAAAGGGAGAGGAAACACAACGTATCCATCGCCTTTCCCGGCGTATCCGGCCAGCGAAAGCCCATTGGGGTATACGGGCTTTTTGATGTAAGCTTGTATCCTGAAAAACAATGGCACGTCTTTATCCCCCGCGCAGGCTATCGGCAGGGCACTGCGTACTGCGGCATCCAACAGACAAAGAGGACCAGAACATGAATGTGAACGCACCACTTACCGACGAGGATCTCACGCGCCTCGACGACTTCCTGTCTTCGGACGCCAGTGGCGAGGAAAGCCTGTATCCGGACGAAATCCATGGCTTGATGACCGCCATGATCTGCGGGCCGGAGGCGATTGTACCCAGCGAATGGATGCCGCTGGTTTTCGCAGGCGACCCGGATTTCGCCGATGCGCGGCAGGCAGAAGACATCATGGGTTTGTTGATGCGCATGCACAACAGCATCGCCTCCACCCTCCAGGCCGGAACAGAATACCAACCGCTGCTGCCGCAGAGCGAAGACATTGGAGACGCAGACTTCGTCGCCGAGGGCTGGTGCCGTGGTTTTATGATGGGCATGAGCCTGCGCGGAGAACAATGGATGGAACACCTTGAGGGCGACCTCGGCAACATGCTGTTTCCCATCATCGCGCTGGCGGGCGAGCCACCCGATTTTTCCAGCGAGGAAGATCCCATCGAACCTATCAGCCCCGAGGAGATGACGGACCTTTGCGATATGTTGCCAGACAGCGTAGCGGCGGTTTATGCCTTCTGGCGCGCACACTAAAACCTGATCAACCCGGACCTTAACCATGACCCAAGACATTAGACAAGCCGCCCTCGACTATCACGAGCACCCCACGCCGGGAAAGCTTGGTATCAGCATCACCAAACCCTGCGACACCCAACGCGAGCTGGCCTTGGCCTATACACCCGGTGTGGCCGAGCCGGTGCGCGAGATCGCCAAAGACCCCGAGGCCGCCTACCGCTACACGGCAAAGGGCAATCTGGTGGCGGTGATTACCGATGGCACGGCGGTGCTGGGCCTGGGCGATGTTGGCGCGCTGGCGGGAAAACCCGTGATGGAAGGTAAGGCGGTGCTGTTTAAGAAATTCGCTAACATCGACGTTTTCGATATTGAAGTCACCGCCGGTTCCACCCAGGCCTTCATCGACACCGTGGCGCACATCTCGCCAACGTTTGGCGGCATCAATCTGGAAGATATCGCCGCACCGCATTGCTTCGAAATAGAAGAGGCGCTCATCGAGCGCCTCGACATACCGGTGTTTCACGACGACCAGCACGGCACCGCCATCATCGTTGCCGCCGGTCTGCTCAACGCCCTGGAGCTGCAAGGCAAATCTATCGGCGAGGCGCGCATCGTATGCCTGGGCGCGGGCGCCGCAGGCATCGCCTCAATGCGCCTGCTGGTAGCGCTGGGCGCGAAAAAGCACAACATTTTCCTTACTGACCGCCAGGGTGTCATACACAGCGGCCGCGCCGACCTCAACACCTACAAGCGCGAGTTCGCCATCGACACCGATAAACGCACCCTGGCCGACGCCATGCAGGATGCGGACGTGCTGATCGGCGTATCCGGCCCCGACCTGGTGACACCCGAAATGCTGGAAGTCATGGCGCCTCGCCCCATCGTCTTCGCCCTGTCCAATCCCGACCCCGAAATCCGCCCTGCCGTGGCTCACGCGGTGCGCAGCGACCTTATCATGGCCACCGGGCGTAGCGATTACCCCAACCAGGTCAACAACGTGCTGGGCTTCCCGTTCATCTTCCGCGGTGCCCTCGACGTGCGCGCCACCCGCATCAATCAGGCCATGCAAATCGCCGCCGTGCATGCCCTGCAGGCACTGGCCCACGAACCGGTGCCCCGCGATGTGCTCGACGCCTACAAACTGGACCACTTGGAATTCGGCCCGGATTACATCATCCCCAAGCCGTTCGACCTGCGGCTGATCGACCGCGTACCCGCCGCCGTGGCGCGGGCGGCGGTGGAATCGGGGGTAGCGCGGCAGAAATATCCTGATATTAGTTGAATGGCGGAAATCAAGCTCATAGGGCGTAAAGCCTGCGGGCATTGAGCCCTATGAGTTCTGTATGGGGGCAGGTTGGCCATGGGCTGGGACCTATCGCCGCAATGCGCCCTTCAGCGAGATCGTGGACAGGTGCTCAGGGCAGGTCTTCGTAGAAGAAAGGGTATTGTTAGAGCTTATTTTCTATTAGCCTAGCCTTTAAATCTGGTGGGGAGACAAATACGAAGGAATTTCCATATTTCCTCTTCCTCAGCAAACTTAATTGATCAGACATTTTCAACAAATCTGTTCTAGCGGTTTGATAACTAATTGCATGCGAAGCCTGATGCTCTTGTATGCGGTAAATAGCATTTGGATGCTCCAGAGCATGCTTCAATAATGACAATTGCCGATGATTTAACTGACCCTTGGCCTGCGAGTTATCAAGCAACTTCTCAGCTTCTTCAATTTCTTGTGATTTTATTTCCAGATATTCATGTAGTGCGGTAACCCCTTTTTTAATTATGTCCATTTGATGAATAAGAAAATAGGTTAAGTCATTACCGTCAGTTTCCGTATGTAAATATGCTTTTCCATATTGGGCAGGGTTCTGTTTAATGATTCTGGATATAGAAATAAATTCCATCAGCCAGTAGCCTTGCTTTGCCATTGCCCAGTAAAACAATGCCCTGGCTGTTCTCCCATTACCGTCAACAAAAGGATGATCGTAACCGATCATAAAATGTAAGGTTATCGCCTTTATAACCGGATGAATAAACTCTTTTTCTTCCGAATCGTTAGCAAACCTGCATATTTTTTCAATGCGCTCAGGAAGAGTATCCGCATCCGGTGGTATATGGAGAACAACTGATTCACTACCGTCCACGACCTGGATATCGTCCGTATTTTCTCTAAAATGTCCGGCTTTGGAAGGATCATCAAGAGTATTTTGGGTGAGAATTTCATGGAGGCGCTTGATTAGGGATGGCGTCAGCTCGTCGTCTTTATAACCTCTTATAAACTTCATAGCCTGATGATTGTTAAAAATCATCTGTTCACTATGGTCTTTAGGCTGCCGCCCCTGCCTTAGCATCTCCTTGGCAACATTTCTTGTCGTTGAAGCCCCCTCAAGCTGGCTAGAGCTTATAGATTCCTCGATAAGGGAGCTAACGAGGTACGTGTCTCTAGTATGAGGGTTCGTGATAGGCCGATCCATCGTAATACTTCCAGCCGCATTCTGATCCAACCAATGCAACTCCCTTTGCAAAGTGTCCGGGACGCAAAAATTAAAGGGACTCCCATTTTTATCTGTGATGGATAATTTTTTAAACGCCTTTTGCCGTGCCAGCTTGGTAGCAAACCAGTACTCCTCGCTGGACAACCCTTCAGGAGGCGCAAGATGTTTTAGTTTTTCCCAATGAAGATATCTGCCTTTGTTGTCGGTAAGTCCAATATTAGAAGTCAGAATTTGCGCCAGCTTTTTATGGCCTTGCTCTTTTGTAAGGTTATCGAGTATTTCAGAAGTAGAGGGTGGTGGTTCAGGTATTTTCACAGCGATTGCCCCATATACTAATTTTTATGAAATTAGTATATGGCATAAGAGCAAATAGGGCTACTAACTATCCATAAATTAGTAGCCCTATTTGCTCTTGCGAATTATCAGTACTTATATCACTCGCCGGACAAGATTGTTTCCACCGGGGGAAACGCCGCCTGTGTTTCTGGCGCAGGCCCTGAATGCGGTTCGCTCAGTCAGAACGCCGGCGTAAAACCTGCGGAAGTATCAATGTCACATTCGGCGCAATATGGCTATCGCTTATTGCGAGCGCTAAATAGCAGATCATCACCCCCGCCCATGGCAATCATCCCGGACAACTCAGACACTAGCGCCTTCAGAAAAGCCAATAATCGAGCTGAATAGTCAGGGAGAACCGCCTCCTTGACAGATGATCGAGCGGCAAGAGCGGAACGCCACGCCCGTGCTTTTGGGGTGTTATCAAATACGCCGAAATCAGCAATGGTATCGAACACGTCGAAGTAGCGAAAAATCGGGCCGAATACCACGTCGACCATCGAGAAGCGCTCACCGGCAAAGTAAGGCTCCTCCTTGAGTTGCTGCTCGATGGTTTCGAATTTCGCCTGGAGGTCTGCGCGTTTGATCTCAAGCACCTTGGCATCCGGGGCAGTGTAAAAGCCCCAAATGGTATCGAGAATCGCGGAGCCAAATTCCATCCACGCGCGATGCTTGGCTCGCTGCAAGGGGTCACCGGGATGCAGCGGCTCGCCAAGAGTCTCATCAAGATACTCGCAGATGGCGGCGGACTCGAAGAGCACCTCCTCGCCGACTTGCAATAGCGGCACCTTCCCCAAGGGCGAAATCTTCTTGAACCACTCGGGGCTGTTTTTGAGGTCGATATAAGTTCGCTCAAAGGGTGCGCCCTTTTCGTTGAGTACGATAACAGCGCGTTGCACATAGGGGCAGAGGTTATGACTTATTAAGTGCAGTGTTGCTTTATTCATGGCATCTCCTTTTGGGTCGGTAGGCTTCCCGAAATAGAAGTAGTTGCAACTGCAGCAATAATGTAAATTGATTGAGTTTGCAACTACTATTGAAGTACGATACTCAAAATGCGAAAACCAAAGTCAACAACTTCAAACACTACATGGGCGCTGTTTCTAACAACCCATGCCGTGCTGCTTGAGAAAATCGAGGCCACGCTCAAGGCGGCCGAGTTGCCGCCCCTCGACTGGTATGACGTACTTTGGGCGCTTGAGCGCGCGCCTCAGCACCGTTTGCGAATGCACGAGCTCGCCCATTCGGTTGTCCTCTCCCGGAGCAACCTGACGCGATTAGTTGACCGTCTTGGGGCTGCGGGACTCGTGGAGCGGCAATCTGCGACAGATGACAAACGGGGCGCTTATGGCGTGCTCACGCCGGCAGGATTGGCGATGAGAGAAAGGATGTGGCCGGTCTATCAGGACTGCATAATGGATCTTTTCAACCAGCACCTCTCCAAGGACGAGCAGGCCATAATGAATGGGGCATTGCGCCGGATACTGGATGCGGCAAGGGGTAGCGCTCCCGAAGGGATCTGAGACTCTGCAGCCACGCCTTTACAATCCCACGTTCCCGCCTCATGATTAAGGTTGCGCAGGTCCATCTTCGTGGGGGAAAGGGATATGGAGAAGATCACTATCGTCGGCCCCGGCCGGGTGGGCGAATCAGCCGCACAGATCCTCGCCAAAGAGGAGCTGTGCCGGGAACTGGTGTTGCTTGGCCGTCAGGAAGGCGTGGCGCGGGGTATTGCACTGGACATCCAGGAATCCGCGCCGCTGTTCGGTTTTGATACCCGGGTGACGGGTGGGGCCGATCCAGCCCTGATGGCAGGTTCAGATCTGGTAATCATCACCGCCGGCGCTCCCCGCAAGCCAGGCATGTCGCGCGCCGATCTGCGCGATGCCAACCTGCCCGTCATCACCACGATAGTCGATCAAGTTATGCGCTATGCTCCCCAAGCCATGATACTGATCGTGAGCAATCCGGTGGATGTGCTCACGTATCACGCCTGGCGTCATACCGGCTGGGCGCGGCAGCGGGTATTCGGCCTGTCGGGTGTGCTTGACAGCGCGCGCATGGCGAGCTTCATCGCCCTGGAGACTGGGTTCTCTGTCAAGGACATCACGGCGCTGGTGATCGGTGGACATGGCGACACGATGGTGCCGCTGCCGCGTTATACCTGCATCAACGGCATTCCTGTCACACACTTTCTGTCTCCCGACGCCATTGTGCGCTTGTCCGAACACACCCGTCAGGGTGGTGCCGAGATTCTAGCCCTGAAAGAGAACAGCAGCGCCTATGATTCTCCGGCGGCAGCCATCGCCACCATGGTCGATGCGCTGGTTCACCGGCGGCGGCGCGTGCTGCCGTGCGTTGCCATATTGGATGGCGAGTATAGCCAGCACGACATCGCCTTCGGCGTGCCTGCTATCCTTGGCGGTGCGGGCCTGGAAAGGGTGGTGGAACTGCCGCTGACCGAGGAAGAGCAGGAGGCAGTGCGGCGCTCGGCAGAGCAGGTGCGGGCGGGGATCGGAGCAACAGGCTAGAAAGACGATGATCCCTATCCACGAGCTTATTAGCAAAATCCGCTGGGACGAGGAATTCGGCAAGGGCGATTTTGCGATTGGTTACTACGACCGGATGCTGGACAAGATCCTTATCGTGCCATTCCATGAGATCTTCTTTGATCCCGCTGACCATTTTTCCTTTCAGCTTGTAACCGAAGACGGCGACACGCACAGGATTCCGTTGCACCGAGTCAAGGAAGTATACAAGGACGGCACGCTGATCTGGCACAGAGAACATTGAGCCACCGAAATGCTGGACTTGTCATTCGTTCAGCCCAACCTGTCACGCTGATCGGCGCGAGGATGGGTAAATTAAAAAAGCGGGGATAACAAATGGGGAACGTTGAAAAATCGACCATGGAAATTCAATTTCTTGGTGCGGCGCGCGAAGTCACCGGATCATGCTATCTGATCCGCGCAGGACGTCATCGCATTCTGGTGGACTGCGGACTGATTCAAGGATCAAAGACGGACGAGGCGCGCAACCAACTGCCGTTCGAGTTTGATCCGGCAAAAATTGACGCAGTGGTGTTAACGCATGCACACCTGGATCACTCCGGGCGGTTGCCGCTGCTGGTCAAGAATGGCTTCCGCGGCACCATCTACACACACCGCGCCACTCGCGACCTGTGCCGCATCATGCTCAAGGACGCGGCGTATCTCAACGAAAAAGACATCGAATGGCAAAATCGCAAACGCCAGCGCAAGCACCTGCCGCTGGTCGAGCCCTTGTATACCATGGATGACGTGGAGAATACATTGCGTCATTTTAAGGCGCTGGATTATGGCGTTACCATCCCGCTGCTCCCCGGCATTTCCATCCGGTTGGCCGATGCTGGCCACATCCTGGGCTCTGCGATAGTGGAGCTGTGGCTGGAGATGGAGGGTGCGCGCCGCAAGATCGTGTTCAGCGGTGACCTCGGGCATCGCGACGCCCCCATCCTGCAAGACCCCCAACCGGTACGCGAAGCAGACCTGGTGGTGATGGAAAGCACCTACGGCGACCGTCTGCACCGTTCCTGGGAACAAACCTGGGATGAGCTGCGCGATGTGCTCATGCACGCCAAGCACAACCAGGGCAACGTGCTGATCCCCGCCTTCGCTGTGGGACGCACTCAAGAATTGCTCTACGAATTCGGCCGTCATTATGCCGAATGGGGGCTGGACGATTGGCTGATCTTTCTGGACAGCCCGATGGCCATCGAGACGACCGAGGTTTATGCACGCCACACTGGCCTGTATGACACAGAAGCCGCCGCAGAGCAGCGTGCGCATGGCAATCCCTTCACGATGCTGCCCAACCTACACATCAGCCGTACCGCCAACCAGTCCATGGCCATCAACCGCATCAATGCCGGAGCCATCATCATCGCGGGCAGCGGCATGTGTGACGGCGGGCGCATCCGCCATCACCTGAAACACAACCTATGGCGCAGCGGATGCCATGTGGTGATCGTAGGCTTTCAGGCGAGCGGCACGCCAGGCCGCGCGCTGGTGGATGGCGCGCAATACCTGCGCATGGCAGGCGAGACAATACGGGTGGCGGCACAGATACACACTATCGGCGGCCTGTCCGCCCATGCTGATGCTGCCGGCCTGATCGACTGGTACCATCACTTCGAAGGACGTCCCGCCATCGCCTTGGTGCATGGCGAGCCACAAGCGATGGACCCGCTGGCGGAGCGGCTGCGCGATGCAGGCGCAGCGCACGTCCATACCCCCGAGCGCGGAGCGCGGCTGGATTTAATAGAAATGTAGGGCGGGTTGTAACCCGCCAAGCGTGCAAAGCACTCAACCTGTTCTTGAATGAATGGACGAATGCCTGACGGCATGCCCGGCGGGTTACAACCCGTCCTACATTTCTCTTTACGCCGGGACTAAGAAGCGCGACGATTTAACCGATAACATAGAAAGAACACCACGACCAAACCAACGGAGGTGCAGCCATGAAAGACACTGTCACGATCACGGATAATGCCACTGGCAAGAGCGTCGAGCTGCCCGTCCGGCGCGGCACGCTCGGACCTCCCGCCATCGACATCGGCGTGTTGCAGCGTGAGTTGGGATACGTCACATACGACCCCGGTTTTCTCGCCACCGCCAGTTGCCACAGCGCGATAACCTATATCGACGGCGAGCAGGGTGTACTGCTTTACCGGGGCTATCCCATCGAACAGCTTGCGGCAAAAAGCAGTTTTCTCGAAGTTGCCCATCTGCTGATCTATGGCGAATTGCCGAGCCAGACGCAACTCGGCGAGTTCACCAACATCATCCGCCGCCACACCATGTTTAATGAAAGCCTGAAGACTTTTTACAACGGCTTTCATCACGACGCCCATCCGATGGCGATCATGGTCGGCGTGGTCGGCTCATTGTCGGCGTTTTATCACGACTCGACGGACATCCATAATCCACACCATCGCGACATTGCCGCGCACCGGCTGATCGCCAAGATGCCGACCATCGCCGCCGCCAGTTACAAGCATTCAATTGGCGAGCCGTTCATGTATCCGCGCAACAACATGAACTATTGCGGCAATCTTTTGCACATGATGTTTTCGGTGCCCGCCGAGGACTATCAAGTCGATCCACTCGCGGAAAAAGCGCTGGACCTGATTTTCATCCTGCATGCGGATCATGAACAGAATGCCAGCACCTCCACCGTGCGTCTGGCGGGCAGTTCCAGTGCCGATCCGTTCGCCTGCATCTCTGCCGGCATCGCCTCGCTGTGGGGTCCGGCACATGGCGGGGCCAACGAAGAGGTGCTGCATATGCTGGCGGAGATCGGTGACAGCAACAACATTCCCAAATACATCGCCCGCGCCAAGGACAAGAACGACCCGTTCCGTCTGATGGGCTTCGGCCACCGCGTATACAAGAATCATGACCCGCGCGCCCGCCTCATTCGCGCCATGTGCCACGAGGTACTCAACAAACTGGGCAATCAAAACGATCCGCTGTTCGAGCTGGCACTGAAACTCGAAGAAGTCGCCCTCAAGGATGATTACTTCATCGAGCGCAAACTCTATCCGAACGTGGATTTCTATTCGGGGATCATCTATAAAGCACTCGGCATCCCCACCAACATGTTCACCGTAATGTTCGCCATTGCCCGTACTGTGGGCTGGGTAGCACAATGGATGGAAATGATCGCCGACCCGGATCAGCGCATTGGCCGGCCACGGCAGGTCTATGACGGGGCGGGACGGCGGGATTATGTGGAGATAAAGGACAGGTAGCGATAATCTCACGGACCTTGATAATTTGTAACTATTCAGTATACCCCTGACATCGAGCTCCCCCCTTTGAAAAGGGGGGCAGGGGGGATTTCCTCCCAACAATGGCAATAATGTCAGGGGGTTATGGATGCCGGATGAATAAAATCCCCCTTGATCCCCCTTTTTCAAAGGGGGAGACCAATGATGCTGAATAGTTACTTTTTGTCTTGACTTTTTTTGCGGACGGTGCATGATAAATATCATTGCGCCATAATCCCACAAGAAGGAAATGGGCATGCACTGGGGGTCTGAATATCTTGCCTTCCCTTCCGGAAGCTCCCGGCTTCGCGCCGGAGTCTGCTTCTGGGCGCCTGTGCGCGACCCCTCGTTTCGCTACAACTATCCTTGCACCATGGGCAGACTTCACTGCCCCGAGAACCTGTTCATGTAACCCCAACCCATTAGCCAATCAGGGAAGATAGAGCAATGAAAAAGAATGCCCGTAGCGCCCAGATCTCCGTCCGCTCACCGCGCCACATCAACGCCATCCTCAAACCCCTCACCGTCGCGCTGATCGCCATCGGCTGCATCAGCCCGGCCTTGGCCGTCAACCAAACCTGGTTCGGCGGCACCGGCGACTGGGGTGACAGCAACAAGTGGTCGCCAGCAGGGGTGCCCGGCGCGGGTGATCTGGCCATCATCAATGCTGGAACCTCGACGCTCTCTTTTGCTGCGGTGGTCAATGGGCTTGCGCTTGGTGGCGGCACGCTGACGGGCACCGGTAATCTGACGTTATCCGGTGGCTCCATCTGGACGGCTGGTACGCAGGGCGGCACCGGCACCACCCAGTTCAACGGCAATCTCAACATCAGTGGTGACAACAACAAGTTCATCGGCGGTGGCCGGGTGATTAACACGGCCGGTACCACCACCTGGGACGGCAACACGGGCGGTAACAATAACTACAACCGTATTCTCAACAGCGGCAGCGGCGGCACGATCAATAACACCGGCACCTGGAACGACTCCAATGCCTTCGCTACCTATATCGACGGCGGCATCGCCTTCAACAATGTCGGCACCTACAACAAGCAGGGCAACACCGTCACCACCCTCGCTGGCGCTTTTAACAATAGCGCGACCAGCACCGTCAATGTCAATGCCGGTACGCTCAGCATCGCCAGCAACTTCGCCAACGCCGGCATAATCAACGTCGACGCGGGCGCCATCTTCCAGGTGAGCGCTACGAACTTTGCCAACACAGCGACCGGCGTGATCGGCGGTAACGGTACGGTGGCGACCCCGACGTCCGGCCTGAGCAACAGCGGTGACATCGACCCTGGCAACTCCATTGGACATCTCACCATTGACGGCGATCTGAGGCAGACTTCGACCGGCGTGCTGAACTTCGAACTGACCAGCCTGACCAGCTTCGATCTGCTGACGATAACAGACGATGTGACCTTGGGCGGTGAAATCGCGGTGTGGAACCTGGGCTACACGCCGATCATCGGCGATCAGAAGTGTCCGGTAATTTAATTGAATAGATTCAATTGGTTATTGTCTTTCTGCATGCTCATTTGCGTCTCCGCATTTTTAAGTAATTGATCGAGTGGCGTTTTCTCGAAAAGAGTCAGGCTCAAAATCTGTAGGATTGTGTAAAGCGAAGCCTCGGTATTGAGCCGCTTTTTCACGATGGCGACCACGACGTAAACCGCGATGGCGATCCATATTTGCGTCTTGACTGCATTCTCGGTGGTGCCATAGAACCGCTTGATTCGAAGATGCTGTTTGATCCACTTGAAGAATAGCTCGACCTGCCAGCGGCAACGATAAAGCTGAGCGATGGTCAGCGCAGGCAGGTCGAAGTTGTTGGTCAGAAAGACCAGAAACCTGTCGTGTTCGGCATCGTAGAACTTGATGCGTCGCAGGTGCTGCGGGTAATCCTTGCTGGCCTTGCGAGCAGTCAATGCAATGGTCTGGTCGCAGCGCAGTCCAGTGGACTTGTCCACGGTGCGAGAGTAGACGCGACGAAAGAGCAGATTGGATTTGCCACGGATGACAAAGAACGCCTGTGCTTGATGCAGGGTGAACCAGCGAGCGAAGTCGGTGAAGCCACGATCCATGATGTAAAAGCTGCCGGCTTCGGGTATCAGGATATCGAGCACATTGACCTCGTGCATCTTGCCATCGCTGATGTGGATGAAGGTTGGAATGTTGCCGCGCAGGTCGAGCAGCGTATGCATCTTGACGGCAGCTTTGGTGGAGCGGAAGCGTGCCCACGGAAAGACGCTCAAGCACAGGTCGATGGTCGTGGTATCGAGTGCGTAGACCGTCTGTTCCAGTTCGACCGCAAAGCTGTCGCTGGCGTAAAGCTTTCTGGCGGTCTGGATTAAGCTCATCGCGAAATCCGCGTAGATGCGACGGTCGCGTTGCTCGTTGGCATCGGCCAGCGTGCTCTTGGCGATGTTGCCTCGTATGCCCAAGTGATAGAGCTTGGCTTGGTGGGCGCGCAGACAGGTTTCGATGTCGCGCAGGCTTTCGCGGTAAGTCAGCTGCGCGAACGCCATGCAGAGAAATTGATCGAGATGCGAAAAAGTCTTGGTGGGATATTTGGAAGGGTAGCGCTGCACGCAGCGACGGAATGTGTGAAGGGGCAAATGCTCCATGAGTTGTGCGAACACCAACTGGCCTGAATACATGACGGAAACTCCTGGGGGGAAAGCCCCAGTTTCCCAAAAAATTCACGTTCAAGTCGGTGACACCCCTAAACACACACTTTCCTATTCAACATCATCATGTTATATAGCCGTCTTTGCGAAATTGCCGGACACTTCTGATCGGCGATATCTATGGACTCCACCCGTTTTGCAAGGGGAAGATTGAAATTTTGCTCTCAGGATAAGGATTGCGTGTATCTATCCGGCCTCAGTGTGAGCCATTAATCGGCTCGGGCCATAATGCAATACGCACGTCGGGTTCCAAATAGCGTCTCGGCCTTGCTGGCCATACGCCGTTGCGGAGTGTCCCGTCGTCGGTCTTACCTGTTGGGCATCGTTCGTTTCTTCACCTTCGCAATCGTGGCAGGTCTTGCTGCTTCGTTTACTAAAAAAACTTAACGGCTTGGCAATATCAGCTGATCGCCACAGTGGGTTGCGGGTTCCACTGCGCCTCATAACGGCGGCCATGCGCAAGCATGGCCCAGGCTACTCGCGCCAGTTTATTCGCCAAGGCTACGGCGGCGACATTAAAACCCTTGGTTGCCTTGAGCTTCAAGGCCCAGAGCAGCAAACGGTCCTGCTTGCCCTCGGCACAGCGTAGCGCACTGCGCGCCCCGTGGATCAGCAAGGTGCGCAGGTAGCGGTCTCCACGCTTGGAGATGCCGAATAGCTGTTGTTTGCCGCCGCTGGAATGCTCGTGTGGCGTGAGACCCAGATTTGCCGCAAAGTTACGCCCTGCCGGGAAATGATGCGGGTCACCCACAGCCGCGACAAAGGCGGTGGCGGTGAGCGGGCCAACACCCGGCAGCCCCATCAATCGCGCGGCCTGAGCGTCTTGGCGTGCCAGCCGCTGGATGCGCTCGTCGTAGTGCTCGATCCGTTTATCCAGCGCCGTCAACTGTTCCTGCAGGTCGGCAAATGTCTCCAGGGCGCTGGGGGAGAGTCCGTTATGTTCTCCGCCGAGCACGCGGGGTAACGCCTTGCGCAACGCCGTAGCCCCTTGGGAGAAACTCATACCGTATTCGCCCAGCAGACTGCGTGCCTGCAACATCAGTGCTGTGCGGTTTTCCACCAGGCGCTGACGAACCCGGTGCAGCATCTGCACATCCTGCTGCGCCTCGGTGTTGGTCGGCACATACAGGGTCTCGGGTTCGGCCCTCAGCTCGCAAATCGCCTTCGCATCGCGATAATCATTCTTGTTGCCGACCACCCGTCGGCTCACGCGCTGGCCGGCAATAAGCCGTACTTCATGCCCCAGTTTACTGATTTCTCGCGCCCAGTAATGCGCACTGGCACAGGCCTCAATCCCGACCTTCGCGGCAGGCAGATTGGCAAAAAATGTCAGCACCTGGTCCCGCGACATCTTTCGTTTCAATACCTCATTGCCACGCTCATCCCGGCCCACGGCGTAAAACACGTTCTTGGCAATATCCAAACCAATTACTGTTGCGTTATGCTTCATGTCGGACTCCTCCTTTTTCGTTTGGCCGGTGACCTAACTCACCCGCTTGGCACACTATGATGCCGTTTGAAGAAGGGTGGAGTCCATTTCATTAGCTTTAAGGTGATGACCTTTGACGATCGGGCGGGAACGACCTTCAGCGGCCTCAGCGTCAATGGTTTCGGTGCGGGCGTGGCCTTCAATGTGCTCTACAACCCCCATGACGTGACGTTGCAGGTGGCGGCGGTGCCAGAGGCGGAAACCTGGGTGATGATGCTGGCTGGACTGGGTTTGGTGGGCTTTGTGGCGCGGCGGCGTAACACGCTGGCTGGTCAGGGATGTGCCGCCTAACGATCATAATCCTTAACCCGGCCTACGGGGTTGCCTCCTCCAGCATGGCACGGATACACTTTTCAAGCGGCTGGAGATGCTGTTTGATCACTGCGGCAACCGTCAACGGATCAATATCGCCCAGATAGTTATGCACGAGGATATTGCGAAAGCCGCTGATTTCGCGCCAGGAGATGGCCGGAAAGACGGCCTTTTTCTCCTCCGGCAGCAGTTGCGTGGCCTCGGAGAGTGTCTGCAGGTTACGCAAGGCGGCATCGTACAGCACATCATCCTGGGTAAGATCGCCGCGCGCCTGGCAGCCTGTCTGACTTAGGGGATCGTAGCGAGAAAGTGGGAGGGCGAGGACAGTTTTCCGCTATTTTGAAGAGAATAGCTGGCACTATTTAACGAAAAATAGCGGAAAAATGGACCGCTCTCCCGCTTTCGCAGTAGATTCGACCTAAGTCAGACAGGCTGCTAGATGCGTCGAATCTTCGCAATGGCGTCAAGGATATGCAGCGCATAGGGCTGCCAGGGCTTGCTCATAACTCCACCGCCTCCTTCAGAACCTGCTCACGGATATGGCGGTTGAGTTCATGTTCCGGCACCAGCTCCACCCGGCGATGGAGCAAATCCGCCAGCCGTTCTGTCAGCGGCAGGCGTTGGGTGAAGATATCGTAACCGCAGGGAAAATCCACCAGAAAATCCACATCGCTATCAGGCCGCTCCTCGCGCCGTGCGACAGAACCAAACACGCGGATGCGCCGGGCGCCATATTGACCGCCCAAGGCCGCGATGACCTCTTTCTTGTCATGCAATTCATCCAGCAACATAAGTAACCCCATCACGTTTTTGGTAAGAATCGTAGGGTGCGTCCCACGCACCAATGATTGTGGTGCGTGGGACGCACCCTACATAATTATTGGCGTTTTGAAATGGAATTCGAATAACCCCATCACGTTTTTGGTAAGAGGCGGCAACATCCACCCGCCAGCCCCCGCCTTCTTGCCCAACCCCGTTGCTTGCGCCGTGCAACCAATAGTCAAACCCATGTTTTTTCAACGATAGCATATTACATTGGCACGTTTCATCCTAAAAGCGGCGATTCACCGCAGAGAGCGCAGAGAATGCAGAGGAAAAACAGGACTTTGACAAGGTGTGCCGGGTCACCCGCTGGGTGGGTGTGCTTGTTACGCTAACCCCCTGAATTTCGGGGCTGCCCGTTCCGGCGTAGGGTGCGCACGGCGCGCCATAAGTTGTTGGTGAGGGGGCATCAAGCTCCCTCATCCTAATGCGCCTCATCCCAATTGTTGCCAACGCCGATGTCTACCACCAGCGGCACGGATAAGGTGGCCGCGCTGGACATGCAGTGGCGAATGTCTTCGATGGTTTGGCGGAGGGTGTTTTCGGGTACCTCAAAGACCAGTTCATCGTGTACTTGCATCACCATTTTTGCGGTCAGGTTTCCGGCGAGGATCATGGCGTCGGTTTTGAGCATGGCGAGTTTGATGATGTCGGCGGCGGTGCCTTGCATCGGGGCGTTGATGGCGGCGCGTTCGGCGTATTGGCGGCGTTGCTGGTTGCTGGATTTGATGTCCGCCAGATACAGGCGGCGGCCAAACAGGGTTTCCACGTAGCCGTCGGCGCGGGTTTGGGTGCGCGTGCGGTCCATGAATGCCTTTACGCCGGGATAACGGGCGAAATAGAGGTCCATATATTGTTGCGCCGCGCCGCGTTCGACGCCCAGTTGCCGCGCCAGGCCGAAGGCGGACATGCCGTAAATCAGTCCGAAGTTGATGGCCTTGGCATTGCGGCGTTGCTCGGAGGTGACTTGATCGGGCGATGCGCCGAAGATCTCGGCGGCGGTGGCGCGGTGGATGTCTTCGCCACGGCTGAAGGCGCGCAGCAGGCCGTCGTCTTGCGACAGGTGGGCCATGATGCGCAGTTCGATTTGCGAGTAATCCGCTGCAACGATCTTGTGTCCCGGCGGGGCGATGAAGGCTTGGCGGATGCGCCGCCCTTCGGCGCTGCGGATCGGGATATTCTGCAAGTTCGGGTCTGAAGATGATAATCGGCCCGTAGCCGCCACCGCCTGATGATACGAAGTATGAACGCGTCCGCTGCGTGGATTGATCTGCCCCGGTAGTTTGTCGGTGTAGGTCGATTTCAGCTTGGCTAAGGTGCGGTGTTCGAGGATCAGTTTCGGCAGCGGATAGTCCAGCGCCAGTTCGGCGAGCGTCGATTCGGCGGTGGAAGGTTGGCCCTTAGGGGTCTTCTCCAGCACCGGCAGTTGTAGCTTGTCGAACAGGATGGCCTGGATCTGCTTGGGCGAATCGAGGTTAAAGGGTTGTCCGGCGGCGCTATGCGCCTGTTGCTGGATATCCAGCATCTGCCGCGCAAGCTCCTCGCTCTGCCGGTATAGCATCCCGGCATCCACCAGCACGCCGTTGCGCTCGATACGCGACAGCACCGGCACCAGCGGCACTTCGATTTCATTGAACAGTTTTTCTAGGCCCGGCTCTGCCGACAGGCGCGGCCATAATGCGTGATGCAGGCGCAGGGTGATGTCGGCATCCTCGGCGGCATACGGCGCGGCCTGCTCGATGCCGATCTGATTAAAGGTGAGCTGCTTTGCACCCTTGCCCGCGATATCTTCGAAACGGATGGTCTTGTGGCCCAGATGGGTCAGCGCCAGCGTGTCCATGTCGTGGCGTGAGGCGGTGCTGTTGAGCACATAGGATTCCAGCATGGTGTCATAGCGAATGCCCGCCAATGTGATGCCGTGGTTGGCCAATACGCTCATGTCATATTTTAGATTCTGGCCTACCTTGGGGCGGCTGGCGTCTTCCAGCAACGGGCGCAACCGCTCTAAAACCCATTCGCGAGATAGCTGGGCGGGCGCGCCGGGGTAGTCGTGCGCCAGTGGCACATAGGCGGCCTCACCTGGCTGAATGCAAAACGACACGCCTACGATTTCGGCTTGCATATAGTCCAGGCTAGTGGTCTCGGTGTCGAAGGCGAACAGTTCGGCCTGCTCCAGGCGGGAGAGCCAGTGCTCCAGATCTGCTTCGGTGAGCACGGTTTGGTAGTCAGAGGCCAGGGACGGGGGGGCAGGGGATGGATCGTTTGCGGGTTTTTCCTGATCCAGCTGTCCCAGCCAGGTTTTGAACTCCATGCGCTGAAACAGCTCACGTAGTGCTGCGGTATCGGCGGGTTGGGATTGCAGGTCGAGCGGCCCCACCGGCAGCGGCACGTCGCAGCGGATCGTCGCCAGTTGCCGCGATAGCGGCAGCAGGTGCAGATTCTCGCGCAGGCTCTCGCCGACCTTGCCGCTGATTTGACCGGCTTTGGCGATGATGTTGTTCAGCGAGCCATGTTCCTGCAGCCACTTGGCGGCGGTCTTGGGGCCGACCTTGGGGATGCCGGGGATGTTGTCCGAGGTATCGCCCACCAGCGCCAGGTAGTCGATGATCTGGCCGGGGGAAACCCCAAACTTTTCGATCACACCCTGCGCATCGAGTGTCGTATTGCTCATCGTGTTGACGAGGGTGACATGCCCATCGACCAGTTGTGCCATATCCTTGTCGCCAGTGGAAATCACCACCGGCAAATTGAGTGCGGCGGCCTGCACCGCCAGGGTGCCGATCACATCGTCGGCCTCAACGCCGTCTATCACCAGCACCGGCAATCCCATGGCGCGCACGATGGCGTGCAGCGGCTCGATCTGTGTGCGCAGATCGTCCGGCATCGGCGGGCGGTGCGCCTTGTAGTGTTCGAACAGCTCATCGCGGAAGGTCTTGCCCTTGGCGTCGAACACCACCGTGACATGCTCCGATTGATAGTCCGCGATCAACTTGCGCAGCATATTGACCACGCCATACGCCGCCCCGGTCGGTTCGCCGCGCGAATTGGTCAGCGGCGGCAGGGCATGGAAGGCGCGGTAGAGGTAAGAGGAGCCGTCTACCAGGATCAGTGGTTTGGGTGTGGTTTCGGTCATAGTGTTTGGTGTCTTGGCCAGTGGTGCGTGATTGAATAAGGTTGTCGTAGCGAGTTTGCAGTCTAATGGCTATGCCTTAAAGGGCTTTTTCGTTTATGATTAGAGCTATTCGAATTAAGTATGTCGCCAACAGCCCGATATATTCAATATAAGCTTTTCCCGGCACGCCCTTCGGTGGCGACTTAATTTTCGGTGACTATTATGAACTCACAAGAAAGAAATGCTCATCCCAGCTTCAAGCCTGTCAATGACACATCGCTGACACGTGAGTCGTGGAAGATCTTCCAGATCATGGCGGAATTTGTCGAAGGCTTCGAACGACTGTCGCAGATCAAGCCTTCGGTCAGCATCTTCGGTTCGGCGCGCACGCCAGTGGACCATCCTTATTATAAGCTCACCGAAGATATTGCGCTTCTGTTGTCGGACGCCGGCTTCAGCGTGGTGAGCGGTGGCGGGCCGGGCATCATGGAAGCTGCCAACAAAGGCGCATTTGCCGGAAAATCGCCCAGCATCGGTCTCAATATTGTGCTGCCCCATGAACAGACAACCAATCCTTATCAGAACATCTCTCTTAACTTCAGGCACTTTTTTTCGCGCAAGGTAATGTTCGTCAAATATGCCTCGGCTTACGTGGTGTTGCCGGGCGGTTTTGGCACGCTGGATGAGATGATGGAGATTCTGACGCTGATACAGACACACAAAACCCGTCAGATCCCCGTGATTCTGGTACACAAGCCGTTCTGGGAAGGGCTGCTCGCCTGGTTCAGGTCAACACTGGTGACGGAAGGTGTCATCAGCCCGGAGGATCTCGATTTGATGCACATCGTCGACACCCCGCAAGAGGTGGTGGACGCGATTTTCAACCACTACGAGCATCGCGGTTTCGAGCCTTCTGCCGATGAGCAGGCGACGTTATTGGATCTCTGAAAACATTAAGGAAAAGCGCGTGATACGGACATTCCTTGCAATATTAATCTCTGTACTGCTTACGGCCCCATCATGGGCGGCGAACGAGACAGCAAAGCCCGATCTTCCGCCACCGCCGACAGACGGGTTAAACAGTGGGGAGATTCCCGAGCCTGACGTCAAAATCATCCAGCGTCCCAATGAAAAGGTGGAAGAATACCGGATCGGCGGTGTGCTTTATACGGTCAAGGTGACCCCCGCTGTCGGCCCGCCTTACTATCTGGTCGATACCGACGGCGACGGCAATCTGGAAACGCGGCGCAACGACCTGGATCCCAAAATAGCGATCCCTGGCTGGGTTATCTTGCGCTGGAAGTAGGGATGCGCACGAATGGTGCTTGCTTAATCCTCTTGACGCGCCCGTTAAGGAATGTGTGCGACGCTTGGTAGCGTTCTCAAGAAACTCTCTTACGACCTTCGGGAAACCCCTACATTTCTATAGCATTTTCTCGGCAATTGCTCCAAATGGGTATCTCCTTCACCCAAGTAAAACCATGGAACGGTGCGCTCGACGGCAACACGGCCATTTGTGGTCAAACAAAGGCGGAAAAAGCTAGAATATTGGCGCTGGAGATCAGAGATTGTGCCATTTTGAGGGATCGTTCCCCACTTTTTCTGGAACCCTTCCGTTACTTGGGTGAAGGAGATACCCAATTGCGACTATTATCCACACTCACAGACTCAAATAATGAGCCTGCTGAACCTTGTGGCTAATCAGGAACCCGCTTGGGGTCTTGCCCATAATTCTATCCACTGTCTGCGACCATCGCTCATTAAGGTGCAGGCCCTATCTCACGGCAAAGATAGCCATCCATGGCCCGCTTCCGGTGTCCTGCCTCTGGCGGCACTCGCACTTCCATGTGCGTCGCTGGGATGACGTCTTATCTTGAAGCCCGCTGAATAGTTACCATTTTATATACATTTAACAATTCATGGCGCAGGGCCGATATCCATAGACTGATCTCCCACAGGAAAGCAACACTATGAAAGCGGAAGCCTCGGCCCGCACCCTGGTCGAAAACATCAACCTGCCGCCGACCACAGCGGCTGACACCGAGTCACTGAGTGCCGATGTACCCACCCTGATGGCCGACGTCCATGCCTTCTTTGAAAGGCACGTTGAAGATCCGGACCTGTTGCACTTATTACAGTTGTCCAACCTCAATCAGCAACAACTCGAACACGCCTTCCTGGCATGGCGGGCGGTGTTCGATGCCGTGCGCGATCCGATCTTCGTTCATGACGCCGAGTTCCGGCTGACGCGCATCAACCAGGCCTATGCCGAGCTGGCAGGCATGCCAATCAAGACCGCCCTGGGCAGGCCCTACTGGGAAGTCTTCCCGAAGATGGACGGCCCAAGCAAGGGTTGCGAGATCATTGATAACATCTCGACCGCCAAAGGCGCCGAATGTGATGAGATCGTGCTGGAGGATGGGCGGACATTTCAGTCCCGCGCGTTTGTGATGCAGGACACGCAGGGCAAGTTCATGCAGGTCGTCCAGATCCTGCATGATGTGACTAGTCAGAAGAAAACCTTGGCAGCACTCAAGGAAAACCAGGAAAAGCTGCAGATCATAACCGACTTCGCCCAGGATGCCATCATTGTGCTCGATGACGAAGGACTGATCCAGTTCTGGAATCCGGCGGCGGAAAAGATGTATGGTTATCCAGCCTCGGAGATCCTGGGAAAACCGTTGAATGAACTGCTCGTCGATACAGAGCAACTGTCACTGTTCAGGCATGGTCTATCAGAGTTCAAGAATACCGGCAAGGATCCCATCATCGGCAAGGTCGCCACGCTTGCTGGCCGGAGAAAGGACGGAAGCACCATTATCTCCGAAAACTCCATCTCCGCCGTCAATATCCAGGGACGCTGGCACGCCATCGGAATGGTGCGAGACATAACCGAACGGCATAACATGGAGATCATGCAGGCCCGCCACGCTGAACAATTGGCACAATCCCTGCGCAACACCGTGCTCGCATTGGTCAGAACCCTGGAAAAACGTGACCCCTACACCGCCGGCCATCAGCAACGCGTGGCGGAACTATCCAGCGCCATCGGCCGCGAGATGGGCCTGAGCGATCATCAGATTAAGGGCATTCACCTAGGTGCGCTGATTCATGACATCGGCAAAATCTATATCCCGTTCGAGATATTGAACCGCCCTGGCAAGTTGACCTCCGAGGAGTTCATGCTTATCAAGACCCACTCCACGGTAGGTCATGAGATCATTGCCGATACCGACTTCCCGTGGCCCATCGCGGACATGATCCTGCAACATCATGAACGCATGGACGGCACGGGCTATCCCGCCGGACTGCGAGGGAATGACATCATCCTGGAAGCGCGTATCATTGCTGTAGCCGATGTGGTCGAGGCGATGAGCGTTCATCGCCCGTATCGCCCTTCACTGGGCATCGAAAAGGCGCTGACTGAAGTGACCAGGACACGCGGCACCAGCCTCGATCCCGCCGTGGTCGATGCCTGCTTGGCACTGTTCAATGAATCCCGATTCAGCTTCAGTGCAATTGGCTGACCCATTGAGCACATCATCACCCCGCGCCATGCCGCTTGGTGCCAAGGTGGCCATTCATCTGCCTGATGGCCAGATCAAGGTCGGGGGGGCTGCATGTGCCGGACAGCTATGAACTTTTGAAAGTGACGCCCACCGTCAAGGACCCCATTGATAAGCGCGGCGACATAGAAACCCTACTCTCGCAGGTCAGAAAAGGCGGCATGACACCCCTGACGGCCAACGCCCTGCAACGGGCGCGCGCGCGATATTTCGCTCGCCGATGTCTACAGACTTGAATAGCACAGGAATACCCTCATGGATATCACGCCCTATCTGCAACTCATGGCCGACAAACATGCCTCCGACCTGTTCTTCAGCACAGGGGCGCCCGTCACCATCAAGATCGAGGGCAAAGTTGGCCCCATTGGCAACCAGCCACTGCCTCCCGGCACCGTCAAGCAACTTGCCTACAGCCTGATGCGCGATGAACAGGTAAAGGAGTTCGAGGCCAATCTCGAAATGAATTTTTCAGTCTCCGTGCCGGCGACTGGCCGATTCAGGGTCAACGTCTACCGACAGCGCGGCGAGGTCAGCATGGTGGTGCGTTATCAGAAGTGTCCGGCAATTTCGCAAAGACGGCTATATAACATGATGATGTTGAATAGGAAAGTGTGTGTTTAGGGGTGTCACCGACTTGAACGTGAATTTTTTGGGAAACTGGGGCTTTCCCCCCAGGAGTTTCCGTCATGTATTCAGGCCAGTTGGTGTTCGCACAACTCATGGAGCATTTGCCCCTTCACACATTCCGTCGCTGCGTGCAGCGCTACCCTTCCAAATATCCCACCAAGACTTTTTCGCATCTCGATCAATTTCTCTGCATGGCGTTCGCGCAGCTGACTTACCGCGAAAGCCTGCGCGACATCGAAACCTGTCTGCGCGCCCACCAAGCCAAGCTCTATCACTTGGGCATACGAGGCAACATCGCCAAGAGCACGCTGGCCGATGCCAACGAGCAACGCGACCGTCGCATCTACGCGGATTTCGCGATGAGCTTAATCCAGACCGCCAGAAAGCTTTACGCCAGCGACAGCTTTGCGGTCGAACTGGAACAGACGGTCTACGCACTCGATACCACGACCATCGACCTGTGCTTGAGCGTCTTTCCGTGGGCACGCTTCCGCTCCACCAAAGCTGCCGTCAAGATGCATACGCTGCTCGACCTGCGCGGCAACATTCCAACCTTCATCCACATCAGCGATGGCAAGATGCACGAGGTCAATGTGCTCGATATCCTGATACCCGAAGCCGGCAGCTTTTACATCATGGATCGTGGCTTCACCGACTTCGCTCGCTGGTTCACCCTGCATCAAGCACAGGCGTTCTTTGTCATCCGTGGCAAATCCAATCTGCTCTTTCGTCGCGTCTACTCTCGCACCGTGGACAAGTCCACTGGACTGCGCTGCGACCAGACCATTGCATTGACTGCTCGCAAGGCCAGCAAGGATTACCCGCAGCACCTGCGACGCATCAAGTTCTACGATGCCG
The DNA here is from genome assembly GCA_040183005.1 of Gammaproteobacteria bacterium. Taxonomy (NCBI): domain Bacteria; kingdom Pseudomonadati; phylum Pseudomonadota; class Gammaproteobacteria; species Gammaproteobacteria bacterium. Next base: position 297,408 of record JAMPIW010000001.1, read on the forward strand.
AACACGACAGGTTTCTGGTCTTTCTGACCAACAACTTCGACCTGCCTGCGCTGACCATCGCTCAGCTTTATCGTTGCCGCTGGCAGGTCGAGCTATTCTTCAAGTGGATCAAACAGCATCTTCGAATCAAGCGGTTCTATGGCACCACCGAGAATGCAGTCAAGACGCAAATATGGATCGCCATCGCGGTTTACGTCGTGGTCGCCATCGTGAAAAAGCGGCTCAATACCGAGGCTTCGCTTTACACAATCCTACAGATTTTGAGCCTGACTCTTTTCGAGAAAACGCCACTCGATCAATTACTTAAAAATGCGGAGACGCAAATGAGCATGCAGAAAGACAATAACCAATTGAATCTATTCAATTAAATTACCGGACACTTCTGGTGCGTTATATAAAATCCACCCTCCCGAAGGTTGCTGAACTGAATCTGCCGGAGACCCTGAACCGCCTCGTCACCCTCGCACGCGGCCTGATTCTGGTTGTGGGCGCCACAGGCTCGGGAAAATCCACCACCCTGGCGGCCATGATCAGTCACCGCAACCACACCATACCCGGCCATATTCTCACTATCGAGGATCCAATCGAGTTCATGCACCATCATGAAAAATGTGTCGTCGATCAGCGCGAGGTCGGCATCGACACCCTGAGCTACGCCAATGCCCTCAAGAACGCCATGCGCGAGGCGCCGGACGTGATCCTGATCGGCGAGATCCGTGATCGTGACACCATGCAGCAGGCCATTGCCTACGCCGAAACCGGCCATCTGTGCCTCTCGACGCTGCATGCCAGCAATTCCTATCAGGCATTGGAGCGGATACTGAATTTCTTCCCCGATACCGCCCGCCGCCAACTACTCGAAGACCTGTCTCTCAATCTGCGCGCCATCATTTCACAGCGCCTTGTGAATGGTATTGATGGTCACCGGGTGCCGGCGGTAGAAGTCATGCTCAACTCGCCCTACATCGCTGATCTTATTATTAAAGGCGAAGTCGAGAAGATTCGTGAGGCCATGGAGAAAAGCGGCGACCAGGGCATGTGTACTTTCGACGCATCGTTGCTCTCCCTGTATCAGGCTGGCAAGATCACGGTTGAGGAGGCGCTGCATCACGCAGACTCGCGTAACAACCTGCACTTGAAAGTTAAGCTTGCCCGTGGCGCTACGGAACACAATACAGCCGCACTGATGATCGACGATGACCCGGCCGTGCGAGGTTGATGCCAGCGGTGCCAGTGGCACCATCCTTCTGTCGATCTCAAGTACCGCAATCTACTTCGATTTTGTTCCGCGTTTTCGCGGCGCTACCGGTTACTGTTTCAGCAACCCCAATGGCAGCGGGTGACACGGCTGTTGGGTCGACCTAAAGTGTTGACAATATCATTACGGCACAGGAATCATGGAATACGCAGGCTTAGCCCTACTGAAGGGGCAATCGACCCATGTCCTGAGTCACACGTTTGCCAGCCATTCATGATGAATGGAGGAAGCATCATTACCTTACAGCGTATTCTGGGTCACGGGAGTTCCTGATTAGCCACAAAGTTCAGCCGAGATAATAATACCGAGATAATAATACGCTCGGGATGAGGTGAAGTAACGGCTGATGCGCGAGGCCGTCTGGGCAGAATGACCGATAGGTCGAATCGGCGGTTAAAGCGATATTGAATTTCAGCGAGGTAACGATGGGCATACTTGGAGAAATTGAACGCATGATAAGTGCCAGAGAACGCCGTTTTCAGATTGCTCAAGAGGGTATTGACCGCGCGGAATTTCTCCAGCTTCACACACTGGCCGCGCCGCCGCCAATAACGGTACGCTCGTGAGCAGCTCCCGATGCCGTAACGGCCTTAAAACACCACAAACCATCGGGCACAACATGCGCCGACGCACACAGCGGATGGCCAGTTTCAGTAGTCTGCACCGCAGCAATGAAGGACACAAGGACACCTTGTTCTCAGAGCCCCGGTCGCTCTTGCCGCCGGGTAACTCGCCTCCCAGAAATGCGACTATTATCCACACTCACAGGCTCAAATAATGAGCCTGCTGAACTTTGTGGCTAATCTGGGAAACCGTTAACTTGTTGCTCCCGCAACAAATTTGTCATTATCCACAAAACCTGTGGATAACTTTGTGGACGACTTGGGGTAAAACGTCGCCAGACCGCACAACAATGGGGTTGTTCTTGATTTGCACGGAAAATGTGCCGGCCCTATCAAATCAAACAAAAACAATATGTTATATGGTATTGTGTGGTTGTGACGGTTTTAAGGCGCTAGCAAAAAGGGCGTGAGGGTGTCCCATAGCGGCATTGTGTATAAGGTGTCAAGTGGCCTATCAATATAAGTCTGTCAAAATCCCTGATAATATGTGCGGGCAGGATGCCATGCCACCCCCGTCAACGCGCTATTCGCTCGTCGATGTGTTGCGCGGAACGGCTGTTGTGATGATGTTTGTGTATCATTTTACGTTTGACCTGCGTTACTACGGTGTAGTCAGCGCTGATTTCAATAATGATCCCTTTTGGTTAGGGTTTCGCGCTATTATTGTGGGTTTGTTTCTTGGGGTAGTGGGCGTGAGCCTGCACTTGGTCACAGCGCGCGGCGTGAACCCGCGTGCCTTTGGGCGGCGTTTGTTGCTGGTGGCGGGCTGTGCTGCTCTGGTGAGTGCGGGGAGTTATGCAATGTTTCCCAATAGCATGATTTTCTTTGGTATCCTGCACTTTATCGCTGTTGCCAGCGTGCTTGGTCTGTTGTTCAGGCGGTTATTTTGGCTTAATTTGATAGTGGGCGGGGGATTGATCGTCGCGGGGTTGCAGTTTCAGCATCCCTGGTTTGATCTTCCGGCCTGGCAATGGCTGGGGATGATGACGCATAAGCCGGTGACCGAGGACTATGTGCCATTGCTACCGTGGTTTGGCGTGGTATTGATCGGGATGTTTATCGGCAAGCTGATTTATCAAAGGGAAAATGTGCCCGCCTTTGCGCGCTGGGCAGGCAGGCATCCGGTGGCGCGCCTGTTGGCATTTGGCGGGCGGCATAGCCTGCCGGTATATATGTTGCATCAGCCGGTGTTTTTGGGCGTATTGTTTTTGTTCTATGGAACGTGATGATGCCGTTACGTTGTGTGATGAATCGCGGGTAGTATGTCCTGATGATCAAGGCTATGACGTTGGGTAACGGGCTGGCAAGCGGCACAGGCTTTATATCGTCCGTGGCTTGGCGCAATTTTGCGTTGCGGCTACTGCAGCCCTCCGTGACCCGGCGCGCGGTTCTTCTGCTCGTGGTCATTCTGTTGTGCTTGATAGCGTATAGTCTGGCCAGACTGACGTGGATGGTGTTGCCCGCGCCGCGCGAGAACGGCGCGCCGCCCCCGCTTATCCAGGCGGTTGGTCAGCGCGACGCTACGGCTGCGCCAGTGGCGGCGCGCAAACCCTCGCATCAGGAAATGGCACAGTGGCATTTGTTTGGCGAGATACAGGTGATTAATGTAGGCGCAGCTGCGGAAATGGCGCCGCAGACCAGTCTTGCCTTGAATCTGCGCGGGGTGATTGCCTCGCGCGACAAAAAAAGCGCGCGGGCGATTATCGCCGATGCCAGTGGTAATGAGCAGTTCTACGCAATAGATGCACCTGTGCCTGGCGGGGCGACGCTGAAGGAGATCCATGCCGATCGGGTTATCCTGTTGCGCGATGGCCGGTATGAAACCCTGCTGCTGCCCAAGGATGAAACAAGCGGGGAAGGTGCGCCAGGCGCTGCGATGTCTATGCCAAACTCCGACGCCGCGATGCAGGAGTTTCGTGACGCTGCGATGAGCAATCCGCAAAGTCTGATGGAACGGGTTCGCCCGATACCGGTCAGCGAAGGCGGCAAATTTATAGGCTATCGTTTTATGCCAAATGAAGACCCAGGTTTTCTCGCGCGTTTTGGCATGGAACCCAATGATATTGTGACCTCCGTCAATGGCATGAGCCTCGACAATCCTGCCAAGGGGATGCAAGTGTTGAACAGCCTGAAAACTGACGGGGAAGTGCGGGTTGATACAGTGCGTAATGGGGCTCCGCGTTCTTTTGTGTTACGGATGAACTAATCTAAAGATGAAAAGCAAAATTAAGGGGAAGGGTGTGAGGAGGTTGCGCGGTATACCCAGAAATTTTTATGCGGTACCGATGTTGATGGCCGCGCTGCTGCTGCCTTTCCAAGTGTATGCCCAAGATGTGACGCTTAACCTGAAAGACGCTGACATCGGCGCGGTGATCGCCACGGTCTCCGACGTGACCGGCAAGAATTTTATTGTTGATCCGCGCGTCAAGGCCAAGGTCACGGTGATCTCGGCCAAGCCCATGAACAAGGATGAGGTCTATCAGGTCTTTCTGTCGCTGCTTGAGGTGAACGGTTTTGCCGCCGTGCCGATGGGCAAAGTCATCAAGATTATCCCCGACGTGAACGCCAAGCAGGTCAGCACGCCATTGGCCAATGACGACCGGCCCGGCAGGGGGGATGAATATGTCACGCGCGTGATCCATGTCAACAACGTCTCTGCTGCCCAACTTGTGCCGGTGTTGCGTCCCCTCGCGCCGCAACAGGCGCACATGGTGGCGTATCCGGGCACGAACGCGCTGATCGTCTCCGATCGGGCCGCCAATGTGGAGCGGCTGGCCAAGATCATCCAGGATATAGACCAGCCTGGCGATGAAACAGAGGTGGAGGTCATGCCGCTCAAACACGCCGCCGCCGCCGAGGTGGCACGCATCTTGACATCCCTGGACCAGGAGGCGCGCAAAAGCGATCCCAATGCCGCAGCCGGGATTACCGACCGGCCGGTGTTGATTGCCGATGATCGCACCAACAGCATCCTGATGGGTGGAGGCAAGTCCGGGCGGTTGCGCGCGCGCGCCCTGGTGTCGCATTTGGATACGCCGCTGGAGAATAGCGGCAATATCCGCGTCATTTATTTGCGTTATGCCAAGGCCAAGGATCTGGTGCCGGTGCTGACGGGAGTGGCGAGCCAGGTGCAAGACAAGGGTAAAGTGGTGAGTGGCGCGGCGCCCGGCGGCGCTACAGGCGGCGGACCGCCCGGCAGCGGCATCAATATCCAGGCGGATGAAAGCCTCAACGCCTTGGTGGTGACGGCCCCGCCCGATGTGTTCCGCTCCCTGCAGATGGTGATCAGCCAGCTCGACGTGCGGCGCGCGCAAGTATTGGTGGAGGCGGTGATTGCGGAGGTCAATTCGAGCCGCGCGGCGGAGTTGGGCGTGCAGTGGGCGACGTTCGACCGCACCCAAGGAAGCAACGCTCCGATTGGACTAACCAACTTTACCAACGGTACTGCCGGGTCCAGCATCGCGGAAATCGGGGGGGCGATTGCCACCAATCGTCCCCCAAGTCTCGGGCCGGGCATGACGTTCGGATTGGGCCGCTTCATCAGCGACGGATTCAGTTTCGCAGCACTGATCCGTGCGCTGGAATCCGACGGCTCATCTAATGTGCTGTCTACCCCGACCCTGGTGATGATGGATAACTCGGACGGCGAGATCACCGTGGGACAGAATGTGCCATTTATTACCGGCTCATTTACTGCCCCTACCGGCACGGCAGGTGCTGCGGTCAATCCCTTTCAGACCATCCAGCGCCAGAATGTGGGCATTACATTGAAGGTCAAGCCGCAGATCAACGAGGGCAACGCCATCAAGATGGATATTGAACAGAAGGTCGATAGTCTCAGCACCAGCGCAGTGCGCGGCGCGTCGGATTTGATTACCAACACCCGCTCCATCAAGACCAGCGTGATGGTGGATGACGGCAAGGTGGTGGTGTTGGGCGGGCTGATCACCGATGATCTCAAGGAAAATATACAGAGGGTGCCGTTTCTCGGCGACCTCCCGCTGATCGGCAGCCTGTTCCGCTACAAGAAAAACACCAAGGACAAAACCAACCTGATGGTATTCCTGCACCCGGTGATCATGCGCGATGGCGATCTTGCGGAGCGGATGACGAGCGGCAAGTATAACTTCATACGTGCTCAACAGCTTGATGCGCAGATGAAAGACCGGGGGTTGTTGCGCAATGAAGTGTTGCCGCTGATGCCGCCCATGCAAGATATGATGAAGCTGCCACCGCCGTTTGAACCGGGCACCAACAGTCCGCCCGCGGACAAGCCTCCTGCCAATGTCGGCCCGAGCGATGGACGCACCAATTAATGCCGCCGTGCAAACGGACGGCTCGGTAGCCACCCCGTTGGAGGTGTCCGAGAAACGTCCGCCGTTTCCTTTCGCCAAGCGTCATGGCGTGATGGTGACGGGCTGGGAAAGCGGTTGTGCGATAGTCTTGTGCCGCCCCGACGCAACCAGCATGGGACTCGCCGAGTTGCGGCGTTTCCTTGGTGCGCCGCTGAAATTGCAACAGGTCACGCCTGAAGCCTTTGAGGCGGAGCTTGCGCAGAGCTACGAGCATGATTCGGCGCAGGCCATGCAGATGATGGGCGACCTGGGGGAAGAGATCGACCTGTTCAGCGTCGCCCAACAGCTCGCCGAGCCGGAAGACCTGCTCGAAACCGAAGACGACGCGCCCATCATCCGCTTGATCAACGCGTTGCTCACCGAGGCGGTCAAGGAAAACGCCTCCGATATCCACATTGAACCCTTTGAAAACCGGCTGGTGGTGCGTTTCCGCGTCGACGGCGTGCTGCGCGAAGTGCTGGAGCCGAAGCGTGTGCTGGCGCCGCTGATCGCGGCGCGCATCAAGGTGATGGCCAAGCTCGACATCGCGGAAAAGCGCCTGCCGCAGGACGGACGCATTTCGCTGCGCGTCGCGGGCCGTCCGGTGGATGTACGCGTCTCCACGCTGCCCTCCGGCCACGGCGAGCGCGTGGTGCTGCGCCTGCTCGACAAACAGGCGGGCCGCCTCAACCTGGAACAGCTCGGCATGGCGCCCACGACGCTCACCGTGATGCACCGCATCATCGAAAGGCCGCATGGCATCATTCTCGTCACCGGCCCAACCGGTTCCGGCAAGACCACTACGCTTTACGCTGCGCTCACCCGCCTCAACGACAAAACACGCAACATCATGACGGTGGAAGACCCCATCGAATACTATCTGGACGGCATCGGCCAGACGCAGGTCAACACCAAGGTGGATATGACCTTCGCACGCGGCCTGCGCGCCATTCTGCGCCAGGATCCGGATATTGTGATGGTGGGCGAGATCCGCGATCTGGAGACAGCGGAAATCGCCGTGCAGTCGAGCCTCACTGGCCACCTGGTGCTGTCCACGCTGCACACCAACACCGCCGTCGGCGCCGTCACCCGTTTGCGCGACATGGGCGTGGAACCTTTCCTGCTCTCTTCCAGTCTCATCGGCGTATTGGCGCAGCGCCTGGTGCGGCTGTTGTGCCCGCACTGCAAGCAGCAGGTTACCGCCAGCGCGGCGGAATGCGACACCCTTGGCCTGCCCCACGAAAACCCGCCCACCCTCTATAGCGCCGTGGGTTGCGAGCAATGCAACTCCCTTGGTTATCGGGGCCGTACCGGCATCTACGAGGTCATCGAAGTCGATACCACGTTGCGCGGCATGATCCATCAAGGCGCAAGCGAGCTGGAGATGGAAACCCATGCGCGCACCATGACGCCCGGCATCCGCCAGGACGGTCTGCGCCGCGTGCTGGCCGGCGCAACCACACTGGAAGAAGTGCTGCGCGTGACGCGCGCGGAATGATCAATCACAATATTTCATCTTAATAGCCACGCCACCAAATACTGGTAACCCCCGCCATGCCAGACTTCACCCCCCACACTTTCAAATCGACCTTGTTTGCTCAGATACAAAGCCTCCTCACTGTTGGCGCGCACTTAAAACTGACCACCTGTGCTCGTTGAATTCTGACCAGGCGTTATAGCGATGTAGCGTACTACACGGCTGTGGGTAAGTCGACCAGACTGCGACGGTATTAACCTCCTTTTGAAGTGAATGATGTTTGTCAGAACGGTGCCGTTTCCTCCAACGGTGATGACCGTTTCTCCTTCTCCAGCCCCTTAATGCGATCCTTGGCTGTTGTGCTGCTTTGCTTGAAGCGATAAGACTCGTTGCCGGTCTCGACGATGTGGCAATGATGCGTCAGCCGATCCAGTAACGCCGTGGTCAGCTTGGCATCCCCGAATACGCTACTCCACTCGGAGAAGGTTAAATTGGTCGTGATGATGACGCTGGTCCGCTCATACAGCTTGGAGAGAAGATGGAACAGCAACGCCCCGCCTGCCTGTGAGAACGGCAGATAGCCCAGCTCATCCAGAATCACCAGGTCCATCTGCATCAGACTGAGCGCCAGCTTGCCCTGCTTTCCCGCAGCCTTCTCCCGTTCCAGCGTATTAACAAAATCCACCGTGGAGTAGAAGCGCACCCGTTTGCCGTGATGCTGGATGCCTGCGACACCGATGGACGTTGCCAAATGCGTTTTGCCAGTCCCCGTGCCACCAACCAGCACCACGTTCTGTGCGGCATCGGTAAACTGCAGGGTGGCGAGCCGCTTGATGAGTGACTCATCGATCTTGGACTGGCTGAAGTCAAAGCCGGCCAGGTTGCGGTGGACAGGGAATCTGGCGGTATGCATCTGGTAACTGATCGAACGGATAGCACGATCCGTCGATTCGGCTTCCACCAAATGTCGCAGGAGCCATTCGGATGATTCCATGGATGCAGTCGCGCCTGTCGCGCCCTGGCCTTTTAATTCGACATAACACTCTGCCATGCTGTGCAACTTGAGGGCTTTGAGTTGGCTGATGAGGTCAGACATGGGATACCTCCCCGATACTCAGGCTGTCATAGCGTGCGGTATCCGCCAGCGGTTCCTCAGTAAGCGTCAAACTAGTTTCCACTTGCGCGGGCATTCCTTGCTGATTGAGGCGCGCCAACATGTTCAGCACATGCTCGGCACTGGGTACGCCGGATTCCAGCACCCGTTCGACTTCAACCAGGACGGCATCCAGGCCATGGGTCGAGACGGTGGCCAGCACGGATGCCATGACACGATCACCCAGATGCCGGCAGCAAAGCCGCAAGGCGGCGGCGAGCATGGCGAAGGGAGTCGGCATCTCGCTAAACGGCGCGCCATTGCGTAATGCGCCGGGTTTACGATCAATGAGGGGAATGTAATGCTGCCAGTCGTAGCGGGTCTGGTCACGATGGTGCAAGCGCTGATGACAGGCAACGATGGCGTTCTCGGCATAGGCCTCAATCCGGTCAGGATACAGGTGGACGGCCACTTGGTGATTCGCCAAATGACACGGTGTCAATGCCGATTTAAAATTGATACACTTTTTCATGAAATGCCGATTTAAATCTGATACACCCCCATTACGTCTCCATACCGCTTATTTGGCCGGAACAGTCTCCCGCTTACTCTTTACCATTCCCGCTGCACGCTGATTTTTGAGACGGTAACTCTCGCCGGCGATCGGCACGATGCGTGCGTGGTGCAGCAGGCGATCGAGCAGCGCAGCGGTCAGCGTGGCATCCTGGGCGAAGGTCGCATCCCATTGGCCGAACGGCAGGTTGCTGGTGACGATCAAGCTGCCTTTCTCGTAGCGGGCCGCGATCACCTGGAAGAACAGGTTGGCCTGCTCGCGGCTCATCGGCAGATACCCGATTTCATCAATGACGAGCAGGCGGTAGCTGTTGATAGCCCGATGCATGACGCTCTTCAGCTGATTCTGCGTGTGCGCGGCCGTCAGTGTCAGCAACAGATCGGCGGCGGTGGTGAAGCGGGTCTTGATGCCGGCCTGCGCCGCCCGGTAACCCAAGGCGATCGCCAAGTGCGTCTTGCCCACGCCGGAAGGGCCGACGAGCACCACATTCTCATTGCGCTCCACAAAGCCCAGTCCGGCCAGTTCTTCGATCTGGCTGCGCTTCACCCCTTGGGCAAATTCATAGTCGAAGTCGTCCAGCGTCTTGATCGCCGGGAAGCCTGCCAGGCGCGTGAGCATGGTCTGCTTTCTCACGTTGCGTCCCGCCGCTTCGGCCTTGAGCAACCCCTCCAGGAAGTCGCTATAGGCCGTTCCCTGCTGTGCGGCGTCCTGTGCGGCCACCGGGTACGCCTGAGCCACGAACGGCAGGTTGAGCGTCTCGCACAGTGTCAGCATTCTTTCGTGCGGGAGGTTCATGCGGCCACCGCCTGTTCAAGCAGGCGCTCGTACACCGCCAGTGGGTGTTGCGCAGGCAACACCTGTGCAATCCGTTCGATGACCACCCCGGGCCGCTCTGTAGGCCCTGCCGTCACCTCACGCTGGGGACGCGCCGCACACGGATGTCGCCACGCCAGGGGCTGGGTAGCGGTTGCAGGCATTCTTCCGGCAAGCGTTTGGAGGGCTGAATGTGCGTCGTACCATGGACGCGTTCATTGGCGATGTCTTTTAACCAGCGACGCACCTGGACATTGGCCGTCACCGCATCCAGTGTCAGCCCGCCTGCTTGAGCTGCGCCACCAGCGGCACATAAAACGAGCGGCGCAGATAGCCGTTGAAGCGCTCGACCTTGGTAAGCGATTAATTACCCCCACCTGGAGTTTTTGCATGATGTGATGGATCCTCGTACGCGACATACCAAGCGACGAGGGATACACCATGATGAGCAAGACACAAGCACAGCGGATGCAGAAACAGCAGGAGTGGCGCGAGCACCTGCGGCGGCAGGAGACGAGCGGGCAGACGATTGCAGACTATGCGAAGAGCGCGGGCATCAGTGCCGATGCCTTGTACTATTGGCGGGGGCGCTTTGCGCGCGAGGAGCGGATGAAGAATGCCCCGGCGACCTTGACGCCGGTGCGGGTGGTCGACACGGTGCGAGCAGTGGCGGCGGTGCGGGTGCAGCGTAAGCGTCCAGCCGTCCCACCTGTTTTTATAGTTACCCTTGCGCCACCCTGTGGTTTTCACAGGAGAGCGGCACATGAATATGAAATCGTTGGAGGCAAGTCGCCACTACTGGCAGCAGCACGTCGCGGCCTGGCGGTGTAGTGGCCTGAAGCAGATTGATTATTGCAGGCAGCATGGACTGGTGCCGAAGCAGCTTCGCTACCGGATCGCCAAAGACCGTCGAAACGACGTTTGCGTGAGCGGCACGGATGCGGTCACGCTGGTGCCCGTGCAGATCGAGGAGGTCAACGGTGCTGGGTTGGTGTTGCAGAACGCGGGGGGGTGGCAGCTCACGCTGCCGTCCGGTGTTTCGGCAAGCTGGCTGGCAACCTTGCTGCGGGGCTTGTCATGATTGCGCAGCCGCATACGATCTGGGTGGCGGTCGCGCCGATGGACATGCGGGTGGGCATCGATGGTCTGTCGCTGCGGGTGCAGCAGGCGCTGGGCAAGGCCCCCTGCGATGGCTCGGCCTATGTGTTTCGTAACCGTCGCGGTGATCGGCTCAAGGTGTTGCTGTGGGATGGCAATGGCGTGTGGTTGTGCCAGCGCCGGTTGCATCGGGGGCGCTTCGTCTGGCCGCAGGCGGACAGTCCGGTCTGGTCATTGGAACTTGCCCAATGGCAGTGGCTGATTGCTGGTGTCGACTGGCAGCGGATGTCGGCCCAACCGGCGGCCGACTGGCGTTTGTGACGATTGAAGCCGCCATGAAAAATGGTGAATAAAAACCTGTATTTATGCGGCTTTCTGCGGTGTTTCATGGTATAATTTTGTCATGAAAAACGTTGCCGAAGCAGCCCTGCAAGACGCTCCTGTCGCTCTCAAAAACTGGGCTGTGCTGGCGATGCAGCAGCTCGACGAAAAGAGTAACAAAGTACAACAGTTAAGCGATCAACTGTCACTGCGCGACCAGCAGCTCAAACACGCCGACCTCAAAATCCAGGCCCTGACC